>DATKCN010000102.1:0-45701 GCA_035513175.1 Thermomicrobiales bacterium
AGGACCATACCGAGCGTGCCGCCTGACGCGATCAACGATGTTGCCCCGCGGCTCTTCCAGACCCTGGAGAGTTCGCCAATCGTCCGGTCACCTATCCGCGGCATACGTTCCATGCTCCATCACGACAGCCGGCATCGCCCGGCGTGACAGCCCACGCCAGCCTCGGGGTAACGTATCACAAGAACGCGTTTCTGCCTATTCCAGCAGGGCGTTTCGCGCCGTCGAGAGCGTGGCCGCGTGTATGATTCTCGGCTAGACGCTGCGATTCCAACGCGTCCCGGCCCGGTCGACTGTTCAAGCTGGAGCGTTACCGATGCGTGTCGCCATTCTCGTTCTGTTCGTGTTCATGGCCTGTCTACTCGCGTCATGCGGGGGCGAGGTGGACACGAGCGACGCCGAAGCCTCCGTCCGTCTGAGGCTCGAACAGCTCAGCCGCGGGGAGTATGGCAAGGCATGGGACACGCTCCACCCCGCGCATCAGGAAATCGTCTCGCGCCAGAAATTCATTGAGTGTGGCCGCGAGCTCGCGCTTCAGCGCGATCCATCGGTCGACTCGATCATCATCATCGACGCTCGACAACAAACTAAAGAAATTGTCTGGATCGGCGAGGTTGAGGTCATCGAGGTCGAGGTCGATTGGCGGACCGGCGAGAACCTGCGACGCTCGATAGACGACGTTATCGAGGTGGACAGCGCCTGGCGCTGGGTAATCGGGGAGCCGGCATTGCGCGCATTCCAGAGCGGCGTCTGCCCCGCTTGATCACGGCGAACCACCCGCGCACCCCCGTTCAACGCGCGTGTCAACGCGCGTTCGAGCGATCGATGTACTGAACATAATCGCAACGCAGGATGGTATGATCACCTGATGAATACTGCAGTTTCCACCGCGCACACGCCAGTTGACATGGATATTGAGCCTGCGTCCTTGAACGCACGATTCCGGCCGCATGGCGTCTTCGAAATGACGCTGGATGAGCTGTCCGCGTGGTTCGCGGAGCGCGGAGTTCCGTCGTACCGGGCCAGGCAGGTGTTCCAGCCGCTATACCGGCAGCTGGCGACCAGCTACGATGAAATGACGGCGCTGCCGGTCGAGCTCAGGCAGCGCTTGCAGGACGAATTGCCGCTGGAGATGCTGGCGCCGGTTCAGGAACTGGCGACTGACGACGGCGAGACGGTCAAGGTGCTCTACCGCACGCCTGACGCGCAAACCCTCGAAACGGTGCTGATGTTCTATCCGGAGCGCGCGACCGTATGTGTGTCGTGCCAGGTCGGTTGCGCGGTCGGCTGCTCGTTCTGCGCGACCGGGCTAATGGGACTGCATCGCAACCTCAGCGCGGGCGAGATGGTGGCTCAGGTCGTCGACGCCGCTCGACGCTCCCGCGCGCAGGGGCGACCGCTCACGAACCTCGTGATGATGGGCATGGGCGAGCCGTTTCACAACTATGCCGCGATGATGAAGATGATCGCGATCATCAACGACCCGGAGGGGATGGGCTTCGGCGCGCGGCGGATCACGGTGTCGACGTCCGGCGTCGTGCCGTTCATCGACCGGCTGGCCGAAGAGCCGTATCAGGTCAACCTCGCGATCTCGATCCATTCCGCGAACGACGAGCTGCGTTCGAGCCTCGTGCCGCTCAATCGCCGCTGGCCGCTGGCCGAACTGATCGCCGCCGTCCGCCGCTATATCGGCGTGACGCACCGGCGCGTGTCGTTCGAGTACGCGCTCATTTCGACGGTCAACGACCGCGACCAGGACGCGTTGCAGCTTGCGGCGCTGCTGCGCGGCCTTCTGTGCCACGTCAACGTCATCCCGCTGAATCCAACACCCGCCACGCCCTTCGAGCGCCCCTCCGCCGAGCGCATCGAACACTTTGCCGGCGTCCTTCGAGAGGCGGGGATCCCAGCGACCGTGCGTTACTCCCGAGGGGTTGAGATCGCGGCCGCGTGCGGTCAGCTTCGGGTCGAACACGAGCAGCGTGAGCAGGCCATCGGGGGTTCCTGACACGCAACGGGAGTACGGCGTCGCCGCCGCCGAATCGCGGCGTGGGCCACGCACGACGCGAGCCTCCCAGGCACGCGGCCCGTGGGAGTATCGCAACGGGCAGCATGATGCTACGCCGCCAATTGGCGGTGTAAGGTATTGGCGGTCTAAGTCGCTCAAGTCATACTTGCGTTTAGTCGACGTCGCGCACGCGTGATCGCGCGCTCGGCGGAACTACGCAGACGGCGTCCACACATGTCCAGGTTTCACCTGCTCCGCGAGCACCTCGGCGATGTGCGTTACCGTGCGGTCCGTGAAGTGCTCTATCTGTTGGCGGCACGACACCCCTGCGACGGCGATGGTCGTCTCCGTGGACGCATTCCGCACCCGTGGGAACAGTCGCTCCTCGCCCACTTTGCGTGACACGTCGTAGTGCTCTGTCTCGTATCCGAACGAGCCCGCCATGCCGCAGCAGCCCGCGCCGGAGTCGAAGGCGTTCAGCCCTGCCCGCTTCAGCACTGCCATCGACGGAGCCATGCCAATCAGCGCCTTCTGGTGGCAGTGTCCGTGGAACAGCACATCGCGCCCCTCAGCACGCCACTCGATGCCGACGCCGTCAGAGGCCGCGAGGCGTTGCAGGAACTCATCAATCATGAACGAGTTGGCCCCGACCACGGCCGCGTCGTCGTCTCCCGGCAACAGGTCGATGTACTCGTCGCGGAACATCAACACGCAGCTCGGCTCGGAGCCGACGACCGGCACTCCCTTCCGGGCGTAGGGCGCAAGGACCTTGACATTCGCCCGCGCCAGCTTGCGGGCCGCGTCGACCAGACCCTTGGAATACATCGGACGGCCGCAACATGAGCGGCGCGTCTCAACGACCACCTCGAACCCCGCCGCCTCCAGTAGCCTCACGACAGCGCGTCCGACACGCGGATAGTTGTACGTCGCGAACGTGTCATGGAAATAGACCGCCTGCCCGCGGGTGACGCGTCGCGCCCGCTCCGCTTCACGATGCTGCTTGTGCCGCTTCCACCATGCCTCGAACGTCTCATCGGCAAAGCGGGACATGTGCCGCTCCGGATGCACCCCCATCTTCGACAGCGCTGCCCGGCCAGCACGCGACCCCAGCGTCAGATTCGCCAGCGCGGGCAACCGGGACGCCAGCTTCGAGCTCTGATGCACCGCGCCGAACATCCGCGTTCGGTGGTCGACGCCGTGCGCGTCGTGATATTGCGCCAGAAACTCGGTCTTGATCTTTGCCATGTCGACGCTGGATGGGCATTCCGTCTTGCAGGCCTTGCAGGACAGGCACAGGTCCAGCACGTCGTAAACCTGGGGACTGGTCATCTCCTCCGGCATGAACATCCGGCCGGCCAGCGCGTTGCGCAGCGCGTTGGCGCGGGCGCGGGTCGTGTCCATCTCGTCGCGTGTCGCCATGTAGGACGGACACATCGTCCCGGCTCCGATTTTGCGGCAGACGCCCGCTCCATTGCACATCTCGATCGCGCGGGCGAAGCCGCCCTCGCGGGAGAAGTCGAGATGCGTCGTGATGTCCGCCGTCGCGTACTCAGCGCCAAAGCGCAGGCTCTCGACCATCGGCGGCGCGTCGACGACCTTGCCGGGATTCATGATTCCATGCGGGTCGAAGATGTCCTTGAATTCCCGCATCGCCGCGTACAGCTCCGGCCCGAAGATCTTCTCGTTCAATTCCGAGCGTTGCAGCCCATCGCCGTGTTCGCCACTCATCACGCCGCTGAAGCGGCGCGCCATCTCGGCGGCCGCGCGAGTGATCTCATCCATGGCCTGCACGCCGTCGGCTGCCTTGAGATTGATCAGCGGGCGGATATGCAGGCAGCCAGCGCTGGCGTGCGCGTAGTACGCGGCCACCGTCCCGTAATCGGCGCACAGCTGCTTGATCTCAGCGACGTACTCTGCCAGGTGTTCGACTGGCACCGACACATCCTCGATGCCGGGAATCGGCTTGGCGTCTCCCTTTATGCTCATCAGCAGACCAAGCCCGGCCTTGCGCACTGACCAGACGTCCGCCTGCTGCGTCGCGTCAGTGGCGCGGATCATCTCCTCGCGTGGCAGCATCGAATTCGCCCGCAGATGCCATTCCAGCTTGTCGAGCTGATCGCGCAGTTGCTCATCGGTCTCACCATAGAACTCGACCGCCAGCACCGCTTCCGGGCTGCCCCGGATGTATGCAATCTGGCTCGCGAAGCCCGGTTGTTGGCGCGTCAGCTCGATCAGCATGCGGTCCATCAGCTCGATGGCTGAGGGATTCGTCTCAAGAATGGTCGTCGTCGTCGCCATCGCTTCGACGAGATCTTCGAATTGCAGGATTGCGAGGGCCGTCTTCGTCGGTGTAGGAACCAGTTCAAGCGTCGCCTCCAGCGTCGTCGCCAGCGTCCCCTCGGAGGAGACGACGAGCCGGGCCGGATTCAGCTCCGGCTTCAGGAATTGATCGAGCGAGTAACCGGTCGCGCGGCGCCAGTGGCGGGGAAAATCGCGGGCGATGATCGGGCTGTGCTTTTCCTGAAACGCCAGCAGCTTCGCCATCAACCGGCCGGTCGGATCGTCCTGTCCCGCCCGGTCGACGGCGCTCGGGTCGAGCGTGATCCGGCTGCCGTCCGGCAGGATGACGACAGCCTGCCTGACGTGGTCCGACGTCATGCCGTACAAAATCGAATGCGCGCCCGACGAGTTGTTGCCGATTACCCCGCCGATGGTGGCGCGGTTGCCCGACGACGGATCGGGACCGAACATGAGTCCGTGCTTCTTGAGCCCGGTGTTGAGCAGGTCGAGATTGATGCCCGGCTGCACGCGAACAGCGCGCTCCTCGATGTTGAGGTCCAGCACATTCGCCATGTACTTCGAGAAGTCAATGACGAGCGAGTGCCCAACCGTCTGACCAGCCAGCGCCGACCCCCCACCGCGCGGCAGGATCGAAATGCCGTGCTTCGCGGCCAGCTCGATCGCGGCGTGCGCGTCGTCGTTATGTCTTGGAATAACGACGCCGACCGGCTCAATCTGATAGTTGCTGGCGTCGGTCGAATACAGCATGCGCGAGACACGGTCGAACCGGACCTCCCCGTCGATGCGTCCCCGCAACTCCGCTTCGAGCATGATCTCCGCCGCATTCGACGGCAGCGCCGCCGGAGAAAATGTCGTCGCCATGTCGTTCAAGGGTCTCCAATCGCGACGCAACCACATGAGTCGCGGCATTCGCTGGCAGTGTACCACCGGCTTCCGGCCATCCCGTGTCGCCCTGAATGTGAGGAGAATCGCCCTCGCTGCGGCAACCGCGCGCGTTAATGTGCGAGGATTGAGCCTGACTTGCTGCAGCAAGGGAGGCACACGTGAGCGAACAGGTCGTTGGACCCATTCCAGTCGTCGTCTTCTCCGACTACGTCTGACCATACTGCTATATCGGCCAGGATCGGGTCGATCGATTGTCACGGGAGTACGACATCGATGTCGAATGGCGCGCGTTCCTGCTGCGCCCGGACACGCCGCCGGAAGGCATGCCGCACCCGTTGCCGCCCAACGTGAGGGCGCAACGCAGCGCGCCGATGCGCGAGATGGCGGCCAACGCAGGGCTGACGATCGTCGACCGCGACTGGATCTCCAGCTCGCGGCTGGCGTTGGAGGCGTCCGAGTATGCCCGCCTGCGCGGAGCCTTCGAACCGTTCCACCGCGCCGTGTTCCACGCGTACTTCGCCGAGGGGCGTGACATCGGCTCAATCGACGTGCTGGCGGAGCTCGGCGCAAGCGTGGGGCTCGATCCGGAGGCGATGATCGAGACGGTTCAGCGCGGCGACTTCGCGCACCTGATTGATGAGGACGTGCTGTTGTCGTCCGATCTGGGCCTCACCGGCGTGCCCGCGTTCATCCTGGGCAACCGGGCCATCGTCGGCGCGCAGCCCTACGACGTCTTCGAGCAGGTCATGGGCATGCTTGGGGCGCGGAAGCGCACGGAAGAGCACGGCGCGACCTGAGGTGGTAGCATCGATGGTTGCCGATATCCGTTTTGGTCGTGGAAACGTGCTCGCATGGGATTGCTGCTCAAGCAACTGGATATTCACGGTTTCAAGAGCTTCGCGACCCCGACGACGTTCGTGTTCGATCGCGGAATCACCGCCATCATCGGACCGAATGGCTCCGGAAAGTCGAACGTCGCCGAGGCGCTACGCTGGGTGCTCGGCGAGCAGGGCCACGCCAACCTGCGCAGCCGCCGCACCGAGGATGTTATCTTCGCCGGGTCAGACAAACGGTCACAGCAGAGTCTCGCCGAGGTCACTCTCGTCCTCGACAACAGCGACGGCAGCCTGCCTCTCGCGTTCAGCGAGGTCACCGTCTCGCGCCGCGCCTTTCGCTCGGGCGAAAGCCAATACCTGATCAACGGCGGGCGCGTGCGGCTCAAGGACGTGCAGCAGCTCGTCGCTCCGCTCGGGCAGGCATATACGATCATCGGTCAGGGGCTCGTCGACGCCGCGCTCAGCCAGCGCCCTGAGGAGCGTCGCGGGCTGTTCGAGCATGCTGCCGGAATCAGCGGCCTGCGCCTGCAGGCCAACGACGCGGAGCGCAGCCTTCTCGAGGCCATGAACAACGCGCAGCGGCTGCGTGACATCCTCGGCGAGCTGGAGCCTCGGGTTCGGTCGCTGGAGCGTTCCGCGCGGCTCGCCCGCGAGTACGGCGCCGTTCGCGATCGGCTGCGTTCCGCGCAGCGACTACAGTACGCGCATCAGTGGGCCGGGCTGTCGGAGCGTCTCGATGACGCCCAGCGCGCGCTGAAGCGCGCTGAGTCGGCCTGCGACGAGCAGTCGCAATCGCAGTCGCGGGTGACATCGCGGCTGAGCGAGCTGCGCGGAGGCGAGCGCCGCGTGCTCAACCAGATCGCTGCGCTCGAGGAGCAACTCCGATCTCACGAGCAGGAGCTGGTCCGCGCGCGCCACCAGCTCGATCTACTCGACACACGCTCGCGCGCGAACTCAGAGCGCGTTGCCGACCTGCGCGCGTCGCTGCTCCAGATGGAGCAGGAGCGCGCAGAGGCGCTCGCGGAGCTTGACGCACACCGCGTCGAGCTCTCCAACTTGATCGATCGCGCCGCGGCGATCGAACTGGAATTGCGCGAGCGTGACGCCGTTATCGCCGAAGCAACCGCCCGGCGGGAGGAGACACTCGCCAGCCTTGCGCACGCCGAACAACTGGTCATCGACATCTCGCGCACGGCGGCCGGACTCGAAGGCCAGCTTCAGTCGCTCGTGGATCGGAAGGCGTCTCTTCAGCGCGAGCTGAGTCAGGTGGAAGCGCTCGAGAAGCGTGCTGACACGGATCGCGCCGAGCTGGAACGAACGGTCTCCGCGCAGTCGGACCGCGCGGAGGCCTTACGGGCCGCGCTCGACAACGTATTCGCGGCATCAGCGGCGATCGAGCGCCGAATCGCCGGGGAGCTGGAAAAAGCGCGAGACACGACGTCGAAGTCCGACCACGACGAACGGGAACTGGCGACGCTCCGCGCGCGGCTCGACGTGCTGGAACGAACGCATCTGAGTGGAGAAGGGCTCTACACAGGCGTTCGCGCGGTGTTGCGGGCCGTTCGCCGGGGCGCGTTCGACCTGCCCGGCCTGGTCGGCGTCCTCACCGAAACCATCGAAGTACCACCGCGCTACGAGGTGGCCGTCGAGGTCGCGCTCGGAGCGCACTTGCAGGACATCGTCGTCCAGCGTTGGAGCGACGCGCGCGACGCGATCGACTACCTCAAGCGCGAAGGGGCCGGGCGAGCAACGTTCCAGCCGCTCGACACCGTGCGCGCCCCGCGCGCGCGGCGACTCGACGTCAGCGACCCGGACCTGCTCGGCATCGCGGCGAGCCTGATCGACCACACTTCCGACGTGGCGGTCGTCATCGAGCAACTTCTCGGAGGCACGCTGATCGTCACTGATCTCGACGCATCGCGCCGGCTCATTACTCAGCTCGACGGCTGGACGATCGTGACCCTGTCGGGCGAGATTACCCGCCCCGCGGGCAGCGTCACCGGCGGGGCCAGAACTGCCGAGGCCGGGCTGCTGGCGCGCGAGCGCGAGCGCCGCTCGCTACCCGAGACGATCGCGGAAACCGACGCTCGGCTGACCGAGGCGCGCGAACAGGCGCGGGAGCAGGTTGCCCGACTCGACGCCCTGCGTCATGACCGCGATTCGCTAACTGCCACGGCCGAGGAGCAGCGGCGCGAGCTGAACTCGCTTCACACGGACATCGATCGGGCAGTACGCGACCTCGCCGTTCAGAAGGAGAATGTCGACCGGGGCCGGAGAAGGCTGGAAGAACTGACCGCGCGGTTGGACGAGCTGAACCGGACGGAAACGTCGACGAGGGGCGAGCTGACCTCGCTGACCGAACAGCGGGATGAACGAGCCGCTGAGGCGCGTCAGCTCCAAGCGTCGCTTCAATCCCACTCGATCGACAGCGATCCGCGGGCCGCCGACCTGCGCTCCGAGCTGGCCGCGGCGCGCGAGCGGATTCGATCGACTGAGTCACTGACCCGTCAGCTCACGGAGCGCGCTACGCGGCTCGAGCAGGCCATGCATGGCCGCGCGACGGAAGCTCAACGTCTCGCGGATTCGGAGGCAGAGCTCAATGACGAACGACGGCTCGCGAGGCTGGACATCCAGAGGCTGGAACTGCTCATCGCCACGCGCCGGGAGTCGCTGCCGCCATTACAGGGCGAGCAGGCCCGGTTGTCGGACGCCACAGGGGAGGCCGAGGTGGCGCTCGATCAGTCGATCGCCGCGCTACGTGAAGGCGAGCGGGAACGTGACCGCGCCACACTGAACGTCGCTCGCGCGCAGGACGAGCGCGTGTTTCTCGTCGAGCGCATCCGCAACGACCTCGAGCTGGACGATCCGTCCGTGCTCGCGCGGGACGCGCGGGACCCGACGCCGGCGCCGGACGATCAGGAAATCGCCAGGTTACGCGAGCGGCTGCGGCGCATGGCTGTCGTCGGCCCGGACGTCGTCGAACAGTACGACGCGGAGTCCGAGCGACTTGCGTTTCTGTCGCAACAGCTCACCGACGTCGACGGCGCGGCGCTGGGTCTCCGCAAGGTGCTCGATGAGTTGAACGGGAAGATGGCGACCCGATTCACGGCCACCTTCCGCGATGTCGCGGCGTCGTTCGAACAGACGTTCGCGCGCTTGTTCGGTGGCGGCTCCGCGCGGCTCGTCTACAGCGACAGCGACGACGGCGCTCCCGGCATCGACATCGTCGCGCAGCCCCCCGGCAAGCGGCTTCAGAGCCTGAACGCCCTCTCGGGCGGCGAGCGGGCTCTGACGGCGGTCGCGCTGTTGATCGCGATACAGCGGGTCAATCCCAGCCCATTCTGCCTGCTCGACGAGGTCGACGCGGCGCTGGACGAGTCGAACGTGCTTCGCTTTCGCGACGAGGTGCGCGACCTCTCTGAATCAACACAGTTCGTGCTGATCACACACAACCGCGGCACGATCGAGGGAGCGGACACGCTCTACGGCGTCACCATGGGAGACGACGGAATCTCTCGCGTGCTCTCGCTACGCCTCGACGACGCAATCGCGGCCGTCGCTGCGTTCGACGCGGCCGGGTAGCAGTCGTGAACGCCATGACCGCGTGAGCCCGCATGCCTGTCCCGTCACGCTGCGACTCGGCGCGCAGTTCATGCGATGATAGACCGTGATGAATGAGTCAACATCGTTCACGATACTGGTTATCGCGCTCCCGTTCTTCGCCGCCATCGGAGCGTACATGTTGCTGCGGCGGGGAAGCAGGCCCGTTGTCGTCTCCAGCTGCGCGGCGATCGCGCTCGGCGTGCTGATCTCGTTCGCCATTACGCTCCTGTTCTATCTCGCGGGGCGGCCATGACCGGCGGAGGACCGCGCCATCACGCACTGCCATCGCCTCGTGTAGCGGCTACACTCCGCGAGTCTGCTCTCGCGGAATGAGCCGACCACTGCCTGGAGCGGCGGTGATCCGGCCATTCTCGTAGACGACTTCCCCGCGGCGGATCGTCACGCGGGGCCAACCCGTGACCTCGCGCCCCTCGTATATCGAGTGACCGGCCCGCGACAGCATGTCCTCGCCACGGATCGTGCGCGTCTCGTCGAGGTCCCACAGCACTAGATCGGCGTCAGCGCCGACGGCAATCGTGCCTTTGCGCGGGTACAGCCCGAACAGCTTCGCGACGTTGGTTGCTGTCAACTCGACCAGCCGCTCCAGCGAGATCAGCCCGGCCCGGACCCCTTCCGAGCACAGCATCGGCAGCATCGTCTGCAGGTTTTCGACGCCGGGCCGCAGCTTCCCGACATTGAGCGCCGGATCGAGCTTGTGCTCCAACGTCCACGGCGCATGGTCGGTGCAAACGGTGTGAATCGACCCACTTGCGAGCCCGTGCCACAGCGCCAGGCGATCGCTCTCCTCCCGCAGCGGCGGCTGCCCGACATACTTCGCGCCTTCCGGCTCCTCGAACCGCTCGCTGGTCAGGTGCAGGTAGAGCGGTCGCGTCTCGACGTACACCGGCAGCCCGAGCGCCTGCGCCTCCGCGCAGACCTGCAGCGCCCGCGCGCACGACAGGTGCACGACGTAGATCGGCGCGCCCGTCTGCTCACACAACGCGACGGCGCGTTGCGTCGCGACCACCTCCGACACGATGGGACGGCTCGCGGGGTAATGCCGTAGCGCTCCCCGTCCGTCCGCCAGCAACCGGTCGATCGATTCGCGGATGATCGGGTAATCCTCACAGTGGATCATCGTCAGCAGCCCGAGCCCGCCCGCCGCACGCGTCGCCGCCAGGAAGCCCGTCGCGTGCGCATCGAAAGTCGGCGTCGACATGAAGAATTTGATGTCGGTGTGCCCGGCCGCTTCAAGCGTTCGTATCTCTTCGATGATTTCGGGACGCGGATCGGAGATCACCGGATGTAGGATGACGTCCGCGATCGCCTGCGCGCGGACCAGCTCTGCCTCGCGGCCAAGCCCGTCGAGCATCAATTCCCCGGGGCGCAGAAATGTCATGTTGCCGACGGTCGTGATCCCGCCAGCAAGGGCCGCTTCCGAACCACTCGTGAAGTCATCGGCCCACTGAATCCCGTCGGGGGCCGGTTCAGCGGGCGTCAGATGAACGTGCGCGTCGATGGCGCCCGGCAGCGCGTGTAGGCCGCTTGCGTCGATCTCACGGACACCGTCCATCGGCCCGCCAATCTGGACGATACGCTCCGACTGTATCCCAATGTCCGCGCGCTGGCGCATTCCCGGCGTGACGATGGTTCCGTTCCGAATGACCAGATCGACGCTCATCGGTGGTGTCCTTTCTCGGTGCATGTCGTCAGCGACGCGCCCGCCACGGCGGTATAGTCATGGCGACGCGGCGAACGCGCCGATCGCTCGGCAGCCTCCGGGCCCGCATCGACGCGCGAGCGTTAAGGTAGCACCAGATCGGGCATGAGAGGACGACACGATGACGGCGATGACATCACTGATTCCGACGATGGAAGAAGTGCTGGAAGGGCGCGCCCGGCAGCAGGGCGTAATCGTCCGCACGCCGTTGTTGCAGCTGCACGGCTCGGAGACCATCTGGATCAAGCCGGAAGTGCTCCAGCCGGTTGGCAGCTTCAAGATGCGTGGCATCTACAACGCCGTCGCCGCTCTCAGCGTCGAGAATCGCGCGAAGGGCGTCAGCACCGTCTCATCCGGAAACACGGCCCAGGCGCTGGCCTGGTCCGCGCGGCGCTTCGGCGTGCGCGCTCGTGCGATCATGCCGGAAACCGCGCCACTTAACAAGATTCGGGCGACGGAGGCGTACGGCGGCGTGCCGGACCTGATGTCCGCGGAGCGCGCGTTCGGCTACCTGCGGGACGGGGGCTACCACGACTTCGAGGACACGTTCATCCACCCGGTCGCGAATCGGGTCGTGATCGCTGGACACGGATCGCTGGCGCTGGAGATCCATGAGGACATGCCCGATGTCGAGACCGTCTACGTCCCAATGGGCGGGGGTGGCTTGATCTCCGGCGTCGCCAACGCGCTCAAGCAGCTTACTCCGACGGTGCGTGTCGTCGGCGTACAGCCGTCGGGCTGCACACCGATCGCCGCCGGTCTCGCCGCCGGGCACTCCGTCGACGTCCCCGTCAACACATTCTGCGACGGAATCGCGGTTGGGTTCATGTTCCCGGAGATGTACCCCCTGCTTCGCGATCTGGTGGACGACGTCGTCATCGTCGATGAGGCTGACGTCCCGGCCGCCATCCGTCACCTCGCGCTGAAGAACAAGATCGTTACGGAGGGCGCGGGCGCGTTGGCTGTGGCCGCGGCCCTGCGCGCAGGAAACGCCGTGAAGGCGATCGCGGTCGTCAGCGGCGGCAGTATCGACGCCGAAGCCTTCGCCCGCATCATCAGCGCGGAGTAGCTTTCGTAATCGCGGTCTGCTCGACAGCGCGCTATGCGCGGCCGTTGGCGCCCTTGACGCCTTCGACGTGCTGCTCCGCGTCGACGATCTCCTGGCAGGAGATGCAGTGCCCGGCAAACGGCAGCGCCTTGAGCCTCGCGGCGGCGATCTGCTTCCCGCAGCGCTCGCACCTGCCATATGTGCCAGCGTCGAGCCGTTCCAGCGCGCCTTCGACCAATTCGATGCGTTCGGCCAACTCGACCTGAATCCTTAGCAGTCGTTCCCGCTCGTAGAAATCAGACCCATCGTCCGCCATGTGGTTAGACGGCACGCCGCCCTCCAGGGCCCCCTCACGAGTGAGCGCGATGATGTCACGCTCGATCTGCTCGAGATCGTTGGTGCTCGAGCGCAGCTCCTCGTCCAGACGCGCTTTCGCGTCGGCCCTGTTCTTCTGATCGATTGCCATCCTGTCCAATCCTCGCACTCAGGCTCACCGGCTGCCGGCGGCCACACGACACAGACATCGTCGTCACCAGGGCGTTCTCGCCAGGAAGCGCCATTCAGGATCGGATCAGATGTGATTACGCAAAGTCCGTGCCGATCCTTCGCCAGGCGCGTCCGGCGTCGGGGGCCATTATCGGCCGGCCGGCTCCAGATGCGGTGCTATCCTGCGGTTTGCGACGTTGCCCGCGCGAACAGGAAGAGACGGTCCGATGTTCGACAAGCAGGACGACGAGCTGTTGGAGTCGCCGGCCTTCGCCAAGCTGGCAACGCTGATGCCCGACGGGTCGCCGCAAAACACCGTCATGTGGTTCCGGCGGGACTGCGACACGCTGTGCATGATCGCGCCTGCGTCGTCACGCAAGGTCCGCAACCTCGATCGTGACTCCCGCGTCGCCGTCGTCATCGACGACCCTGGGAACGGCTACCGCTACATCGACATCCGTGGTCACGCGGAGGTGCGCCACGATGACGCGGCAGCCCGCGACGAGCTGCGGCGCATCGCGGCGCGGTACATCGACGATCGCGCCGGCGCCTACGTCGCGTCGCTGTCAGCGGATCCGCGCGTGCTGATCGTGATCCGCGCTGACGCCGTAAGAAGCCACCAGGGGAAGCGTCCGGACCCAATCTGACGCTCGGGCACGCCCGCTAATCCGCGATCGTTCGCCCGGCCCGCACGCCAGGCGCGGCGGCGGCGCTCGCGGCGGCACGGGGGACGCGATGCTGAAACGGCTGCTTGCGAATGCTGAGCGTCACCGCCGCCGCCGCGAAGCCCATGATGACGTTGGCGATCAACGACGCGTGATAGTTGCCGAGCACGTCCCGGTCGAGTCCCGCCAGCCAGGCGCCGGCTCCGCTGCCCACGTTCATGGCCGTGAAGATAAAGCCAAAGATCGTGCCCAGCGAGGCCCGTCCGAAGATATCGGCGCTGATGGCCGACGCCAGCGGCGTCGTCGATGTCCAGGAGATGCCAAGAATTACCGCGGCCACGAAGATGCCGGGGATATACGACCCGACCGCGATCAGCACCAGGAACGCAAGCCCGCGCAGGAAATACGTCATCGCCAGCATTTCGCGGTGGCCCTTGCGGTCGGACACGAAACCAATCACGATCGCTCCCAGGATGCTGCATCCACCGACGACTGCCAGCGCGAACGACGCGGTGGTCTGCATCGTGTGGTGCGAGTGCTCCGGCATGTCGGTGAGATAGGGAATCATGTGTACCGACGTAAAGCCCATCGTAAAGCCGCACACGAACATTCCGAACGATAGCTGCCAGTACGGCAGCGTCCGGATCGCGTGCTTCAGCCGCACCCGTTCGGCGGAGTATGCTGCCGTCCCACGCGTCGCCATCGCCGCCTGGCGCGACGGGGAGTCCCGGACGAAGAACATCACGAGCGGCAGGACAAGCAGGAACAGCGCGGCCGAGATCGCGAGGTACGTGGCTCGCCAGCCCCAGCCAAGCATGACGGCGGTCGCGATTGGCACGATCAACAGCTGTCCGTACGCCGCGCCACTGGTCGCCATGGACAGCGCCAGCCCGCGCCGCTTCTCGAACCAGCCGTTGACAAGCGCAGTTGTGTTGACCGGTGAGGTGGCGGCGAAGCCAAACGCCGCCAGCAGCCCGTAAAACACGTAGATCTGCCACAGGCTGGTCGCCCGCGTCATCGGGATCATCGCGGCCGCGGTCGTGACCACGCCCGCGATCAGGATGCGCCGCGAGCCGAAGCGATCCACCAGCCAGCCGACGAGCGGCTGCAGCACCGACAGCGCGATAACACTGATGGTGACGGCCAGCGCCAACTCGGCGCGGCCCCAACCGAATTCTTCGCTGACCGGCTTGAGCACGATGCCGAACAGGAAGCGTCCCCCGGAAGCGATCGCCAGCGTAATCATCACCGCGATGACGACGATCCACCCTCGGTAGATGCCGAACACCGTCTGTTGTCGATCCTGCTCCGTCAAGCGCGCAAACTCCGTCCTGCCTCATCGCAGTTTCCGATGATAGCAGGTGGCGAACCGCCCCCTGGTCATCGTCGGTACAGTTTTTCGTGTGTGCCCGGGTGCGCGGACGCGGGGCGTTTGCTACAGTGAAGCGACATGAAACGTTGTGGTTGCCCGAAGTAATGGAGAAACAGCCTGATGAACGTCTCTGAGCAGGTTGAGCGCGCGATTCAGAATCACGCTGACCTGCCGCCGGTTCCGTACAGTGACGACATGCCTGAGAACGACGCGCCGTTCGCGACGCCGGACCGCCTCGCGTTCGCGCTCGGTTGGATCGTCGCCAACTCGATCGTGCAAGCGCGCTACTCCGACTCGGCGATCGACGCCCTGCCGATCTATCATCCCGAGCACGGTTGGGACCGCTTCCTGATGACGCGCCGCGTGTCGAGCCCCCAGTTCGCCCGCGAAACGGCTAACACGTACGGCATGATCATGCTGACGGGTCCCGACGCTCCCCGCGTCACGATGCCGAGCGGCAAGACGCGGATCAGCCTCGGAACCACGCTGCGCAATGACCCGGACAAGGCAATCGCCGAGACACTGGCGCTGTTTCCCCCCGGCCCCCTGCTGCCGCTCGATCTCGGGTTGCGTTGGAAGGAACGGCAGCGGGTCTACCCGATGCTCTACAACGTCGTCACCGAGCTGATTCTCGACTACCCCGGCATCATCGCCGCCCGCGAGATCTTCGTTGACAACCAGCCGATTGATGGCGTGTATCACCCGCTTCATCTGCATGCGGTGGCGCTCGAGCCGGCAATGGTTTACGACTGGTTTCTGCTCCAGTACGGCGACCGTTCCTGCTTCTTCCGCATCCATGGCGGTTACACGATTTACGAGACGAACCGCAAGGGATGGGCGACGGTCAAGAAGCAGCTGGCAGCGGAGACGCCAGAGGAGGCCCGGCGCCGTATCCTGGCGTGGCTGCGTATCGATGGCGAGCCGGATCCGAAGACGGTCGACTGATTCCGGAACGTGGTAAAATACCCATGGGGGGTATGCGACCCCGGAAGGAGCACTGTCACGTGACGACCACAAGGCCATCGCGGCTTGCGGGCTATCGCGCCCGTCGCGACGACTTCATGCGCACCAGCGAGCACTCGCCCTTGACCGACAGCCAGAAGGCAAACTTCGTCCCGCTGGACTACTTCGACGAGGATCCGGGCCTCGCGTTCGTTCTTGAGCCGGACACCTCGATCCCCATTGACTCCGTCGATCTTCCAACCACCACCGGTGAGACGCGCTCGCACATCCCTTTCGCCCGCATCACCTTCGATGTCGATGGCCAGCCAGCAACACTGACCGTCTACCGCGAGCCGGAGCGCGGACGGCTCATCCTTCCGTTTCGCGACTCGACAAACGACATTGAGACCTACGGCGCGGGCAGGACCGTCGATCCACAGGAACGGCCCGATGGACGGCTGAGCGTCGACTTCAACTACACCTACGGCCCCTATTGCCAGTACAACGACAACTGGGTCTGCACGATCCCACCGATGGAGAACTGGTTGCGCGTCCCCATCCGCGCCGGTGAAAAGCTCTACCCTGGCAAAGAGTCGTCGTACTGATCGGTGCGATGACGCCGCCACATGCCGCCCACGCCAGTCGCTGCGGCACAGACGCTCCAGCGCACGCGAAGACCGGGCGCTCATCGCGCCCGGCCATCAGTGAAGGGATGGGTGGGAAAGTAGTCGTCTCAGGTCAGCGGAAAAGCGTGCGCCAGTTCCGCAGGCCACGGGACTGGGCGATCTCCCACTGCCGATGTTCGGCTTCCTTGCCCATCAGATACGGTCCAGGAATCATCACCCTCCTCCTTTCGTCATCATCGAACGCCTGCTGTCGGTTCGCTTCATCGCGCACGGTGAGCGTCGTTGCTCACCTCTCGACGAGTACAAGAATAGCGACACGCCGCCCTGCGCGCCCCGTTCGGAGGGTCGGAATCGAGCCTGTCCGAACGGGCAGGCAATCGCGGGGACGCGCGATTCAATGCATTCAGCCTAGCGGCAGTACATCTCAGCCAGCCTGACCACGGCCTCACGTTCGGCCGCTCCGAACCACGGCGGATCACCGGCGGCGGCGTTCAGCAGCAGGTGTGCACTGTCTTGCGTCGCTGGAATCACGGCTGTCACACGCGTGTCGCTCAGCACCCACTTCAGCAGCGCCTGAGCCCACGTCACGCATCCGAACGTAGCAAACCGCCGCAGTTCGCTCGCCGGCGGTTCAGCAGCGACAAGATCGCCCGCTCCGAGCGGCTGCATGACAATCACTGCCAGTCCAAGCTCGGCCGCCAATGGCAGCAGTTGCTGCTCAACGGCGCGGTTCAGCGCGTTGTACGGTATCTGGATGGCGTCGATCGCCTCGTCGCTCATGATCCGCGCCATCTCAGGAAACGCCGCCCGCAGGTAGTGCGTAATGCCTGATAAACGAATAGTCCCGTTCGCCTTCATGCGCTCAAACACCGGCAGGTACTCGCGCCATGCGACGAGGTTGTGAACCTGGTACAGATCGACGTGACCGTCAAAGTAGTGCAGCGCGCGGTCAATCTGCGCGTGTCCCTCGCGAGCGTCGTGGGACCACACTTTGGTCGCCACGAACGCCCGTTCCCTGTTGCCGATCAGCGACGCGCCGAGCACTCGTTCAGCCTCGCCGTACATCGGCGACGTGTCGAACAGGCGAACCGAGCACCGTAGCGCCTGATCGACCAGCTCCCGTCGGGCGGACTGATCCTCTTTGCCGGAGACGTCGAACGTCAGCCACGTGCCCATTCCAACCACTGGGAGCCGGATGTCGCTCTTCCCGGCGTTTCGCAGCTCCATGTCCGATCGCGTCTCCCAGCCCGCGTCCCTCAGCCAGCCGTCAACGCGTCGACCAGCCCGCCAAGATCGCTCACGACGATGTCCGGCTCGAACCCCAATGGATCCAGCGGCAGGCCCTCGCGGTTCACGCGGCACACGGTCAGCCCGGCGGCCTTCGCGCCCGCGATGTCGAATCCGTTGGCGGTCACGAACAGCACTTCGTTCATGCGCGCGTAGATGCGCTCCGTAATCAGCTGATACATTGCCGCGTCGGGCTTGTAGGACTGCACCTGCTCGCTGGACAGGACCGCGCCAAAATAGGGCGTCAGCCCGGACTGCTCGAGCAGAGGGTCCAGCATCTGCCGCGACCCGTTGGAGAGCACGAGCATCCGTTGGCCCGCGGCGTGGAGCTGGTCGAGCGCCAGCGGCACGTCCGGATACGCAGGCAGGGACTGCCACGCCTGCATCAACCGCCGCCGCTCAAGCGGGAGCAGCGCGATGCCAAACGCGTTGGAGGTGTATTCGAGCGCGTCCGACGTGATCTCTCCAAAATCGGCGTAGCGATCCATCACCGTGCGCAACACGGAATACTCGAGCTGCTTGGTTCTCCAGAGACGCGAAAAGCTCGCGCCGTCGTCCGTCACCTCCTGACATGCGTTCACGATTGCGCCAATGTCGAACAGCGTGCCGTAGACATCGAAGACGATGCCATGAAAGCCGCCGAACTTCGATGAATTCATCTGTGAAATCCTTCACGTATTCGCCACCGAATGTTCGGTCGCCGTTCGTTGAGACAACGATCGATGTGAAAAGAATACCGTCAACTGTGCCACAATCGCGCTCATATTCGTGCCTTTTCGAGCGTCCAGGAGGTACTGGACCTGAGTCGCAACCTGTGGTATCTTGGGGCTTACGTCAACTGATCCGGCATAGGTGGTAGTGTCCGAGTATTCCTCGTCCTCCCCAAGGCGCGCGGTTGTCAGTATGACGACAGGAATGTTGGGCGTCGTCACGTTGAGACGACATGCGCCAGGGAGTACAGGTCCGATGCAGGAGTATTCCGACATTACGCTCACGTGCCGTGATTGCGGGGACGATTTCATCTTCACGGCTGGCGAGCAGAGCTTCTTCGCCGAGAAGGGGTTTACCAACAGGCCCAGCAGATGCCCATCCTGCCGAGCGGCCAACAAGACGCGTCGCGACTCGTCGCTCAACTACTCCTCCGGCGGCGGCTCGTATGCCGGCAGCGGCGGTGGCGGCGGCTTCCGCGCCGAGCGCCAGATGTTCCCCGCGGTCTGCGATGAATGTGGTCGCGAAACACAAGTCCCGTTTCAGCCCAGCGGCGCCAAGCCAGTGTACTGCTCCGACTGCTTCGCGCTGCGACGCCAGCAGCAAGGCGCCTACCCGCGCAACTAGCGGCCGCTGCCTTGAGCTGCAGCATCACAACGGGACGGGTTGTCTCCGGCCCCGTTTCACAGCGCCCGGCCCGCTCGTGGCGACAGTATGCCCGTCTATCCTGACTTCGCGGGCGTCGGCACGACACCTGCCTCACGGTCCTCAAATCTCGCCAGGATGAACAGTAACGATGACAGACGATTGAGGTACGAGAGCACCTGCTCATTGTCGATCTCGCCGTCGTGGGCCAGCCTCACCGCCAGCCTCTCGGCCCGTCGCACCACGGTCCGCGCCACGTCCAGTATCGCTCCGCTCGGCGAGTCGCCGGGCAGGATGAAGTGTGGCGGCAGCGGCACGTCTGCTTCCAGCCCGTCGGTCTCACGCTCCAGCCGGTCCACGTGCGCCTGCGTCACGTGATACTTGCGCTGCTGCATGCCCTGAGCAAACGCCAGCTCGGCCATCATCAGATACAGATCGCGCTGGACTTCGGTGACGATGGTCTTCGTGCGCTCCGATAGCGCGATCGCCCGCGCAAGCCCCAGGCAGGATGTCGCCTCGTCAAGTGTGCCGTACGTTTCAGGGCGCGGATCGTACTTCGGGACCCTGCCGCCCAACAGGTCGGTATAGCCCTCGTCGCCCAGTCGTGTGTAGAACGGCACGGCGCTCTCCTTCGCATCCCGCCCGGCGTCCATCCGCGCCATACCGTACCCGCGCGCTCGCGCTCGCGCAAGAGCGCGTCACCCGTCGACGTCATACGGGAAAGCCCGCCGGGTGCGCGTCCGGCGGGCTTCAGAGGATGTGATCCCGAATCAACACACGGGATCGGCGTGTGGGGTAAGGGGGTGAATTGGGTCTTTCAGCGTCTAAGTACGCTGGAATGTACTATCGCGCACGAAGATGAGCATCGACTGATAGAAACCTGAAATCTACCTGAGTCATTCACAATGCTCTCGTCATCGATGGCTCACCGGGGTTCCGTATACTTCCCCGAGGCGCCGGCGATCCGCGTTCGGGTTTCCATGCCGTGCGCCCAACGACTACCGGCAAACCCGCGTCGCGGGCATTCCCGCTGAGAATGAGACAGTGATGGATTCGAGAGAACACGTCGCGGAGAGCGGCGCCGCGAACCCGATGCCCCTGACGACGCAGCACGAGCGCGCCGTTTCGCCGGCCGCGGATGTGCGCGACGCCAGAGACGACGCCTGGCGAGCGACGGCGTTCCAAGGGCAGAAGCGCCGGCTCATCTCGCTTCCCCGCGTGATCGCCGCCTTGCTCATCGTCAGTTCGCTCTTCTTCGCATTCTCGGGCGGAATGCTGTTTCAACGCGTGTTCATCACACCAGATGCCGCGGCGTCGACCCCTGAGGCTCCCGCCGCGTTCGGACGCGCCTGGGAAGTGATCCATACCCGTTATGTCGACACCGCGGCCATCGACGACCAGCGCATGCTCGACGCCGCGATCGGCGCCATGGTCGACACGCTCGGTGACGAGGGTCACACACGGTATCAAACCGCCGAGCAGGCTCAGGCCGAGCGCGAGAGCCTCTCCGGCGAGTACTCCGGCGTCGGCATTCAGGTCGAACAACGTGACGACGGCATCGTTGTCGTCGCGCCGATCGACAATTCCCCGGCCATGGAGGCCGGCATGCAGACGGGAGACATCATCGTTGGTGTCGACGGCGCCAGCATTCGCGGCCAGAGTATTGACGACGTGATCGGCATCATTCGCGGCCCCGAAGGGTCCCGCGTCGTACTGGAGGTGGAACGCGCTTCCGAGGAGGAGACGCTGTTCTTTGACCTCATCAGGCGACGGATCACCGTCTCCGCCGTGTCGTGGACGATGATCGACGACGAGAACGCTCTGATTCGTCTCTCTCAATTCTCCAGCGGCGCGGGCAACGACGTGGCAGCCGCCCTTGACGCTGCCCGGAACGCGGGCGCGACCGGCATCGTCCTCGATCTGCGTAATAATCCGGGGGGCTACGTCAACGAAGCGATACAGATCGGCTCCATGTTCGTGCCGGAAGGCTCGACGATCTTCCAGACACAGGTGCGCGACGGCTCTCGCACCCCGCATGTGGCCTCTGCGCAGCCGGCGCACATTGGCGATATGCCGCTGGTTGTCCTCATCAACGAGGGCTCGGCATCGTCCGCCGAAATCGTCTCTGGCGCCGTCAAGGCGAACAACCCGAACGCGACGGTGATCGGCGAGACGACGTTCGGCACCGGGACCGTCCTCAACAGCTTCCCCCTTGGCGACGGATCGTCGCTGCTGCTAGGCACCGAACTGTGGCTCACGCCGGTCGGCGCGTTCATTCGCGAGCACGGTGTCCGTCCGGATGTGCTCGTTGCGCTCAAGACTGGGCAGTCGCCGCATCTGCCGGGACCAGACCACGAGGCGCCAGAGCCGGGAACGCTGAACGACCACCAGCTGGAGTGGGCGATTCACATCCTGGCATCTGATCAGGCCGGATCGGACTATCCGTCCAGGGGAACGCCGCCGGGACGGAGTCATTAATCAGCGCGGGCACGGGCGCCCCACGCGCGAGGCGCCCGTCCGGCACTGGCGGGAAACATGTGCCATCGAAAGTCAGCGCTCCCCCCGCCGTGGTCTTCCGCCGTGGCGGGAGCGGCTGCGTCTTTCGCGCTGCTTGGCGCATGGTTCCTGCTCTACGGCGTTCGCGCCGGCCCGTTCCCCCCATTCGACCTCGCTGACCTCATCATCCGCCACACGCCCGGCGTGCTTGCCACCTGGGCCATCGAGACATTCGAGCATCAGGCGCAGCCTGCGCTGGCCGGGGCCACCATCGTCGCGTTCGTCACGTTCTGGGCGCTTGGCGGAGCCCTCCTCCGCCGCTGGCCCGCGCGCGTCTCCGGCATCACGTTCGGGATTGCTCAGGCGCCTATCTCAATCTCTGTCGTTCACGCGGCCCAGCCGCGCGACACCGCCGGACTCATCTGGTTGTCATTGCTCCTGACTTCCACGCTGGCACTCGCGGGCGCCGCGGCGGGCCACTGGCTCGCGCTTCTAGGGGACGACGCGCGGCGGCGGTCCGAGGAGCCCCCGTCCCCCGAGTGGCTTGCGACAATCGGCACATCGACGCGCCGGGAGCTGTTGAGCCGGATGCTTGCCATCGGCGCGGCGGGCGGCGTGGGAGGCGCACTCGCTGGCGGGCTGCTTCGTCAAGCCGCCGTCAACGAGCCGCTGACGGCGGCAGGAACTCCGCTCCCCAGCGTTCGCGAGCTGGCCGCATCGACCGGCATCCCCAACGTCGTGAGCCCAGGACTGGTCATCACGGCAGCGCCACTTCAGGAGCAGACTGCCCCGCCGTCCGGCTCCCGTTCACGCGTCACCAGCAACCGCGACTTCTACGTCGTCGACATTTCCTTCCGCAAGCCGGTGATTCCTGAGATCGACTGGCGACTGCGCGTTTACGGTCTCGTCGACCGCGAGCTGACGCTGACCTATGCCGACCTGCTTGCGGAACCAGCGATCGACCAGTACGGCACACTCATGTGCATCTCATACACCCACGCGAACGATCTCATCAGTTCAACGCTGTGGACTGGCGTGCCGCTACACCAGATCCTGGATCGGGCGGGCGTCATGGCCAACGTCGTCGACGTCGTCTGTCGCGGTCCGGGCGGCTATTCCGACTCGATCCCGCTCGCGGACGCGGTCAGCTCGCGAACGATTCTGGCCTACGGCATGAACGGCGTCACGCTACCCCGCGAGCACGGCTTTCCATGTCGTCTCTACGTGCCCGGTCTGTACGGTGAGAAGAACGTCAAGTGGCTGCGCGAGATCGAACTGGTCGACTACGAATACAAGGGTTACTGGCAGGAGCGGGGCTGGACGGACATCGCCGTCATCAAGACAATGTCGGCTTTCGACACGCCGCGCGGCAACGTGGACAGCTCACGCGCCGGCGACGTCCCGACCGGCGGCGTTGCGTTCGCGGGAACTCGCGGCGTCCAGATGGTCGAGGTCCGGGTCGATGACGGTGACTGGCAGCGGGCCGAGGTCGAGGCCTACGATCCGGCGCTGCTCTGGCAGCGCTGGCGATTCGCATGGCAACCGGAGCGCGGACCACACACCCTTGCCGTCCGCTGTACCGACGGCGGCGGCGACATCCAGACGTCAGACGCGCGCGATCCGCACCCGGACGGCATGACCGGCCTTCACGTCGTCGAGGTCTACGTCGTCTGATCGTTCGGGGCGCGGGCGGGCTCGCGCCAGCGGGCGCGCCGTCGGGTCAGCAGCGTCGTCAACAGGCTCTCGTACTCTTTCACCCTGCCCCTGCGCCGCTTCGGTTCGTCCCATTGCGCGCCCTTCTCGTAGTTGCAGCGGAGGTGTGTCAGCCCAAGATTGAACAAGTCGTCCGAGCCTCCCATCCGGCGCGGGATGATGCGCTCGATCGCTGCGTCACCGCCGGTGCGCTCGTCAAACCGCAAGGGACCGTTGCAGATCAGACACTTCCCGATCCACTCTCCGTCGATCTGTCGAAATGTCGAATCGGTCCGCGCGACCTCGTGGATCAGCTGTTCTCGCGACACTCTCAACGCCAGCCCCGGAAACCCGTGTGATACGCTACGATGCCCATCCCGTTCAGGATACGGCGCCGCGAGCATTCAACCACGGACGACGAGATGTGGACGCTGAAAACATGACCGAAACCCGCGGACCGCTGGACGGCGTGCGCGTGCTCGACCTGTCCCGCGTGCTGGCAGGCCCGTACTGCACAATGATGCTGGGAGACCTCGGCGCGGACGTGCTGAAGATCGAGCAGCCTGGACGGGGAGACGACACCCGCGCCTGGGGTCCACCCTGGGTGGGAACCGAGAGCGCCTACTATGTCTCGGTAAACCGCAACAAGCGCAGCATGACCCTCGATCTCAAGCTACCGGCCGCCCAGCAGATCATTCGCGAGCTGGCGGCGCAAAGCGACATCGTCGTGGAGAACTTCAGGCGCGGCAGCCTGGAGCGCATGCATATCGGCCACGAACAGCTCAGCGAACCGAACCCGCGCCTGATCTGGTCGACGATCAGCGGCTACGGCTCGGACGGACCCGACGCCGACCGGCCCGGGTACGACTTTGTCACCCAGGGCGAAAGCGGCATCATGGCCATCACCGGCGAACCGGACGGTGAGCCGATGAAGGTCGGCGTCGCCATCGTCGACATTACCACCTCGCTGTTTACGACGATCGCGATCCTCGGGGCGCTGCGCTCCCGCGACGCGACCGGACGCGGACAGCGCGTCGAC
This sequence comes from Thermomicrobiales bacterium, assembly GCA_035513175.1. Lineage (GTDB taxonomy): Bacteria > Chloroflexota > Chloroflexia > Thermomicrobiales > CFX8 > DATKCN01. The sequence goes on from DATKCN010000102.1 coordinate 24,354, forward strand.
ACGAACCTGCTGTCGTCAGCGGTCGCTTGGCTCGCCAATGTGGGCCAGAGCCATCTCGTTTCCGGCCAGCCGGCCCGGCGCTATCGCAACGCACATGCGAGTATCGTCCCGTACCAGGCGTTCCGCGCCCGGGACCAGCATTTTACCGTCGCGGTCGGCAACGATCGCCAGTTCAGCGCACTGTGTCACGCGATCGGACGGCCCGACATCGCGCATGACCCGCGGTTCGTCGCCAATCCGCTGCGGGTCGAGAACCGCGACGCGCTTGTCGCGCTGCTGCACGAGGTTTTCGAGACGCGTGAGGCGCGGCACTGGCTGGACGCGTGCCAGGCTGCCGGCGTCCCCAGTGGGCCGATCAACTCGATCGAGCAGGTGTTCCAGCATCCGCAGGTGCTCGCGAACGGAATGCTTGCCGAGATCGATCACCCTCTGGCCGGGACGTTGAGGATGGCGGGCATCCCGTACACGCTCTCCGGGTCGCCGGCATCCGTGCGTATGCCTCCGCCGCTGCTTGGGCAGCACACGGAGGAGGTTCTGAAGGAGCGCCTGGGGAGAACCGACCAGGACATCGCAAAGCTGCGAAGGGACGGAGTGATCTGAGCGAGGACAACACTGAGGAGCGCCGGGAAAGCGATCAGCCCGACGACATCACTGTCGACGATGTCTCGCCAATGTACACACGGCGTTCCGCGCGCGACGAGATGTTCGAGGCAATCGCGTTTCATCTGGCAAACGCCGGCCTGCTGGCGCCAGCCCGCGACTTTGTCGACCAGGTGCGCGCCACGGCAGGCATCCGGATATCGCCGAGGGAGGTGCTGACGGCGGTCACACAGATGGCATCGACGAACCGATCGATCTCCGTCGAAAGCGTCGCCGCGCTCGTCTCTGACACTCGTGGGGATCGCTCGCGGCGCCAGCATCGCTACGCTGACGAGTGGCGCGCGCTTGGCGCGCTGTTGACGCTGCGGGGAGATGATGGCAGCCCCGAGGCTCAGCGCGCGTTCATCGGGGAGGCGCGCCACGCGGCTGGCAAGCGACCCTCCGACCTGATGCTGCTGCGCGTCGCGATCGCTGCGGCGGAGCTGGGCATTGCGCTCGACACCACGGTCATCGGCAAGGTGGCTCGGCGCCTGCCCATCAGCGCTGCGCAGATCGGCCGGGATGAGCTGCGCGACGCCGTCCAGCACGAGACGCGCATGCTCCGACGGGAGTCCACCCGTGGGACCGGCCGCGTGCGGGGCGCGCGCCCGGCCACCACATCGTCAGCGGGAATCGTCACACGTCGGTGGCGCCCTGGTGGACGCAGGAACCGGTCGATGAATCGCGGCCGCCGCCGTTCCGCGAACGATCGCGAGCGATAACCTGGAACCGGGGGTCCGGCGCGGCGGGCCGACGTGCGCGCGAACGTAACGACTTCTCCGACAGACGCTCGGCGCCGGAGCATCGCCGTGGTTGTTGCCGCGAATGTTGCCACGTCGATTCAACGTCACATGTCAGTCGTCCGACGCACACGCACAATCGACGCTCCGATGATCGCGCAAACAGCGATGAACGAGGCAGTCGCGCGGGCATTGTCGTCTGCATTGGCACGCTGGAGCGCCGTCCGGTCTGTCGCTACTGCGGCGCCTCTACGCGAGCCGTGGAGCCGATGCTGCCCAGGTCGTAGTTCGCGAACAGTCGGCCCTCCGTGCCGTCGTCGTTAGTCCACGTCACGTCGGCCTCCTGGCGGATCATGATGTTGAGCTCGTTGTCTATCCAGACGTTTACTTCACCGCTCACGTCGGTGGGAGCCTCGTCCGTGCCAGAGAGCTCAGCGAGAGTCAGGTAGTCCTCTCCCGTAATCCTGTAGCGCGTCGTCTCACGTCCGTTGATCGTCTCTTCGCCAACGCGGGCCGCTTCCAGTTCGGCTTCGAGCGGTGGGACCGTGCTCAGGAACATGCTGGGCGAGAAGAACGCCATGTCGGTGCCAGGTATTGACGTGATGGATCCATCATCCTGAGTAAGATAGGTCACGTCGTCGACGACCCAGACCTCCAGCAACGTATCGATCGCCACCACGCGCATGTGGTAGTTGTCGACTGCCGCCTGCTGAACCTCCATTTCGAAGGTGAACGGTTCCGGCTCCTCCGGAATGCCGGCGGCGTCCATCCGGAACGTCAGCGTGTAATTCGGCAGCAGATCCGGGTCCAAAGTCTCGATTTCGCCGAGCAGGTCCTCGACGTCACCGAGCGTGGTCGCGGTCGCGGCCACCGTTGCGGTGGCGGCGTCCGTCTCGGTTGGCGTGGGAGCCAGCGGCGCCGTCGTCGCGGTTGACGCCGCCACGGTTGCGGCTGGCGACGTGGCTGTCGCGACGGCCACCGTCGGTGTTGACTCCGCCGGCGGGGAAGGTGTCTCCTGTGCCGTAACTGCCCGCGTAGATGTCGCCACGGCGGCTTCCGCGGTCGGCGTCACGACATCACTGTCGCTGCCGGTGTTGCATGCCGCGATCACGAGCGACAGCGCCAGTAGTCCGCATACGATGGCAAGCCACCGCACGAATCGACATCGACTCTTCATTCCACCTCCATCGAATGACGCTCAGACCGGCTACCAGCTCGGCTCAGCGCGCTCGCGGCCAAACTCATCCCGAGTCACGCGCACATACGCCATTGGTCTCACGAACCCCGCCCGCAGATCCTCCGCGAGCAGATCCCCGACTCCGACCGGCTCGAACACTTCGTCCGTGCCCGCTGGCGTAACAAACCGTACACCAGCGCGCGGCTCCGGGTCATCCTCACGCCATAGTTCGCACAGCACGCACAGCGTCACGTCCCGGCCCACCGACTCATGAACGTAGACCACGCGTTCGGCGGTCGCGCGCGCTCCAGCCGTGCCGAGCAGGATCCGTTCAGCGGCCGCGAGGACGCTCTCGCCCTGCTTCAGTGGGCCGGAGGGGAGCTTCGCGCTGCCGAACGCGGCGCGAGCCAGCACCTCATTCGCGCCGCCCAGCTCTGCCGGCAGCGGCACGATCGCCGCCACGAGCAGCTGAACGCCCTGCGCGGCTTCCTGCCGTGGACGCTGTTCCCAATCGGCGTCGATCATCAGCGTTCCATACCTCCTTGATCGTGGTCAGGTAGCTCAATCGATCCAGCGCTCTCGATGCATGAATGAGTCCAGCGCTCGCCTGCCCCGCTTGAGCGAAGGCGATGGCACGTCCTGGTCGGCGTGCCCAATCGGGATCACGCCAACCGGCGTCACCTCCGCGGGGATCCCCAGCAGCTGCTTGAGCGCGGGCGTGTCAGGAATGCCGGCGTATCCGGCCGCCAGCCCCTCGTTGACGACGGCCAGCAGGAGCGCCATCACCGAGCAGCCGATGTCGATGTACCAGAACGGAACCGGCCATTCGATCTCGCTGCCGTCCTCCAGCAGTTTGTCGGCCTCCTGGTATCGCCGGTGATAGGCCGCCTCGCTGACGCACGCGATCGCCTGAACGGGCGCTTCAGATATCCACCGATGCCCGAATGCCTGCTCATAGTGTTCGTCTTCCCCACACGTGCGGGCGACCTCGCGCCGCGTCGCGGCGTCCGTCACGATAATGAACGACTGTCCTTGTGTATAGCCCGCGCTCGGCGCGCGTTGCGCCGCGCGCATGGCGCGCTCGATCGCGGCGTAATCAACCGGGTCCGGCTTGAAGTGTCGCACCATGCGTCGCTTCCGGACCACGTCAGCAAATTCCATGCGCCGCATTCCCGTCACGCTGCTACCGAGCTGCCGTCTCATCAGGCACACGATACATACCTCGACATCCGTCCACAAGCCTGCCCGCGCTCACCAGCCGCGCCGGGTGGTTCAGAGTGGCACGCCGTCTGGCTGGCGCGTATGCTCTAGGCGCGCCAGATTGCGATTGAGAAACGGCCGCGCGCGGCGCGGCTGTCCGGAATCAGGGAATTCTGGGGAACGAGCGTGTCGATGACCGGCCTGATGTATCTGAGTGATCCATATGCTGTGTCCTTTGACGCAATTGTCGTGGATATCGGACCCAATGGGTGGCTGATGCTGAACCAGACCGCGTTCTATCCAACTGGCGGGGGGCAGCCGCACGACACGGGGTCAATCGCGCGCGGCGCTGACGTCTGGCGCATCACTGACGTGTCGAAGCGGGACGGCGGCGTGGTCCATGCGCTGGACGACGCTCCCGGCGCCTTGACAACCGGCGCGACGGTCCAGGGCCGGATCGATTGGGACCGGCGCTACCGTCTGATGCGCACGCACACCGCGCTGCACGTGCTGTGCGGTGTCGTCTTTCGCGAATTCGGAGCGCTCGTCACCGGCGGCAACATGGGAATCGACAAGGCGCGCATGGACTTCGAGCTGGACGACCTGAATGAGACGCGCGTTCGTCACATTGAAACGACAGCGAATGCGGTGATTCGCGATGGACGGCGGGTGACGTGGAAGAGCCTGCCGCGAGACGAAGCGTTCCGAATTCCGGATCTGATCCGCACCCGCGTCAATCTGTTGCCCGAAGGCATCACCGAAGTGCGAGTGGTAGAGATCGAAGGGCTGGACATCCAGGCCGATGGCGGCACGCACGTCCGCAACACGCGTGAGGTCGGTGGTCTCCGGGTCATCGGCACGCGGTCGAAGGGCCGCGGCAACAAGCGCCTTGAGATCGAGCTGATAGATTGCGAGATCGGACCGGGAGAGGGCACGTAGACATGGGACTTGACTGGGAGCGATTGCGCGCCAGGCGAGCGCCGAGCCTGCATGGCTGGGTGAAGACCGACGTCAGCTATATCTGGGACACGCCCAATCTCATCTATCTCTGCGACGGAGCCCCCGCGATCGAGCAGGTCCCGATCGACTTCCTGCGACAGGCACACGCAGACGCCTGGGAGGACGCGCGGTCGATCATGTCCTACGGGGAAAGCCTTGGACATCAGCCATTGCGCGAGGCCATCGGTCGCCATATGGGCGCGCGCGGCGCGGAAGTCAGCGCTGAGCTCGTGCTCGTGACGAACGGTTCGCAGCAGGGGCTTGACCTCATCGCGCGGGCGCTGTTCGACCGTGGCGACATCGTCATCGTCGAGGGTCCGACCTATTTCGGCGCCTTGCAGGCGTTCGACGCGTACGAGGTCGAATACCGCGTCGCCTCACTGGACGAGCACGGACTCATCCCGGAAGCGTTGGAACGGTTGATCGCCGAGGAGCCGCGGCCCAAGGCGCTCTACACGGTGCCCGCATTTCAGAACCCCACCGGCGTGTCGACCACCCCGGAGCGGTCGCGGCGGATCGTCGAGATCGCGCGGTCGGCGAATGTTGCCATCATCGAGGATGACCCCTACGGCGACATCTATTTCGGCGGTGCGGCGCCAGCACCGTTGCGCGCCATCGACCCCGATGTCATCTACCTCGGAACGTTCTCGAAGACCCTCGCCCCTGCGCTGCGCATGGGCTGGATGGTTGCCCCGGCGGAAATATTTCCGCTGCTCGCCAATTCCAAGGAAGCAGTGGACATCATGTCCGACCGTTTCGTGCAGCGGGCAGTTGCCAGCGCCGCGTCGAATGGCTGGCTGGAACGACACCTCAACGGAGCGCGGGCGTTCTATCGAGAGCGGCGCGACACGATGTTGGCGGCGTTGGAGCGGGAGATGCCGGACGGCGTCAGCTGGACACGTCCGGACGGCGGCTTCTTCCTGTGGGTGACGCTTCCGGATGGCATCGACGCCGAGGATGTCCTGAAGGCGTCATTGACGCGTGGCGTTGGCTTTCTGCCCGGCTCGTGCTTCTATCCGGACGCACGGATCGACAGCTCTTTCCGGCTCGCGTATCCAACTTCGCCGAAGGAGCGCGTCGATGTCGGAATTCAGCGTATCGGTCTGGCCATTCGCGACGTGTTGAGCGGCAGCGAGACCAGCCGCGCTGTCGAGAGCGGGTTGGTCTCGGCCGCGGGGAAATTCGCGCGAGGTGGGGGCTAGTCGGCTGGAGCCGCGACGGGCATATGTGCCTTCACGACCGCCGCCAGACGGGCGATGCCCGTGTCGATCTGCTCCTCGGAAACAGCGCTGAACGACAGCCGCAACGAACGCCGCCCCGATCCGTCGGAGTAGAACGACGGACCAGGAATGTAATCCACCAGGTTCTCGCGGCACTCGCCGGCGATCTCGACCGCGTCGACCCCCTCCGGTAACGTCACCCACAGAAAGAAGCCGCCATTTGGGCGCGTCCAGGACACGCCTTCCGGCATTTCTCGTTCCAGCGCCGCGAGCATATGCTCGCACTTCTCCCGATAGATGCCCCGAAGCCGCGTGATATGCTCGGCGTGGCGACCGGTCGTGATGTACCACTCGGCCAGCGCCGAGGTGTAGGTGTTTCGCAAGCTGTCGGTGCGACCACGGGAGAGGATCGCGATCACGTCCTTCGGGCCGGCGCACCAGCCAAGGCGCAGCCCGGCCGCGATCGTCTTCGAGAGCGTGCCGAACAGCAGCACCGAACCGGGACGCGCCAGGCTGTAGAGGGTCGGCTTCTGCTCCCCCTCGAAGCGCAAATCGATGTACGCGTCGTCCTCAAGGATCAGCAGACCGCGCTCGCTGGCGATCCTTGCCAGCGCGTGCCGCCGCTCGACTGAGAGTTCGACACCAGCGGGATTCTGAAACGTCGGAATCGTGTAGAGGAACTTCGGCGCGCGCCCTTCGGCCGCCAGCGCGTCCAGCGCCTCCTCGACCCTGGTAGGGTTGATGCCATCCTGGTCGACCTCGACGCCGACCACCTCGGCCCCCGCGAGCCGGAACATCCCGGTCGCGCCCATCCAGGCCGGGGCGTCCGCCAGCACGACATTGCCAGGATCGACGAGCATGTCGACAACCAGGCCCAGGCCGCTGGCGGCGCCTGCCGACAGGAGAATCTGTTCCGCTTCGACCTCAATGTCGTAGTCACGCTTCAGCTTGTCCGCCAGCGCGACGGCCAATCCGTCCGGCCCGACGGGATTCGCGTAGGCCAGCGTGTCGCGCCGGTTATGCTCTGAGAGAAATTCCGCGGCTTCCGCCATGTCCTCCAGCGGCAGCGATCCTGCGTCCGGGTCGCCGTACACGAACGAGACCATGTCGGGTGCTGCCGTGCGCGCCGGACGGCTCATGTGCGCCGCGATCTGTCCGCGTCTCGACCAGCGCGTGCCCCAGTTCGAGTCCATTCCCGGGAGTCCTCTCGTTATGAAGCGCTGCGTCAGACGCCGCTCGGTGACGCTCGGCGGCACGGCGTCGCCTGAGTATATCCAAGCTTTCGGGCAACGGGAAAATGAACAATCCCCGGCTGCCGATGATGCTCCCGGGCTGGAGCGTCATCGGTAACCGGGGATTCGCGCGCGATCGCTGAATCTCGCCAGTGGCGCTATCTACCGCCCGATTCACGCGACCGCGATGTGGCAGGCTGCCCGTCGCCCCGGCCATTTCGCCCGCCGCCTGATCGGGACCTCCGCCGGCTCGTCGCTCCATAGGCCTTGAACGCCTCGAACAGCGCCTGGCGCAGCTCGATCGATGTCGCCAGCAGTTCCCCCTGCAGATCCTCGGAGAACCCGCGAGCGTCGAGAATTTCCTGGAGTTCCGCGTCGAGCGTTGTCACTTCGAGCTCGAGTCGCACGAAGTCATCGACGTCGGCGCCCAGCACGTGCGCGATATCGGATAGCACCTGGAAACTCGGAAGCGTGTGTCCACGCTCCAGACGGCTCAGATGGGACGCCGAAATCCCGGCCTGGGACGCGAGATCATCCAGCGTTTTGCCCTGCATCCGGCGCATGCGCCGGATCGCCGGGCCGATTCGCTGCCGTTGAATGATTGGGCGTTGGACCATTCTTGCCCTCACTTCTCTCGTGGCATTGCGCCAACATCTATTGCGGGACGCCCTCGGGACACCCAGGAATGCGCCGCCGCACTCAGACCGTTGGCTTGCCATGCGCAGGTTAGTGGCTGCCACGTGTCCGATCGTCGCCAGCGCGTCCGTCCGAGGCCTACGAGCCCCCACGGCCGGTAAAGAATATGCGTTTCGCCCATTTTTCGGCATCCGGACGACCGGCGCAAATCCCGTCCCTCCGAATCCCAACGCAGTGAGTACAGGCTAACACAATTCTCCCCACAGTATCGTAGATGGTAACGCTAACACAAGACAGACGAATGCGCGACCCCGCGTCGCACAGACACGAAAAAGACCCCCATGCTGCGGGCATGCTGCGGGGCACTCTCGTCGATTCATGTGTGCGCCAGCCACGACGGGCAAGCAGACACCCCGAACGGGTACAATTCAGCCATGTTACGAGTCGTCGCCACCAGATCGATCCCCGACAGGAAGCAACAACGAGCGTCCTTGAGGCCGCGCCGCCTTGGTCTGGTCGCCGCGTTGGCGTTCGGCCTGCTTGCGCTGGCCTTCGACCGCGCCTGCAACTTCTTTAAGCGAACGGACCGCAAGCGCCTGGAAGCGCTCTCCGACGGCGCGGCTCACATCGCCACCGCGCTGGCAGTCTCCCTGCCCGCCGCGCCGTTCGTCGAGCATCCACGCCGCTTCGTCGCCGTAACCGCCCTGAGCGCGGTCGCGATCGACCTCGATCATGTCGTCGCCGCGCGCTCGACGCGGCTAATCCGCTGCATGACGATGCCGGCCCGGCCGGCGTCCCACAGCCTGATCACCGTAGGCATCGGCACGTACGCCGCAGAGCGCCTCTGGCCAGGTACGCAGAGCGGACTGGCCATGACACTCGGCCTCGGGTCACACCTGTTGCGCGATCTCGCCACCGGAGGCGCGCCGCTGTTCATTCCGCGGCGCATTGTCGTCATACCTCGCCCGCCTGTCGCGCTGATGATGCTCGCGCTCGGTGTGTTTGGGCGCTGGTATGCCCGTCACATCCTCGATCCCAGCCGCAAGCGCCGGTCGAACCCGGTGGTCCTGGCGCCGGAGGCGGTCGTCGTTGGCTTGCGCGCGATGCGCGCCGTTCGCCTGCGCGATCGCGCGGCCTGATCCCCGTCTCATGTCCAGCGCCATCACGCATGCCGTCATCGTGAACTACCGCACCCCGGACCTGACCGCGAGAGCCATCGAGCGTCTCCGGGCGGGCCTTCTGGACGATGTCAAATTGTCAGTCACAGTCGTTGACAACGGATCGGCCGACGGCAGCGCCGAGTGGCTGCAGGCGCGCTTTCCTGACCTGGACGTGCTTGTCTCCGTCCGCAACCTCGGGTTCGCGGGCGGCAACAACCTGGCGCTGAGACGCATCCTCGCGACGCGAACGAGCCCGCGATCGACCGAGCCCGAGTTCGTTCTGCTGCTCAACAGTGACGTCGAGGTGCAGCCGGACACCGTGTCTACACTGACGCGCTTTCTGGTAGAGAATCCGGATGCCGGCATCGTCGGTCCCAAGATCGTGCTCCCTGACGGCCGGCTCGATCTCGCGTGCCGTCGCGGGTTTCCGACCCCGGCGCGCGCGTTCTGGAAGCTCACCGGCATCTCGCGCCTGTTCCCCCGCCGCGCGCGCTTCACGGGCTACAACCTCACCCACCTGCCCGAGGACGAAACAGCCGACGTCGATTCGGTGGTCGGCGCCTGCATGCTGTTGCGCGTAGAGGCGATCGAGTCCGCCGGCCTCCTCGACGAGCATTTCTTCATGTACGGCGAAGACCTCGACTGGGCGTATCGAATAAAGCAACACGGCTGGCGAGTCGTGTACTACCCAACGACCCGGGTCGTCCATTTGAAGGGCGCCACGACGCGTCGCCAGTCCTACCGCATGATCATCGAGTTCTATCGGGCCATGTGGCTGTTTCACCGCAAGCACTACGCTTCCAGCGCGCTGTTCTTGATAAACTGGCTTGTGCTTGCCGGTATCGTTGCCCGCGGCACGATAGCCATGCTTGCGAACGCGGCGAGGCCGGTCGCCGCTAAACGAGTCTCGTAGCGCGCCTCCTCCCCGACCGTGCGTACGCGCCACGAAAACAGGCGAGCAAGGACGGAGCGAACCTGGATGGCGAAGTCCGGTACGAGCGTTTCGCGGGCGTCGTCACGACGCGCCGCTATCGCGCCGGGCCGGACAGGCCGTCAGCGGCGGGATGCGGCGCGGCAGGCTCGGGCCCCCCGCGCGCGCGATGATTCACGCCATCTGACCTTCGCGTTTCTCTCGACACTCTCGCTGCTCCTCGTCGACACGGCGGCGCTGCTCGTCGCCTTTACCAGCGCCTACCGGTTGCGTGATGTCACTGGAGCATTTGGGCCGGCCGTCGCGCCGCCACAACGCACGTGGATGCTCCTGGTTGGCCTGGCGACCGCCGCGATCCTGCTGGTGTTCACGTTCAGCGGTCTCTATAGCCGCCGCCGCGCCGTCTCACGCATGGACGAGTTCTACCGCGTCATCACGCAGGTGTCCCTTGGGCTCGTCGTCGCCATCGCCGGAACCTCACTGGCCCTCGGGGAGGAGTTCATATACTCGCGACAGATGCTCGCGTTTGGCTGGATGTTCGCCATCGTCGCCGTCACCGCTGGCAGGTTCGTCCACGCCGGTGTCATTGGGCGGTTGCGGGCGCGTGGCGTCGCGTCGGATCGACTGCTCATCGTCGGCGCCGGGGTAACTGGGCGCGTTGTCCTCGACAAGATCCGCCGCTCCCCGCAACTCGGGTACGATGTAGTCGGCTTCGTCAGGCACGGACCGGACGACGCCACGCCTGCCGGGACGCTCGACGGCATGCCGCTTCTCGGGATGTCAAGCGACATCGCTGAAATTGTCGAGCAGAACACGGTCGACGAGATCATCATCGCGTTGTCAGGCGTCCCGCACGAGGAAATCCTCGACATCGTCTACGCCGTGACCGATTCGCCCGTCGCGATCAGGGTGTATCCTGACTCGTTCAGGCTACTCACGACCGATTCACTCAGCATCACCGACCTGAACGGCCTGCCCACCGTCAGCGTTCGCACCATCGGCCTCCGGCGTGTTGACCGCATCGTTAAGCGCGCCGTCGACGTCGTGGTGAGCGCGTCGATTCTCATCCTCTTTTCGCCGGTAATGCTGCTGCTGGCCGTGCTGGTCAAGCTCACGTCTCCCGGCCCGGTGTTTTACGTACAGGAGCGAGTCGGCCAGGATGGACGCGCGTTTCTACTGCTCAAGTTTCGGTCGATGCCGGTCGACGCCGAAGCTGACAGCGGACCGGTGTTCGCCATCAGGGACGATCCCCGACCTTCGCGCTTCGGCCGGTTCATTCGCCGCTACTCGCTGGACGAGCTGCCGCAATTCATCAACGTCCTGCTGGGAGACATGAGCGTCGTCGGCCCCCGGCCGGAACGTCCATTCTTCGTAGAGCAGTTCAGCCAGATGATCCCGGCCTACATGGCGCGTCATAACGAAAAGTCGGGGGTGACCGGCTGGGCGCAGGTCAACGGGCTGCGCGGCGACACGTCGGTCGACGAGCGCACGCGCTACGACTTGTATTATGTCGAGAATTGGTCGCTGCTGTTCGATCTCAAGATCATGATCAAGACGCTGTTCCACATCTTCAAAGCCGACAACAACGCCTACTGACGCCCTTTTCCACGGCGCCTGCCGTCATCGGCAGCGGAGCGTCCCCGCCCGTGCTCGTCGCTGGCGCCTCGCACGGCAATCAGGCGGCTGCGGTCGTGCTGGAGCCCGGCAGCCGCCACATCGGTGACCACGCGGCGAGTCGGTCAGCGAGCACATGGAGCGGTGGTCAGAGCCATTGACCCACGTCGCCGAGTACGTTATCGCGGCGTGCCGCCATCACACGAATCAAAGGCTGCCACTTCCATTTATTGCCAGGTGGCAGCCATTGAACGTCTCGATCCACACGCTGTCTGCATCCCCACCGTAATGCCAATCGCGGACGGAGAGCGTGTGTTCTCGCTCCGTTGAGGAGTCGCGTCGGTTCGACCGTTGGGTCCGCGGGTACAGAATCACGCGAAGGGACAGGACCGTCGGCGCGGATGAGAACCGCGCCGTTCGCGTCGCGCCTACATTGCCTCCGGCGCAGCGATTCCCAGCAGCCTCAGGCCGTTGGCCAACGCCTGTCGCGTCGCCGCGACCAGCCCGATGCGCATCGAGCGGGTAGGCTCCGGCGCCGTCAACACCGCGCGCTTATCCATGTCCGCGTAGAAGTCGTTGAAGCGGCGCGCCAGCTCGAATACGTACGTGGCGATCACGAGCGGCTTGTGCTCTTCGGCGGACCGCGCGACCTCCGATGGGAACACGCCGATCTGCTGAATCAGGTCGATCTCCTCCGGCTGCAGCTCGTCGAACACAAGAGGACCGCTGGGCATCTCCTTGACGCGTTCGAGGATGCGACACGCCCGCGCGTGCGCGTACTGGATGTACGGCGCGGCGTGGCCGTCGAATGACAGCGCCTCGTCCATATCGAACACGATGACGCGGTTATTGTCACGCGCCAGCATGGTGTAGACGACGCTGCCGATGGCGATGTCCCGCGCGATGGCGGCCTTCGCCTCGGCGCTCAGGTGCGACTGCCGGTTCTTGTCCTCGATGATCTCGAGCGCGCGGGCCTTGGCTTCGCTTGCGAGGTCCTCGTAGAGTACGACGTTGCCCCTGCGACTGCTCATCGCGCCATCTGGCAGCATAACAGTCTCGTACGCCAGGTGGAAGCACTTCTCCGCCTGCGCGAAGCCCCACAGCTCCATCACCTTGAAGATCTGCTGGAAGTAGAGCGCCTGCCGCACGTCGACGACCCAGATGGCCCGGTCGATGCCGTAGTTCTCAAATTTCCGCCGTGTCAGCGAGAGGTCCTTCGTCGAGTACAGCGTTGTGCCGTCAGAGCGCAGAATCGGCAAGGTGCGGTACGTCTCATTCTCCAGCCCCAGCTTCTCGTCGATCTTTACAACCGGCAGGCCGTCGCTGATCTCGGCGATCCCGCGCTCGAGCAGATCGGCAACGATCGCGCGGCCCTCTTCTTCGACCTCGCTTTCGAAGAACCAGACATCGAACCGCACGCCCAGTTCGTCGTAAATGCGATAGAACTGATCCATGCTCCACTGGCGCGTCTCGCGCCACAGCGCCATGAAGTCTTCGTCCTTGAGCTCCCAGCGCTGGAACGTGGCGCGCACCTCTTCCTGCCAGCGCGGCACGTGCGCCCACCAGTCCAGATGCTCGCTGAGCGCCTTCCAACGCGCGCAGCGCTCCTCCGTGTCCTCCAGCGTAACCAGAGGCGGAATCATCGGAGGCCCGCCAGAATGGGATGGCACCGGCGGCGCCTGCTGCGGACCCTCGACCCGGATCAGCTCCAGCTCATCGTTCAGCTGCCGGCCAACAATCGGCCAGAACTTTGCCATCGTCGCGTCGTCGTAGATCGCGTCGGCCTTGATCTCCCGCTGGTTCGCGATCTGTCCGAGCAGATACGCGACATCCTCACCGGGCGCGCCCGCCTTGTACAGCTCCTTGGCCATGCGGTCGATCATCGCCGCGAAGCCGGCGTCCATCTGTGACAGCTCATTCAGCAGACCGGTAACCTGATCGCGGTACTCGAGGCGCTGAACCGCCTCGGTGTACAGCGTGCCTAGCCAGCGACCCCGCTGCTCCGGCGGCACGACATCATGCTGATGGAACTGTTCCAGACACCATAGACACCGGACGACGTGCATGCCGATGTCGCCGGGGTAATTGGCGCGCACGGTTTGATAGCCCGCAAACTCGGTGATGTTGGCCAGCGCGTTGCCCAGGCAGGCGTTGCGCAGGTGACCGACGTGAAACTCCTTGTGCGTGTTGGGCTGCGAGAACTCGATCATCACCTTGTCGGTCTGCTCTGGGCCTTGGCCGAACGTTGCGCCGTCGCGCAGCACGGCGCCGACGACCTCGTTCGCGACCTGATTCGTGTCGAAATACAGGTTCAGGTACCCGTTGACGGCCTCGACGCGCGTGTATTCGGGGCGCTCCGTCAGCAGCGCGGCGACATGCTCGGCCAGCTCCTGCGCCCGCTCCTTGACCCGCTCCTGTTGCAGCTTGCGCAGCTCCTTCTTCGAGAGACCTTCAGCAGCCTCTGGCGGACCCGCTTCAGCCAGCGCCTCGTTCGCCAATGCGTAGCAAACCGACGAGGACGTGCCCCAGGCTCCGGAGAACGGAATCGAGCGCATGTCCAGCTCACGGCGGCGGAACCCCATCGCTTCGACGATGTCGTTGATGATGGTCGCGGCCTGCTTCTCGTAGCTGCGGAACATGTGTGCTCCCGTTCAGATGACGTGACGACGGCTTGCTCGTTCAGAGCGCAACCGGAAGTATTCCACGCCGATGGCCAGCAGCAGCGCGCGCGGACAGGCGGGGCGAGCCAGATCGGATCGCCCTGCCGGATGTGGTTACAGCGTAGAGAACAGTCTAGCCGTTCAGGTCGACGTAGACGTTCTTCACCTCGGTGTACAGCTCCATGCCGTGCATCGCGAGTTCGCGGCCCAGTCCGCTCTTCTTGTAGCCGCCAAATGGACCGAACACGCCCGGCCCGCCGTTCGAGTTCACGGCGACCATCCCGGCGCGCAAGCCCTTGGCCACACGCAGCGCCTTGTTGATGTCGCGCGTCCACACCGACGATGCCAGACCGTAGTCGTTCGAGTTCGCCTGGCGAATGACGTCCTCCTCGTCGGCGAACGGGATCACCGACACGACCGGGCCGAAGATCTCCTCGCGCGCGATGCGCATGTCATTCGACACCTGCCCGAAGATCGTCGGCTGGATGAAGTTGCCGGCGTCCATGGCCGACGGGCGGTGACCACCGTAGACCAGCTCGGCGCCTTCTCCCTGACCGATCTCGACGTATGACGTGACGCGGTCCCACTGCGATTGCGAGATGACCGGTCCCATGAGCGTCGTGCTGTCCAGGGGATCGCCGACCTTGAACGACTCGGTCTGGTCCACCAGCGCGGACATGAAGTTGTCGTACTGTTGCTTGCCGACGAACACGCGGGTGCGCGCCGTGCAGACCTGGCCGGAATTGCCGAACGCAGCCGGGACGGCCTGCGCCGCGGCCTTGTCGATGTCGGCGTCCGCGAAGACGATGTTCGGGCTCTTGCCGCCCAGCTCCAGTGACACCTTCTTGATCGTGTTGGACGAAGCCCGCAGGATCGCCGCGCCGGTCGCTGTCTCGCCGGTGAACGCGATCTTGTCGATCAGCGTGTGCGCGGACATGTATTCGCCGATTTCCGCGCCCGGACCTGGCAGGACCGAGACGACGCCCTCCGGCACGCCTGCCTCGTAGCACAGTTCACCGAGGATGACTGCCGAAAGCGGCGTGACGGAGGCTGGCTTGAGGATGAGGCAACAGCCTGAGGCCAGCGCCGGGGCTACCTTCCAGGTCGCCATCGAGAACGGAAAGTTCCACGGCACGATCTGCCCGCAGACGCCCACCGGCTCACGCAGCGTGAAGTTCAGCATGTTGCCGCCCATGGGGATCGTCTCGCCGTAGAACTTGTCTCCTGCTCCGGCGTAGTAGTCGTAGACCATCGCGCTGCCGAGGATCTCGCCTTTGGCGCGCGCCAGCGGCTTGCCGGTGTTTTCGCTCTCGATCATGGCGATCTCGTCAGCCCGCGAGCGGATCAGGTCGGCCAGCTTCTGCACGACCCGGCCGCGCTCGTAGGGGCTCATCTTCGGCCACGGCCCCTCGTCGAACGCCTTGCGAGCGGCGGCGACGGCGCGGTCGACATCCTCACGTCCCGCCTTCGCCACGTGGGCGATCGGCTCATTCGTCGCCGGGTTGAGCACGACGAACGTCTCGCCGCTTGTGGCGTCGACCTTCTTGCCCGCGATCAGTAGCTGCACGCTCTTGAGTGTGGTTTGCGCGACCATTGGCCCTCCTCTGTACTCCCTGCCCCGCGACAAAGGACCAGCTCCGAATAAGGGCCGGAGTCCCAACGCGGCGCGGGTATGCCCAGCAAACGAATCACGTGCTGATTCTATCAGCAGCGGGCGCAGGCTGATCCAAGTTGCTACGGGATGTACGTTGGCTCGCGAGGGATGCGCTAGCGACGTGTCGTGCAGGCCACGCGCCGAAATGGGCGACGCTGGCAAGCCGCCCGGTGTGACCAGGATGGCGTTGGACGCGACGAGCGGCGGCGGGGCGCCGTGAGCGGCGCTCGAGACGTGCGCGCATGTGACCCGGAGAACGTCATCCGGCGTCGAACGATCATGAATCGTCGTGTCATCCATCTCACGCGCGCGCCTCCGGGCTATCCTGACTCATCGGGTCGATTCTGTTCTTCTGACAGCAGGCTCGCGCGCGGTTCCGTCTGTCCGGCGTACTTGTTGCGCGCTTTCTGGCGGTATGGGACGAGCACAGGCGAACTGAGCCGTTGAAACGTGAACGAGCAGATGCGCATGCCGGGATACAGCGCAACCGCCATCCTGCCAAGGTTCGACAGCTCCATCGTCGCGGTGCCGACCCACCCCGGCTCAAAGACCGCCGCGGTCGAGTGCACCGTGATTCCGAGCCTCGCGATCGACGATCTGCCTTCCAGTCGGCCCAATAGATCGTCAGGCAGCTCCAGCGACTCCACCGTCGACGCGAGCGCGAAATCTCCCGCCTGCATGATGAACGGCTCACCGTCGGGCACGACGATCGTGCGCATGCCCTCGCCGATCGATTGCGGCTGGCGTGGATCAATATACGAATAGCGCGAGTGCTCGAACACCATGAACGTCGAGCCCAGTCGGAAGTCGACCGAGCATGAGCCGAGGTGCAGATCCAGATCGACGGGCGGATCGATGCGGATCCGTCCCTCGTGAATATGTGTTCGAATGTCACGATCCGACAGCACCATATCGACTAAGTCCGCGCCCTTTCCGGCTACATGGTCCCCGACACCCGCTACCCGTGACGTTCCGCCATGCCGCGCGTTATCACGTTCGTCGTTGATCGACGACCGATTGCGGTCGTCATCATCGTGTACGTACAGTATCCTGTACCTGTTCCGGCTCGTCAAGGCCTCGACAGTCGCGTGATGGCTACTCCCGTATCCTGCCAGTCCCGCGGAACATACGTCAGGGAGTTCGCGAATGACCTGCTATACTCTCCCGATGCATTCGTTCGTGGTGTGGCTATCGTATTCCCGCGCTGCACGACATACGTCAGTCGCGCGTATGGCAGATCGCGATCGATAACCATCGGAGATCTGGATGTCCCAGCATCGGCGACTGAACCCTACTGCTCGACCACCACGACGCAAGCGAGTCCCCGCCTACCAGGTGCGACACCGCCCCCACGCAGCACACGATGAGCCGTCCGAAGCGGGCGCGCAGAATGGCCAACAGAGCTCGCTGGACGTGGAGCAAGCGCGCTCACCCGGCACGCAACTCGCTGCCGGCGGCGACACCGAGGCCTTCGAGCCCGTGCAGCTCGCACAGCCCATCCCCTCGTCGGGTGACAGCCATGCGGACGAGCGCCACGTCGACGACGGCGACTACCCTGCCTACCTGCAATCGGTCGAAGAGGCTGCCGCTCGCAGCCGCAACGATCCACGCGCCAGCGCCACGCAGGTTGCAGGCGCCATTCCTGAATCCCGCGTGCCATTGCGCGGCGGCTCTGAACGCGCTCGCGAGCGTCCTGAACGGACTGTGTCACAAGGCGGAGCGCCTCCGAGAAACAGATCGAGGAAACACCGGGGCCGTCCCGAACGCCAGCCGGATCCCCGTCCGCTGCTGCGGCGCCCCAGGGTCTGGTTCGTCATCGTCGCGATGATCGCGGCGATCTCGGCGCTGGTCGTCGTGCTGTGGACGCTCAACCTCGTGAAGGCCACCTACGACGCATACAATGAGATGAACGTGCCGGCCATAGACCGCCCCGTCTTTGAGGTCAATCCGGAGGGCACACCTGTTCCTGTTCCAACAGAAGTGGTGGCCGCCACGCTGCCCGACTGGGAGAACGGGGATCCGTTCAACATCCTGCTGCTTGGCGTCGATAATCGCGATGGCGAGGATGACCCCATCCGCTCCGACACGATCATCGTCGTGCGGGTCGATCCGACGAACAAGTCGGTGACCATGATGAGCATCCCGCGTGACTTGCGCGTGTACATACCAGAATTCCGCACCGACAAGATCAACGCGGCTTACCCGCTGGGAGAGTTCTACGAGGTTCCCGGCGGCGGCGTCGCGCTGGCTGCCCAGACGATCGAGGCCAACTTCGACATCCGCATCCACTACTTCATCACCGTCGACTTTACCGGCTTTCGCAGCATCGTAGACAGCATCGACGGCGTCATCATCGACGTGCCGGCGTCTGTCAAAGACGACCAGTATCCAAACGAGACCTACGGAGTCACACGGGTCTACTTCCCAACCGGTCTCCAGCACATGGATGGCGCGACCGCGCTGCGCTACGTCCGCACGCGTCATGGCGACAACGACATAGCCCGTGGCGAGCGCCAGCAGCAGGTGCTGCTCGCCATTCGCCGTCAGGCGCTGAACCTGGGTCTGATTACACGCGCCGAGAGCCTGATCCGCGAAACCGGCAACTCCGTCCGCACCGATCTGAACTTCAACCAGTTGCTCGCGCTGGCCAATGTCGGCCGTCAGATCGAGTCCGGGAGCATCATTCGCATCAATCTGTGGGAGGAAGGGCTCATCTACGAACATTTTCCGGATGACGACGACGACGCTTTCTACTTCGACGCCGATTGGAATGGGGTCTGGGCCATCGCCACGGAGTTCTTCCAGACTCCCGATATCGACGACGACACGACGCCCGCTGGCGATCCATCGCCGACATCCGGCGACGACGCGGTCGCCACGAACACGGCGCCGTCAAATGAAACCGTCAACCCCCCTGACTTCAGCGTTCCCGTTGTCGTACAGAACGCGTCATTGACGGACCTTATCGCGTCAACCGCGGCGCAGTCGCTTGTCAGCGCGGGATTTACTGATGTGACGCCCGAGAACGCAATCATCGTCTCGCAGGAGACGGTCGTGTACGACTACAGTGGCAGTCCCGCAACCGCCGAGTTCATCGCAATCCGGCTCGGCATCGACGAAACGCACATCGTCGCCGGCGGCGATGGAATCGGCATCGTCGTCGTCCTCGGTGATGATTACGTCCCGCCGTCGTCGCCGTAGCGATGTCACGAACTGGCGCCGCGTTGCAGCCCCCCGACATGACGGTTCCGGACGTTCCGAACCGGATGAGTCTCGCCGCGCCGGCCGGCGCTAGCGCAGGTGCTCCCGGCCCCTCGTGATCGCCTCGTAGCGGTTCTTCAGGTGCAGCTTCGAGTAGATGTTGCTGACGTGGTTCTTGACCGTCTTCTCCTCGATCAGCAGCGCCTCGGCAATTTCGCGATTTGACTTGCCGGCCACGATGAACTCCAGCACCTCGATCTCACGCGGCGTCAGGATCGAGCTGGACGGCGCCCGTCCGCGCCCACCGTGCGAACCTTCCCGCACGAATTCGAGCAACGCGGGAGCCAGCATCGGCGTGATCAGCGCTCCGCCGTCATGCACGACGCGCACCGCCTCCGCAAGACGCTCCGGCGAAAATCTGCCATGCACCAGGTAGCCCCGCGCGCCAGCCAGGACGGCGCTGCGCAGGTGTTCCGGATCTTCTGACCACGTCAGCACAATCACCTTCGATCCCGGCGAGGCGTTGCCGATCATCTCTGTCGCTGTTATCCCGTCCATCTCCGGCATCCGGATGTCCATCAGGACGATGTCCGGCGTCAGCTCGCGCGCCAACCGCACCGCGTCTGCTCCGGTGGCCGCCTCTCCGATGACTTCGAGTCCCTCATCGAATTCGAGGCTGGATTGCAGTCCGCGCCGCACGACAAAATTGTCGTCAACGACCAGCACGCGAATGGTGCTTGACGGCTTGCATGCCGCTCGCCGCGGCTCGGGCTGCGCGTTCACAGGCGCTCGCTCATCCGGAACACGTCGGGTATCCAGAACGCGCGCTCTGACCTGGTTGCCAGTGGAATGTCAACCGTCACGTCCGTCCCCTTGCCCAGCGCCGACTTGACACGGCAGTGCCCGCCGAGCGTTGACGCGCGTTCACGGGCGCCCAGCAGCCCGAAGTGCCCGTCTCCCGACCACGGCTCCATCGCTGCCGGATCGAATCCTCGCCCATCGTCACGCACCGACAGCGTCACGCCGGACGTGGACAGCGTCAGCCGCACGCGCGCCTCATGCGCGCACGCGTGCTGCGCGACATTTCGCAACAATTCCTCCAGCATGCGCAGAATCTCGCCCTGGATAAGCACCGGGATTTCGGCGTCCTGGCCAAGAGCTCTGAACTGTATGGGGATTCCAAGTATGCTCTGCCAATCTTCAACCGTGACGCGCACCGCAGGCAGCAGCGGCGCCGTTGACTTGGACTGCCGCAAACCACGAATAACGTCACGCACCTCATTTGCCGCGCGCTCGGAGATGCGCGCCACGTACCGGGCGCGCCTGCTGGCCTCGACCTGATCGCGCTCCACCCACTGCGCCAGCGAGCGCGCTTCCAGGCTGATGCCCCCCATCGTCTTCCCGACGCCGTCGTGCAGGTCGCGGGCGATGCGGTTACGCTCCGTCTCGGTCGCCATCGCCTGCACCTTGGCCATCGCCCGCGCGGTGAGCGCAATCGCCCCGGCCACGAACAGCACCATCAGCCCTCGGGCCGCGAGGTCTCCCGCGAATCCGTCGTCGACCGTCGCCCACGAGCGGTCCGGGTTGGCGGCCAGCACGGTGGCTTCGAACACAATCACGCTGGCAGTCGCTCCCAGCACCGAGAACCGGACCGACGGCCAGAACACGGCGGAAATCGCATACAGCCAGAATGGCCCCTGCCAGCCATGTGTCATCGTTAACAGCAGCACGCACAACCCAACATCCACCGCGATCGCCATCGCATTGATGATGTCCGACTGTCGAGGGAGCCACGGGACCGACAGTTGCGTCGCGACGACGTGCAGCAGCGCGAGCCAGATGATCCAGCCGTTCGCGCTAAGGTCACTCTCCCCATGCAGGTGCGACCCGATCACCGTCACCGCCAGCGTCAGTGCCACCGCGCGGTATGCGACGATCGGGTTCGGCCACTGAATCAACGCGGGGATCGACCTCACCGCCGACGCACGTAGGCGGGCAAGCTGTCTCGCCGGTCCCGAGGGATCAGCAGCGCGTTCGCGTTCAACATGAGACTCGTGAAGAGACACCGCTGGCTCCAACGGCTGCACCTGTCCTGATAGCCGCTGAGTCTAGCACTCCCGGCCTCGGGAGGACGCCGCCAGGGGACCCAGACTAATTCTGGGTCTATGGACCGATGCCGTAACTTATGCCGTCACTATACTGATACGTGATCGGTCGCGTGACAGGACGCGAGACCGGTCAGTCTCACTCACTCCTCCCCTCATTTGGCCGCTGGAAGGGCTGGA
>DATKCN010000103.1:0-25106 GCA_035513175.1 Thermomicrobiales bacterium
CAGCGGCTATGAGGCGCGCTTCAGCGTGCGATACACGACCGCCGTGGGACTGCTGCGGGGCCAAGCCGGCCTTGAAGCATTCCGGGACGAGCGCATTCATGACGATGACACGCGGGCGCTCATGGCGCGGATCAGCACGGAGATTGATCCGAGCATCCAGGCGCGCTACCCGGAAGAGTGGGGCTGCCGCGTGGAGATTGCACTGGCAGGAGGGGAGACCGTGACGGCAGTGGCCGCGCACCCCCGCGGGATGCCCGCCAACCCACTCGATGACGATCAGCTGATGGACAAGTATCTCGGGCTGGCCGAGCCCGCGATCGGACTCGAGCGCGCGCGACTGCTGGCGGACCGCATCTGGAGCCTGCCAGACGGGAGCGCTGAGTCGCTGTTGGACACGCTCGCGGCAGTGGAGGTCCACCGGTAGCGTGGCGCGCCTGCTCGAAGACGACGCCAAGCGCCTGCTATCCGAGCATGGGCTGACCGTGCCAAGCGGTCAGCGAGCCTCCACGGCCGAGGCAGCGGCGGCAGTCGCGGACGCGTTTGGCGGGAGCTGCGTCGTCAAGGCTCTCATTCCGATTGGGCGGCGCGGCAAAGCGGGGCTCGTTGAGCTGTGCCGTGACTCGCGAGGCGCGCGCGAATCAGCTGGTCGAATGCTCGGCGCCGCATTCGACGCTCGTCGCGTTGAGATGGTGCTGGTCGAGGAGTTGGTCGGCATCGTTTCCGAGCACTACCTGTCGATCTCGCTCGACGCCGAATCGCTCGAGTTCGCAGTGCTGATCAGCGGGCGAGGCGGTGTCGACATCGAGGAGCACGCTCGTTCGGTCGTGCGGCTCGGTGTCAGCCCGAGCCGCGAACTGGACACGGACGCCGCCGTCACCGCGTGGACCGCTGCTGGCTGTGGATTACACGCGGCGACTCTCGCGGACGCCACGAAATGCGCGCTGGCCGCTTTCCAGGAGCTGGATGCGACGCTGCTGGAGATCAACCCGTTGGCGATCGATTCGTCAGAGCGGGTCGTCGTGGTAGGGGCGATGCTGGCCGTGGACGACGCCGCGCTGGCGAGGCAGCCACGTGTCGCCCCGCTCGTCGTCGCGGGCAGCGATCGCGCGACACGCCCCGAGACCGAGTTGGAGCGGCGTGTCGCCGACATCAACGCCGACATGACGCAGCGAGGCTCCGCGCGCTACCTCGAGCTCGACGGCGGGGACATTGGCTTCCTGTGCGGCGGGGGAGGGGCAAGCCTGCTGCTGTTCGACGCGCTCGTCCGTGCTGGCGGCACACCGGCCAATTACTCTGAATTTGGCGGAAACCCGACGGAGCAGCGCGTTTACGATCTCGCGCGAGTCGTGCTCGACAAGCCGGGCGTGGCGGGACTCTTCGTCGCGCACAACATAACAAACAACACGCAAGTGGACATCGTCGCGAGGGGGGTCACACGCGCCATTAGCGACGCGGGACTGCCGGTGTCGTTTCCAGTCGTCGCGCGCGAGGTCGGCGTGAACGACGATGAGGGCCGCAGCGTGTTCGAGGCGGCAGGCGTCAGCTACCTCGGAGCTGATGTGTCGCTCGATCAGGCAGCGCGACTCATGGTAGAGCGCATGAAAGCGGTTGGCTCCAGGTGACGCTGTTCAGCGATTCGGGAGTGATGATCCAGGGCATAACCGGCCGCGAGGGTCGCATGACCGCCGAGCACATGCTTGCCTACGGCACGTGTGTCGTGGCCGGTGTCACGCCGGGCAAGGGCGGTGAGTCGGTCCACGGCGTGCCGGTGTTCGACACGGTTTTAGACGCCGTTGCGGCGCTTGGCGCCGGGAGCATCGGGGTCAGCGTCGTCATCGTGCCGCCGTTGGCGACGCTACAGGCCGTTGCAGACGTGGTCCAGCAGGCCGGGTGCGACGTTGTCATTGCTACGGAGGGGGCCCCGCGCCACGACGTGCTACGCCTGCTTGCCATCGCTCGCGACGCCGGAGTGGCTGTTGTCGGGCCGAACTCGGTCGGCGTGATTCAACCGGGACGACGTCGCAAGCTGGGAGCCATTGGGGGCGACCGGCCAGACCGCGCGTTCGTGCCGGGGTCGATCGGCGTCGTCTCGCGCTCGGGAGGCATGACATCGGAGATTGGGTTGACACTCAAGCTGGCCGGGCTCGGCGTCTCCGCCGCGATAAGCGTCGGAGGAGATGACGCGATCGGACTGCCACCGGCGTCGGCGGCCCGGCTGTTGCAGGCAGTCACCGGCACTCGCGCGATCTGCTATTTCGGAGAGCCCGGCACAGCGTTCGAGGAGGACCTCGCCTCGGCGATTGCCGGCGGCTCCCTGACCGTGCCGGTGGTTGCGCTGGTCGCTGGCACGTTTACTGAGTCGCTGCCGGAGGGCACCGCCTTCGGACACGCGGCAGCCATTATCAGGCGCGGCAGCGGCCGTCCGTCCGACAAGCGGCGCATGCTGGCGGAGGCTGGCGCGATCGTCGTCGAATCCCTGGACGACATGGCGTCCGCCGTCGCTGGCCTTGTGGGTGGCGCGGGCTGAGGTCGAGCCGTGTCTAGCGGTTGAATTCCTCCGACAACCGCAATTCACGGTCGTTCAACGGCTGCAGCGGCCTGAAGTTGGCTGAGTAGAGCGTTGTGAACGCGGCAATCTGCCCGGCGGACGCTTGGACCGGGCGCGCCATGACGAACCATCGGACTCGCTCGGAGCACGGGGGTGTCGTCAACGATCCTGGATACTCGAACACCTCATGAGACTCCGGCAGCAGAGCCGCCGCGTCGACCGTCACTCCATCGACCTTCACCGGCTCTTCGGTCTCGCTTGACGGCATGTGGGAGAAGACCGGCTCCAGCGCAGCGTTCGGCGCGCCCTCCTCAAAAAGAACGCCCACAACGGCCAGGTTGCCATCGGAATCCATGTGGACGAGGTGTAGCTCAAGCGGGAAGCGCGTGCCGTCAAGCGTGTGCTCGCTCTGCGCGTGCAGGTGGAATTGCAGTAGGTCGTATGTCGCGGCTTCGACTGATATCGTGCTGCCGGGCTCATACACGACCTGCACGGTGTGGCCGTTGTTCACGATGGAGAGATCGGATGCGCGATAGTCGAACACGACATCGTTGGCGTCGCGCACGGCGAGCGCCGGTGACAGGTCAACCGGCGACTGCTCGGCGCCGGAGGCGCAGCGTTCGTAGTCGTCATCGATGACGCCCCAGCGGTCCGGACCGGTGTCGCCGGAATAGCTCCAGTGTGCGTCAGCTTTGGCGTGGGGAGGCGTGACGGTCGTCTCATCGCGGCATCCGAGGAGAAGCAGAGCGCACGCCAGCGCAAAGATCAGAACCGGAGAGCGCCTGTTCATGCCTGACCGACCCGTCAACCCTTCGGCACGCTATGCGCGCGTGGCGCTGTTGACCTCGTCCGGGAGGCGCGGAGTGCGACTGGCCACGCCAAGATGGAAGCCAAAACGACACTATTATGCGCGCGCGGAACAGTTTGCGAGGCGACGCAGGCTCGCGGTCCAGCGTTCGAAGGTTAAACGTCCCCGCTGAACGTGTCGCACGCGTCGTGGTCGCCCGTCTGATAGCCTGTCTGGAACCACTTCTGGCGCTGTTCGGATGACCCGTGTGTCCACGATTCCGGGGTGACGCGTCCTTCGACACGTTCCTGGATGCGGTCATCCCCCACCGACGCCGCGGCATCGAGGCCGACGGCAATGTCCTCGTCGCTCAGGGGGTTGAGATACCCTGTGTCGGTGGCATGGTGGGCCCACAGCCCGGAGTAGCAATCCGCCTGCAACTCGATGCGCACGGCGGCGCTGTCGGGTCCAGTCGAGCGGTCGTTCGCAAAGCTCGCCAACGTGCCTTCCAGATTCTGGATATGGTGGCCGTACTCGTGGGCCAGAACGTATGCCTCGGCGAACGGTCCGCCCTGAGCGCCGAAACGCGCCTCCAACTGCTCGAAGAAGCTTAGATCGAGGTACACGCCCTGGTCCGCAGGACAATAGAACGGGCCGGTCTGCGCGCTTCCGACCCCGCATCCGGTCTGTGTTGAGCCGGTGAAGAGATAGGTCTGAGCGGGCTCGTACGCTCGACCGGTGACGGGCAGCGCTTCGTCCCAGTACGCCTGAACGCTGTTGACGTAGCCGACGATGCGGCAGTCCTGACTCTGGTTCGCGTCGGCTCCTGTCCTGCACTCTTCAAGCGTCGTTCCCGGCTGTTCGGATCCCTGCGACGGCGACGAAATGCCTGCGTCGAGCGGGTTGACGCCGAGCAACATCGCGACGAGCAGGATGATGATCCCCGCGCCTCCGCCGACGCCACCGATAACCTTGCCACTCGCGCCTCGACGGTCGCTGACTTGGGATGGATCTAGTCGCGCCCGGTCCCTGAATCTGGCCATGCTGCTTTCCCCCACGATTTAAGGTCGAGGAATCGCGCTGCGAAATCGGCGACTCTTCCAACGCATGTTCGCGGCAAAGGACAACGCATGTCCCGTGCCGTGCTCGGCGCCTCGAAATGCCGCGTGTTACGCTGATCGTGGCCGGCGCCGCGCCGATGAGAGGGCCCCGCGATGATTCGAGAGGTCGACGTCAGTCTGATTACCGAGACCGTCGAGCGTCTGTGCCTCGACGCGAACTACGCGCTGCCTGATGATGTCGTGGACGCGTTGGAAGCGGCGCGAATTCGCGAAGTATCCCCGCTCGGAAAGCAGACGATCAGCCTCATTCTGGAAAATGTAAGTGTCGCCGCCGAGGAGCGCGTGCCGATGTGTCAGGACACCGGGACGGTCGTCGTGTTCGCCGATGTCGGCCAGGACGTGCACTTCAACGGCGGATCATTTCGCGACGCCATCGACGAGGGCGTGCGTCGGGCCTATACACGCGGATACCTGCGCTCGTCGATTGTCGGGCGGCCGGTTGGTCGACGGACGAACACCGGCGACAATACCCCTGCCGTGTTGCACCTGCACCTCGTTCCGGGGGGAAATGTGAGCCTGACCCTGTTGGCGAAGGGCGGCGGGGCCGAGAACATGTCCCGCATGAGCATGTTGACCCCGTCGGATGGATTGCAAGGCGTGATCGACTTCGTGGTCGAGACTGTCGAGATCGCCGGACCGAACGCGTGCCCGCCAGTGATCGTCGGGGTCGGCATCGGCGGGACATTCGACTCTGTCGGCGCGCTGGCGAAGCACGCGATTGCCCGACCGATCGGCACGACGACCGAAGACGATGAGACGAGACAGATCGAGGTCGATATACTGCGGCGGATAAATGCGCTCGGCATCGGACCGCATGGCTTCGGCGGGCGCGTGACGGCGCTGGCTGTACACGTTGAGATGGCCCCGACGCATATCGCGAGCCTGCCGGTCGCCGTCAATCTGCAATGTGGACCGGCGGCTCGAAGCCACAGGGCGGTGATCTAGCGTGACGACCGTCACGAGATTGCGCGCTCCACTGACCGACGAACAGATCCTGCCACTAAAGGCTGGCGACGCGGTGCTAATCGATGGGACGGTCTTTGGAGCGCGTGACGCCGCGCATGCCCAACTCGTGGAGGCGCTGCGGCGCGGAGAGGTCCTGCCGATCGAGCTCACGGGGCAGATCCTGTACTACGTTGGTCCCGCGCCCGCGCGACCCGGGCATCCAATCGGATCCGCCGGACCGACGACGAGTGGCCGGATGGATCGGTATACGCCCGAGCTGCTGGCGGCGGGGTTGCGCGCGACGATCGGAAAGGGACATCGCGGCGGGGCCGTCCGCGAGTCGATCGTCGCGCATCGGTGTCTCTATCTCGCTGCGATTGGGGGCTCGGGGGCGATGCTCGCCAAGCGCATCATCGGTTCAGAAGTTGTGGCCTACGAGGAACTCGGGCCGGAGGCGATCTATCGCTTCGAAGTGCGCGACTTCCCGGCCGTCGTCGTCAATGACGCGCACGGACTCGATCTGTACGAAATGTCGCGCGAGGAATATTGCGAGCGGGCCTAATCCGCCACTGACGTGTGTCGTGGGCGGGCCAACAGCGCGCGGGCGCGCTCGGCGACGGGCGGGTCGACCATCTGACCGTCCACCTCGATAGCCCCGCGACCCTGTGACAGGGCGTCATCGAACGCGGTCACAATCCGCCGCGCGTGATCGATCTCCGCGCTGGACGGTGAAAATGCCAGGTGGATGATAGGGATTTGCGCTGGGTGAATCGCGAACTTGCCATCGAAGCCCATCGATGCCGCGACGGAGCAATCGATGGTGAGAGTGTCGACATCGCGGAACTCGGGGCAGATCGTGTCATAGGCATCGACGCCTGCCGCGCGGGCCGCGACGAGCGTCACATTGCGCGCCCAGGTCAGCTCTGCGCCTCCCGGCGTGCGGCGGCTCCGCAGCGCGTTCGTCAGGTCCTCGCCGCCAAGAAAAATGCCGTGCACACCGCGGGTGTCTGCGATCTCTTCCGCGCGCAACAGCGACCGGGGCGTTTCGAGGGTGACGATCATCTCGCGCTGACGGCCCCTCAGCGCGTCGAAGACCGCGTCCAGCTCGACGGGAAAGTCGATCTTCGGAATGACGACGCCCGCGTCGACGCCGTCGATTACGGTGAGATCTTCGGCGAGCGCGCCTGCCAGTGGCGCGTTCAGTCGCACGAACGGCCGCGCCGCGCCGCTCCACCCGCGCAGCATCTCGCGGACCATCTCGCGCGCGGCGGCACGCTGATCCGGCGGGACGCTGTCCTCAAGATCGAAGACGACGGCGTCGGCTTCCAGCTGCGTCGCCTTGGCCAGCATCGACTCTCGGTGGCCGGGAACGAACAACAGAGACCGATAGGGCACGTCGGGTTCCCCCTACATGCCCGGAGGCTCGCGCTCGAGGATGATCTCGGAATTGCCGCATTTCGGGCAGACGGTAAGGCGCTCGAAACCGCGCGTGTAGTAGCCGCACGCCTCGCACGACCAGCGCGTCATCGCGAACAATCGCACCAGATCGGAGCGCGACACGATGCCTACGACGACGCCGTCGGCGACGACCGGCACGCGCCTGACGCGCCTGCTGGTGAGGATCTGCGCGACCGTCTCCGCGTCAGTGTCCTCGGCGACCGTCACCACGTCGGTCGACATGATCTCGGCGACCGTACGACCCTCTTTGGCAATAATGTCGAACTCGGTGACGACGCCAACGAGCGTTCCGTCCTGATCGACGACCGGCATGCCCGAGATGGAGCGTGAGAACAACAGGCGGGCGGCGTTTTCGGTGAGCATGTCCGGCGATACGGTCTCGACGTCGCTAGTCATAATGTCGGCCACCGTGATCAGCTGAGTGGTCAGCATGGGCTCCCCTCTCGTGACACGCGGTGGGCGCCGATCTGGCGGCGGTGGCAGCGCGTCAGTCGTTCTACACCGTTCGCAAGTGCGACGCCAGCGTATACCCGCTATGGTGAGCGCCCTGGCGTGCGTGCTCGGGATGAAGTGTACTTCGTCCGTCAGCCGTCGTGACTGACGGATTGGTCGTCTGCCGAGCCCGCTGGCGCGCGCTCAATCAGCTCGTCGAGCAACGCCTTCATGTCGGCGTTGAGCGATCGTGACGCTCGCGCCACGTCATCCAGGATCGCTGCCAGCGGACGTGGGTCGTCGGAGCGTATCTCGCCAGTAAGATTGAGCAGCCTGCTACGAAACTCAAGCTCGATCTCACGGCGGACAAAGCGCAGCGCTCGGTTCCCGTCGTTCTTGCCTGCCCGCTCGACGCGCTCGCGGATGTCCCGCATCCTAACGGGCAGCGTCGCCACGTTGGAGACCGCCTCACGGGCCTGCACGAATGGCTCGACTTCGATGGCCCAGGTGCTGACCAGCTCGAAGGCGCTGGAGGCGCTCTCGGCGCGCCGGGCGATGTCAGCGACGACGACGCCTGCCGCGGGATCCGGAGGCGGCGCCGACGACAACAGCGGCTTTTCCTGTTCGGCCCAGTGATGAAAGCAAGCGCAGGCAAGCCGAAAGTAGTAGACAGCCGAAATGACGTTGGAGCGCGGCGTCACCGGCAACGCGTCGATGCGCGCCAGCGTACCGATAGCCCTGCTCTGTGGCAGGCCGCTGAACATCGACCCGGGTTCAGCCGGCACGCGAACGACCTCGGCAAGGTCGACGGTTGCATTCCGGCCGTGCGACACGCGCCTCAGAAGGTGGGTCGTGAGCTCTGAGTCGGGAACGACGAACACTCCACGTTCAACACGCGGCTCTGCGAGTCCACGGGCGGCCGCCCGTTCACTCACCAGCAGCGCGGTAGTTCCGCCGGGGATCGCCAGTAGATTAAGCACGACCTCCGCGCTGACCTGACTGGGCTTGATGCGGTCCGCGGCAAATTTCGCGTCCACCGCCTGCAACACGGGCGGCTTGCCATTCCCGCGTTCGCCGATCAACAGGAAGTCAGGATTCTCCAGCTGCATCCGGTTCGCCTCGATGGAGACTTCCGGGACGTCATCCAGCCGAATGACGTCGAGCAACGTGAACGGCGTTCCATGTGGAACGGGCCACGACATTCCGACTCGTTCAGCGAGCGCGTCGGTCGTGCGAATCGCCCAGCGGTTGCCAATTTCCCGGCTCGCGCCGCCGCGGTCGGACCAGATCATCAACTGTCGGTTGTGGGTCGCGGCGATCAAGTTACCGCCCGGAAGAAGGGGCGAGGATACGTTCTCCAATTGCGTTGCTGCGCTGGTAGCCGTCATAGGCCGGGATCCGCCATGAGCAGTCGTCGAATGCCTGGTTGCAACTCGCGCTTTCCTGCCTGTCATTCGGTCGGTCCAGACGCGCAGACCGGACCGGATCGCGGTAATCAAACCATGCCCGCGCGCATTCACAGCGGCAATTGTACCGGCCCGGACGCATCAGTCACTCCCCGGCGCGTGCGCGCCACGGGGCAATCACGCAACGCGCCGCGACAAGATTGCAGACCGTGGCCCGCACAGCAGGATTAGTCCGGCGCCCCAGTCGCGACACGGAACGTCTCGTACGCCAACTCGTGCGCTTCTTCAAGCTTTCGGGCGACAAGTGACCAGTCAAACTGCGACACCGCGCGAGCGAGCGCGGTTGCGGCGATCCGTCGAGCCGTTGGTTCGTCCGCTATGAGAGACGCGACCCTGGCGGCGAACTCCGGGGCGTCTCGCCCAATGAACAGATCGACGCCGTCGGTCGTGTCCAACCCCTCAGCTCCGATCGGTGTCGACACAACCGGGACGCCTGCCGCGAATGCCTCGATAATCTTGAGCCGCGTGCCGCCGCCCGATAAGAGCGGGACGATCGCGACGGACGCCTCATGCAGGTAGGGTCTAACGTCGTCAACTCGTCCGGTGACCTCGACCGACCTGGACGCCAGCCGCGTGATGGACGCCGGGGGATCGCCTCCGACAATCGACACCGTCGCGTCAGGGATTGCTCGCAGCACCAGCGGGTGAACCTGTTCGAGGTACCAATGAACGCCGTCCACGTTCGGCTGATGTCGCATGACGCCGGTAAAGACGACGTGACGCGGGCGCGGCCGAACGAACCGGGAACGCGCGAATGCCGCCGTGTCGACGCCGTTGGGAACGACCAGCGGCCGCGCGGACGTGTGCCGCGCTATAACGTCCGCGTCACGCTTGGACGTGGCAACACAGCCAGTGACCGAAGCCCAGAGTCGTCGTTCGAGCCGGCGGACCTTGCGGGCCTCGGTCCGTTTCAGATGCGAGGCGATGGATGCTGAATGGGTCCGCGCGACGCGATCGAGCAGCCCGTGCTCGATGTTGTGTGCATCGATAACTGATGGGCAGGGCCGAGACGGCCGGTGAATCGCCATCTGCGCAAACTCGTATTGCACGAGGTCGACGCGGCGTGTCAGAAAAAGCCGGTCGATGACCTGCTGGAGCTGTGGCTGCCACGTCCAGGCTTCCAGAAACGAATTGGGAGACGCAATCGACAGCAGCTGGGCAGTTCGCTTTGAAAGGCCTGCCGGCTGCCGGACAGACGTGCGGGAAGGAACGGCGATGACGTCGCAGATCTCGCCGAGCTGTTGAACGAAGCCGCGTTCGGAGCGCGTTGCCGGAGCGACGAGCTTCACGTCGTGGTGTCGCGCCAGTTCGCGCGCCAGATGAAAGGTCCTGATTGCGCCACCAAAATCGGCGGGCAGCGGCAGGCACGGCGCGACGATCAATATCGAGCGCCTTACCACGCGGCAGCCAAGCCACGATTGTCGTTTGGCTCGCGTGCTCTACAATGGGTCACATGTCGCTCCAATGGCGCCGCGGCGCAGCCGCAGGGCGGGGGCGTTGGACGAGAACGTGACGCGCCAACGGTCGATGCAGGTCAAGCCGGGACTGCGTCATCGAGCGAATGTACCATCTGAATCGCGCGTCTGGGGCCGAGTCAGGCTCCGATGGCGGCGACGCGATGCGGTGTTCGGGGAGGAATGATGCGGAAAGTTCGTTTCGCGGCTGATGGGCGGATTCAGACCGGCGAGTCAATCGAGAACGATACGCTGCTCGTCGGGAATCACGGGACGACGTACGATCCCGCCGATGTCGTCTGGCTGCCGCCGGTGGAGCCGCAGAAGGTTGTCGGACTGGCGCTGAACTACGCCGATCACGCGGAGGAGCTCGGTCTGGCTTCGCCCGAAGAGCCGGCTCTGTTCTTCAAGCCGCTCTCATCGTTGATCGGTCATCGCGCACCAGTGGTCGCTCCTGCTAATGTCGAGTACATGCACTACGAGGTCGAGCTGGCGGTGGTGATAGGCCGGCCAGCGCGCCGGGTCAGGGCGGGCGACGCGATGGACTGCGTGCTTGGCTACACGATCGCTAACGACATCACGGTCCGCGACTTCGTGCACAACTTCTATCGCCCGCCAGTCAAGGCAAAAGGCTTTGACACGTTCGGCCCGATGGGTCCGTATCTGGTGATCGACGAGATCGATGACCCGTCCAACGTCGAGCTACGCGCCTACGTGAATGGCGAACTGCGACAAACGGGCAACACGTCGTTGCTGATCCGAGACATCCCCGCGCTGATCGAGTACATCACCGAGTTCATGACCCTTGAACCGATGGATGTCATCCTCACCGGCACGCCTAAAGGCATCAGTCACATCTACCCCGGTGATGTCATGCGCCTTGAGGTCGATGGACTGGGAACGTTGGAGAACCGCGTTGTAGCGTCCGACAACGCGTAGGCGCGTCAGCGGCGACAGCCTCGCCAAACCGGCAGCCTGCGGCCAGGAAGCGCCAGGCGACAGGAGCGAACCATGGGAGCGCGCACCGGTCAACAGTTTCTCGACGGGCTCCGAGACAACCCCCGCGAGGTGTACATCGAAGGCGAACGGGTGCGGGACGTCACCTCGCATCGCGCGTTCCAGAACGTGCTCGAAAGTCTCGCGCACCTGTACGACATGCAGCACGATCCGCAATACAGCGCTGACCTGACGTACGTCTCTCCGGTTTCCGGCGAGCGTGTCGGGACATCCTTCATGCTGCCACGCAGCCGGGATGATCTGTTGAAACGTGGCCGTGCGATGCGCGTCTGGGCGCGTTACTCGAACGGCATGATGGGCCGCACGCCCGACTATCTCAGCTCGTCGTTGATGGCATTTGCGGCGGCGCGGGATTACTTCGCGGTGGCGGACCCCCGCTTCGGTGACAACGTCGAGTCGTACTATCGCCACGCGCGCGAGAACGATCTGTGTCTGACGCATACGCTGATCAACCCGCAAGCGAACCGTTCGGTCGGCCCGTCCGAGCAGGCGGATCCGTATCTGCCAGCGCGCGTGGTCGAGGAGAGAGACGGGGGCATCGTCGTGCGCGGGGCCCGTATGCTGGCGACGCTCGGCCCTATCGCCGATGAACTCGAGGTCTTCCCGTCCACGGTCGTGAAGACGGGTCCTGAGGACGCGCCCTACGCGTTCGGATTTGTCGTGCCCTGCTCGGCTCCGGGACTGAAGTTCATCTGCCGTGAGACGTACGATCTCAACCGCTCGAAGCACGACCATCCGCTCGGCTCGCGGTTCGAGGAAATGGATTCGGTCATCATCTTCGACGATGTGTTCGTGCCGTGGGAACGGGTGTTCCTTTACGGAGACCCGGAGTTGGCGAACGGCGCGTTTGGCGCGACGAACGCGGTGATCCACATGGCGCATCAGGTTATGGCGAAAAACATTGCCAAGACCGAGTTCATGCTCGGGCTGGTGAGCCTGATTGTGGACACGATCGCGATCGAGCCGTTTCAGCACGTGCATGAGAAGGTGGCGGAGGTCATCATCGGCCTCGAAAGCATGCGAGCGCTGCTAAAGGCAGCCGAAGCGGACGCGCAAATCGACCGCTGGGGCATCATGACTCCGGCGCGCGGGCCGCTCGACGCGGCGCGCAACCTGTATCCGAAGCTGTATCCCCGCTTCGTGGAGATCGTGCAACAGTTGTCAGCCAGCGGGCTCATGGCGACGCCGACTGAGGCGGACCTGAACGGGCCAATGGGGCCCGCGATCGAACGCTACTTCACCGCCGCGCGCGCCGACTCGCGCACGCGCATCGCGTTGTTTCGGCTCGCGTGGGATGTCGCCGTGTCGTCGTTCGGATCGCGGCAGGTTCTCTACGAACGCTTCTTCTTCGGCGACCCGGTTCGGATGGCAGGCGCGCTATTCAACACCTACGACAAGCAGCCGTACATGGATCGCGTGCGGGAGTTCATCGAGCAAGGGATGAGCGCGCCTGTGGCAGAGGTCTCGGACGGCGACGCATGACTGCAGATCGCGCGATCGGCATGGCCGCCTTTCGACGCATCCTGGGACAGTTCGCGACCGGCGTAACCGTTATCACCGTGCAGCATGACGGTCGGACGCATGGCATGACGGCCAACACATTTACGTCGGTGTCGCTTGATCCCCCGCTCGTGCTGTTCTGTGTGGCGCGCACGGCGCGGATGACCGCGTTCGTTGTGGACGCCGAGGGCTTCGCCGTCAACATCCTGGCGGACAATCAACAGGAAGCGTCACGGCACTTCGCTGGTTCCCGCAAGGACGAGGCCCCGTCAGCAGTTCGACTGCATCCAGGGCCGGTGGCGCCCTTACTGGAAGGATCGCTCGCGTCACTGTCATGCGCAACCGAGGCGGTGTACGAGGGCGGCGACCACCTGATCGTGCTGGGCAGAGTCATCGAATTGCACGAGGGCACGCGGGCTTCGCCACTCGTGTTCTTCCGCTCGCGCTATTGCGACGTGCTTGAGGGGGAGATGGCGCCGGTCGAGCCAGGAGAGCTGTGGTCAAACGACGCGATTCAGGTCTATCACGCGGAGTGGACAGAGGGCGACGACTCATCATTTGCTGATGAACCGCTGGCGCCCTGGTAGACCAAGCATGGGAGCGCGACAGTGGTGATGCGAACGGGACGGCCGGAGCCGTCGAGTGGCGCGAACATCGTTCGATCGGCGCACGGAGAGTTTCTCGTGACTGACCTCTCGCGTTCTCGGGAGTTCTACGTCGATCTACTGGGCTTCGTGGAAACCGAGTGCACGTCAAACGCGCTGTATCTCCGTGGTCTGGAGGAGCGCGATCACCACTCGATCGTGCTGCGGCTGGCCGCCCGGCCAGGCGCAGGGCACTTGTCGTTCCGGGTGGCTTGCGAGGATGACCTTGCGCGACTCGAGCGCCAGTTTCAATCCGATGGGCTGCCGACGCGCTGGATGGACGATGGCGAAGAGCGCGGGCATGGCCGCGCGCTCCGCGCGCAGGATCCCAGTGGGCTGCCGCTTGAGTTCGTCGCAGACGTCTGGACTGTCGACCGGCTCCTGCAGCGCTTCGATCTCTATCGCGGCGCCCAGGTGATGCGATTCGACCATTTCAACTGTCAGGTTCCGGATGTCACGAGCTCGTACGAGTGGTATGCCGATGTGCTGGGCTTCGGGTGCAGCGAGTACACCGTCGCGGACGACAGCGAGCGGCTATGGGCAACGTGGCTGCAGCGCAAGCAGAACGTCCATGACATTGCGCTGATGAACGGCATCGGTCCGCGCGTACATCACCTAGGCTTCTGGGTGGCCGATCCGATGTCAGTGTTGCGCGCCTGTGACGTGCTCGCGGCATGTGGGCGAACCGACGCGATCGAGCGGGGACCTGGTCGCCACGGCATTTCGAATGCCTTTTTCTTGTACCTGCGCGATCCGGACGGCAACCGCATTGAGCTGTATTCGAACGATTACCTCGTGGCGGACCCCGACTGGCAGCCGATTCGCTGGGCGCTGAACGATCCGCGGCGAGCAACGTTCTGGGGGCACGCCGCGCCGCCATCGTGGTTCAACGACGCCGCGCACTGTGTTTCGATCGTAACCGGGGAAATGATGCCGGTCAGCCAGCCGCTCCTGCATGACCGACCGGCCCACGTGACGTGAGCTCAGCGCTTCGCGTTCTTTCGCTGCCGCTGGATCGTGCCGGCGAGGCGGAACGCGTCAACGATCAGCGACTTCTCCTGTGGTTTGGCGGATGTTCCGGCGGCGCGGGCTGCCGCGAGGCGGCGCTTGCGCTCCTCCTCGCGGGCGATCGCCTTCAGTCGCTCTTCCTGTTTCCACCGGACCCGGCGGTATGCCAGCGCCGCGAAGGCGACGCCGAGCGCGATGCCGCCGCCGGGTCCGACCGGTGATGTTGAGATCAGGCCAAGACCGGCAAGATCGGCTGCGTAGATTACGGCGAGCGTCGCAACGTAGCCAACGTTGAACCAGACGGTCTCAGCGAATGCCTCGCGCAGGCTCCATGTCGTCGCGATTGCGAGAACGAACGGCAGAATCGGGATAAGCCACATCGCGGTCTGCATGT
Source organism: Thermomicrobiales bacterium (assembly GCA_035513175.1). Classification (GTDB taxonomy): domain Bacteria; phylum Chloroflexota; class Chloroflexia; order Thermomicrobiales; family CFX8; genus DATKCN01. The sequence goes on from DATKCN010000103.1 coordinate 14,775, forward strand.
GGGATGTCGTCTCCTCCGGCTGAGCGGGACATGCGGCAGGTTCAGGGCGACGATGCCTTCGTCAATGAGTCATGCCTGTCATGGATACGCCGCGTCGGGTTATCATGGACGTGTGAGCGCTGGTCGAGAGTTCCAGCCACGCGCGTATCAGGTAACGCGCATCGCGAAGGATACCAGCCAGCGTGCCACGAAGCGTGCCTGAGAGCGCAAGGAGTACAACGATGAGTGCTGGCGAAATGTGGCTCGCGTTCGGCGTTCTGGGCAGCCTGCTGCCCGCGTTTCTGCTCGTCAGAGCACTGCTCCACATCCTCAACATCCCCGTTGGCCGCCGTCACCGCGTTCAGAAATAGCGTCCACGGCCTGTTGCGCGCCTTCCCGGCCCCGCGACTGCTCGACATCGTGAACAAGCTGATGAACGGGAAGCGCAGTCTTCCCGTTCATGCGTCATGCTGGGGCACGTGGGGCACTGGACGATCAGTGCTCCAGTGTGCTGGAAGGTGGCGCCGAGATGTCTACATTGAGCACGAAGCGCACGAGCAGCAGGCCGGATGGTGGCGTGCTGCGATCGATCGTAGCCGATTCGCTTGGCGGAACGTATCTTGACCGTGAGCAGGTGACTGGCGCGCTCCAGGCAGCGTCGCGCTGGATGCGCCATGGCTCAGCGCGTTCTGACGACACTGGGGTGTCAGCCGGGTTTGAATTGAAGAGCGTCCCCGGCTCGTGTGACGACGGAATCGACGTGCTTATGCTGGCAGCGACACTGGCGCTTGAGCGAGCGCGCTGTCATTCAGCCGCTGGGCATGATCTGATCTGGGTGGGCTGTCGACCACATACGTCTCGAGCAATCGAGCGGGGATTGGTCGTCGCGTTGCAGCAGGGCGCGACAGTCGTTGCGAGCGATCTGAGCGGCGGATCCCCGCTGCTGAGGAGCTTGCTGATGCCGGCCTGGCATAGCGCACCACGAACCGCGCGGTTGCAGCTCGCCGACGACGTAGCGACACACGCAAGGCTGCCGTTCCTGCCCGCCGTCCGGCTCAGCGCCGGTCATCTTCCGTTGACCTCGGACGCCCTGCGTTCCCCGGGGTGTCGGGTTCTGGCCGCTGACGCAGACGGAGGGGCGCCGGTGGTGGTAATCCTCCCGGTGCTCGCCGGGCATGTAATCTACTCGTCGGCGCACTGGACGCAGGACGAGCCGGTCGATATGACGCGCGCCGGTCAGCGTCCGCTGTTCGCGACGCCGGTGTACGCCGCGCTTGGAGGAGAGTTCCCGCACGTCTCGGTCAGCGAGTTCCACGCCGCTTTGGCGATGCTCAGCATCCTGTCGGCCGGCATCGAGCTGGCGCTGGCCGGCTCGGTTCGAGGGCGCCTCGATTCCCTGCCGGGAGAGCGCGGCGTGACTGACGAGAGGGACGACGATGACGCGGTTGCCTGAAACGACACGCATCGCACGGGTGCTGGACATCATCTGGCGCATCAGCACGGCGCCGAACTACTGGACGCGCAAACGGCTCGCGGAACAGCTCGAAGTTTCCGAACGCTCGATCACCGGCGACCTCGAGATCATCCGGCACAAGCTGCGGTTCGAGGTGAAGAGTGACCGCGGCAGGGGATACTACTTCGACCGTATACCCAGCCTGCCGTCAGTGTCGTATTCCATTCCCGAGGCGCTGGCGCTGATTCTGGCGGCTCAGGTAGGCCGTCAGTTCGCCGGAATCCCACAGCATGACCTGTCCAGCGCTGTCGCTCGGCTGTCATCGGCCATCCCCGAGGAGCTTCGGTCCATGGTCGAGGAGCTGTCGATCGCCGGCGAGGGGTACCGCGACACGCACCGCGAGTCGATCCTGCAGTTGTGCAGCCGGGCGATTGCGGCGCGCAGATCGATGAGCATCGTGTATAGCGCCGCGTCTCATGACGGTCAGGAAACGTCGCGGCGCATCGATCCATACGCCGTGTTTCCATATGTGCGGTCGTGGCACGTCGTCGGCTACTGTCACCTTCGTGAGGATGTGAGGATCTTCAAGATTGATCGCGTCCACCGCGCAAAGGTTCTGGACATTCCCTGGGAGCCGCGAGAAGAGTTCGACCTGGCTGCCTACCTGTCCTCGGGGTGGGGAATTATCCGTGGCATCGACGCGCCGGTGGAGGACGTTGTGCTGCGGTTCCTCCCACCATCGTCCCGTTGGGTGGCAGAGGAGCGCTGGCACGGGTCACAGCGTGTGCGGCCGAACGATGACGGATCGATGTTGTTCCAGGTCCGCATTCAGGTCACGCCGGAGTTTCAGCGCTGGGTGTTCCGCTACGGTCGCGATGTCGAAGTCCTGGAGCCTGAGCATCTTAGGATCTGGATGCAGGAGGAAGCCAGAGCGGTGATCGCAGGCGCCGCGCTCTCACCCGTAGCGGAGCTCGACGCGTAATCTTCGGCAGCGCTGGCCGCCACGAGCGTCACGACGTTATGCGCGTACCGCGTCTGATATGCCGTAGTCACGTAGCCTGGAAGACAGCTCTTCAACCTGCAGCCCCAGTGTCTGAGCCGCGTCGACGCGGTCGCCAGAGGTATGCCGCAACGCTTCCAGGATCATCTGGCGCTCCACCTCGCGCACGACATCGCACAGCGGCGTTCGAGACTGGATCTTGGCGGCGATGTCGATGAAGTGTCCGTGGTCCGCCGACGAGAACGAGATCAGGTCTTCGGTGACGACGCCGCCCTGCGCCATCACAACCGCCCGCTCAATCGTGTTCTCCAGTTCGCGGACGTTCCCGGGCCAGTCGTGCTCGACAAGCATGCGTATCGCCCCCTGGGATATCTGCGCCGGTTGCGCGGAGACGCTGACGCGGTGCTTATCGAGGAAGTGCCCGATGAGCATCGGGATGTCCTCGCGGCGATCGCGCAGCGGCGGAAGATAGATCACGATGACGTTGAGCCGGTAGTACAGGTCCTCGCGGAAGTTGCCATCTCGAACCTCCGCTGGCAGGTTCTTGTTGGTCGCGGCAATGACGCGCGTATCCACCTTAACTGGGACAGTCCCTCCAACCCGCTCGAACTCGCGCTCCTGGAGGACCCGAAGCAGCTTCTTCTGGGTTGAGAGTGTCATCTCTCCGACCTCATCGAGAAAGATCGTCCCTCGGTTGGCCATCTCGAACTTGCCCTTGCGCTGTGCGATTGCGCCGGTAAACGATCCCTTTTCGTGCCCAAACAGCTCGCTCTCCAGCAGCGTTTCGGGGAGGGCCGCGCAGTTTACCTTGATCATCGGGCCGTGGGCATACGACGAGTTGCGATGCAGCGTCGTGGCGACGAGCTCCTTTCCGGTTCCGGTTTCGCCGGTGATGAGCACGGTTGTCTCGGCGCGGGCCACCAGCCCGATCGTCTTGTAGACGTCCTGCATCGACGGGCTGTTACCGATGATGTCCTCGTTCGGATCGCGCTCTACCGTGCGTCGCAGCTCCCGCACTTCCCGTTGCAGCGCCTGGCGATCGAAGAAGCGCTGAATGCGCAGCAGGACGTCGTCGAGGTCAAATGGTTTTGTGACATAATCATAGGCCCCGAGCTGCATCGCCTCGATGGCGATGGAGGCGGTGCCGTATGCGGTCATGACGATGACGGGCAGCGGACCGTCGCTCCGGTCACTGAGCGACCGCAGAACGTCGATGCCCGTCACGCCGGGCATCCGCACGTCCATCAGAACCAGGTCGGGTTCCGAGCCGCTGGCGGTGAACGCGTTCACGACCGCGGCCCCATCCGCGACCTGATCGACATCGTAACCCTCGTCCTCAAGGAGCTCGCGGAGCAGTGTTCGAATTCCCGTATCGTCGTCGGCCACAAGAATTCGGGGCATAAGCTTCGTTAGTCCTCCGTGTGACGGTCCCGGCACGCATGGCGCGGGACTGTCGCTGCGCGGGTTCAACGTCCGATCAAGCGTGACATCTGCCAATAAGTATAAATCATCGAGACCAGCATGCCGGTCAACTGTGTCCGAAACGCGCTGACATGCGCACGTCCAGCTTCATCCAGCCGATATACTGCGCCCCATGAATGTCGCTGATGTCCATGGCTCGGGGAAACTATGACGCTTCCCAACCGTATCATCCTTATCGGCCCAAGCGGCTCGGGCAAAACGACAATTGCGGAGCGCCTCGGCGCCCTGACGGGCTATCGCGTCGTCGACACCGACGCGGCGATCGTCGAGCGCTGCAACATGCCGATCGCCGAGTTTTTCGAGCGGTTTGGAGAGCCCGCCTTTCGGGCGATCGAGACCGAGGAGCTGCGGCGCGCGTGCGCGCAACCGGGGTCGATCGTGGCGACGGGCGGTGGCGTCGTCCTGTCATCCGCCAACTGGACGGCGATGCGGCCGGACAGCGTCATCGTCGGCGTGACCGCGCGTCTGGAGACGCTCGTTTCCCGTGTGGTGGAGCACGCGCGACGCGCGGGTCCGTCCGCCGAACGACCGCTGCTCGCGGGCGACGCCGGAGCGCGGCTGACCCGGATGCTTGACTCCCGCGCGCCGCTCTACGCGCAGGCCGACGTGACCATCCACACTGATGATCTGTCGCCGGATGAAGTTGCTTCCCAGGCTCTGCGTGCCTGCGTGGAGCGGCACGCGCGCGGGCTGGCGCCGCGCCTGTCATTCTCGTCGGCGACCGAACGTTCCGACATCTACGTTTCTCGGGGCGCTCGGCTCAACGCCGCAACGTTGATCCAGGAACGTTGGCCGCGCGCGCTTTGCGCCTGGATCGTGAGTGACACGTCCGTCGATCGAGCGTGGGGAGATGAGCTGGCGGAATCGCTTGACACTCATTCACTGACAGTCAACCGGCTGATCGTCAATCCGGGTGAGCGCAGCAAGAGCATGGCGGAAGTCGAGCGCTTGTGCCGCGAGATGACGGATGGCGGCGTGACCCGGCGCGATGTCGTCATTGCGCTGGGCGGCGGCGTGGTCGGGGATCTGGCAGGCTTCGTCGCCAGCGTGTGCCTGCGAGGCCTCGCGCTCGCGCAGATTCCCACGTCACTTCTCGCGATGGCTGACTCAAGCGTCGGCGGCAAGACGGGCGTGAATCTGCCCGCAGGCAAGAATCTTGCCGGAGCGTTTTACCAGCCCGGAATCGTCCTCATCGATCCAACGTACCTGTCAACATTGCCTCGCGACGAGTACCGCTCGGGCATGGCGGAAGTGATCAAGCACAGCGTGATTCAACCCTCTACCCCGTTAGGCGATACGACGCTCGGTGAGCTGCTGGTGGCCGGCGCGCTTGACCCGATTCCGGAGGAGGCGATCGAGACGGCGCTTGCGCTCAACGTCGCGATCAAGCACTCGGTTGTCCAGCAGGACGAGCGCGAGAGCGGTCTCCGCATGATTCTGAACCTCGGTCACACGACCGGACACGCCATCGAGGCCGCTGGATATCGCTATCGACATGGAGAAGCCATCGCCATCGGCATGGCCGTAGCCTTCCGCATCGCCTGGAAGCTCGGACTGGTTGGCGGGGCGGATGTGGACGCGGTCGAGTCATTACTCAGGAAGGCTGGACTTCCGACGCGCTTCACGGGGGACGTAGACGACATCGTCGGGCGGCTGGCGCGCGACAAGAAGATGGTCGACGGCTCGCTGCACTGGATATTGCCGCGACCGCAGGGTGGCGTGCAGATCGTGACCGGCGTGTCTCCCGCCATTGTCGAGGGCGTGATTCAGGACGTCCAAATCGGTGACGACACAGCGGGCGACGGGGCCGCTGTGCTATAGTCGCGTGTGGCGCGTTGTCGGACGAAGACAGCGCAATGCTTAATGAATTGCCGGAGACTCTTGCATTGACAGTCGTATTGTCCGGTTCGTTGGCCTTTGATCACATCATGGTTTTCCCCGGTCACTTCGAGGACCACATTCTTCCTGACAAGATTCACATCCTCAACGTCTCTTTCCTGGTCGATTCACTCGATCGATTGCGTGGAGGAGTGGCCGGCAACATCGGCTACAGTCTGGCGCTGCTACGCCAGCCGTGCCGAATCGTAGCTACCGTTGGCCGGGACTTCGAAGAGTACCGCGCGGTGCTCGATGAGATGGGAGTCGACACGCGGCATATCGTCATCATCGAGCACGAGCTAACGGCCAGCGCGTTCATCACGACCGACCGCGCTGACAATCAGATTACCGGCTTCTATCCGGGAGCGATGGCGCGCGCAGGCGACTACCCGATCACGGACCACGCCGCCGGGGCGGCGATGGGTGTCGTGTCACCCACCGCGCCTGCAGCGATGTGTCGCCACGCGGGCGAGCTGGCCGCTGCTGGCGTGCCGTACATGTACGATCCGGGCCAGCAGATCATCGCGCTTGCCCCATCCGCGCTGCGCGAGGGGATAGCCGGGGCCGAGATCCTGGTCGGAAACGATTATGAGTTCGCAATGATGACCGAGAAGACGGGAATGTCGCGCGACGAGCTCGTCCTCGCGTGTCCAACAGTTGTCGTCACATACGGAGAGCTGGGATCACAGATTTATCGTGATGGCGAACGGTTCGACATTCCGGCCGCACGGCCCACCGCGATCGTCGATCCGACAGGCGCGGGCGACGGATACCGCGCAGGCTTACTGGCCGCGACACTGGCGGGTTGCGGTTGGGATGCCGCGGGCAGGATCGCCTCGCTGGCCGCCACGTATGCCGTGGAAGTCAAGGGCACCCAGGGCCATCACTACACATTGGACGCCTTTTCGGATCGATTTGACCGCCTCTTCCCGGAGTTTTCCGGGGCCGTTGGGCAGCTGGGCGCGCGTGCTCAGGCGACAGCACCACAGGGGGAGTAGCATCAGGATGATCAATGCGTCAGAACTTCGTTATGACATTGTCGATCGGTCGCTCGCGGACGAAGGGCATCGCCGGATCGCGTGGGCGGCGCGCGAGATGCCGGTTCTGAGTCTGATTCGCGAGCGGTTCGAGCGCGAGAAGCCGCTCGCCGGACTGCGCATTACCGCCTGCGTACATGTGACGACGGAATCGGCGAACCTGGCGCTGGCGCTCCGTTCCGGCGGAGCAGACGCGGTGATCTGCGCCTCCAACCCGCTCTCGACTCAGAACGATGTGGCGGCCGCGCTGGTCGATGAAGGTTTCGGGGTTTTCGCCATCAAGGGTGAGGACGCGGAAACGTACTACAGGCACATCAACGCCGGGATCGACCACAGGCCGCACATCGTGATCGATGACGGCGCGGATGTCGTGTCGACGATCCACCGCACCCGGCGCGACGCGCTGGCCGACATGTTCGGCGCCACCGAGGAGACGACGACCGGCGTCGTGCGCATGCGCGCGATGGAGAAGGACGGCGTGCTCGAATTCCCGGTCATCGCGGTCAATGACGCCGAAACCAAACACTTCTTCGATAACCGGTACGGCACCGGACAGTCGACGCTGGACGGCATCATGCGCGCGACCAACATCCTGTTGGCCGGCAAGGTAATGGTGGTGGCGGGCTACGGGTGGTGCGGCAAGGGCATCGCGATGCGGGCCAAGGGAATGGGTGCGCGCGTGATCGTGACCGAGGTGAATCCGACGCGGGCGCTCGAAGCGGCCATGGACGGTTTCGCGGTGACGACCATGAAGCGGGCCGCGACCATGGGCGACCTGTTCGTCACCGTCACCGGCAACATCAATGTCATCGACCGCGACGACTTTGAGGCGATGAAGGACGGCGCCATCGTCGCCAACTCCGGGCACTTCAATTCCGAAATCAACATGCAGGCGCTGGAGGAGATGAGCGGCGAGGGCAAACGGACGCTGCGCCCGTTCGTCGAGGAGTATCAGCTCGCGGCGGACAAGCGCGTGATCGTGCTTGGTGATGGACGGCTGATAAATCTGGCGGCCGCGGAAGGACATCCGGCCAGCGTGATGGACATGTCGTTCGCGAACCAGGCGCTGGCGTGCTCGTATCTCGTGTCGTCGCGCGGCGCACTGGAGAATCGCGTGTACGTCGTGCCGACGGAGATCGACCAGCAGATCGCGCTGCTCAAGCTGCACAGCATGGGGATCGAGGTCGACGAGCTATCTCCCGAGCAGCTCAGCTACATGAATTCCTGGGAGCACGGCACATAAACCCAGATTGCGCGGCGGTCTGGCGTGACGCCGGGCCAAGGATCACGCCGCGGTTGTATTGAACAGGAGCTCGCCAGGCCATGACCACGTCGTTCATGAGGTCACCACAATCGTATTTCACGTCCGAATCGGTGACCGAGGGGCATCCGGACAAGCTGTGCGACCAGATTTCCGATGCTGTTCTCGACGCGATCATTGCCGACGATCCCGACGCGCGGGTGGCGTGCGAGACCGCGACCACCACCGGTCTCGTGCTCGTGTTCGGTGAAATCACGACCAGCACATACGTCGACATTCCTACGATTACGCGCAACGTCATCCGCGACATCGGCTACACGCGCGGGGCGTATGGTTTCGACGCGGACACCTGCGGCGTCGTCACATCGATCAAGGAACAGTCACCCGACATCGCCGAAGGCGTCGACACGGCGCTCGAGGTCCGAGGCGGGAAAAGCGCGGACCTACGCGACACGACCGGCGCAGGCGATCAGGGCATGATGATCGGCTTCGCTTGCGACGAAACGGACGAGCTGATGCCGCTCCCGATCGTGCTGGCTCATGGCCTCTGTCGCCAGCTCTCCCGCGTGCGACGTGACGGAACGCTCTCGTTTCTGCGTCCTGACGGCAAGAGCCAGGTAACGGTGGAGTATGCGCACGGGACGCCGAAGCGGGTCGACACGATTCTCATCTCGACGCAGCACGACGAGCACACGTCACACGCCGACCTCGAGGAAGGCGTGCGCGCCGAGGTGATAGACCGCATCATTCCAGCCGCTATGTTCGACGCCAACACCAAGATCTTCATCAACCCGAGCGGCCGCTTCGTCACGGGTGGACCGATGGGGGACGCCGGCCTGACGGGGCGCAAGATCATCGTCGACACCTACGGGGGAATGGCCCGGCATGGGGGCGGCGCCTTCTCGGGCAAGGATCCGACCAAGGTCGATCGCTCGGCGGCTTACGCCGCGCGCTATGTCGCTAAGAATGTCGTCGCTGCCGGACTCGCGAAGCGTTGCGAGCTCCAGGTGTCGTACGCGATCGGCGTGGCGCATCCGTTGTCGTTGCACGTCGAAACGTTTGGGACGAGTGTGATCGACGAGGAAGAGCTGATCGAACTGATCTCCCGGACTTTCGACCTTCGCCCTCGGGCAATCATCGAGGACCTTGACCTTCTCCGGCCCATCTACCGCCCGACGGCCGTCTACGGTCACTTCGGGCGAGCTGACATCGACGCGCCGTGGGAGCGCGTCGACCGGATCGACGCCTTGCGCGGTCAGGTTCACGGTCACGTGCAGACCGCGGTCTAGCGGCGATCAGCCGTGTCCCGCGAATCGGTAACAGCGCTCATCACCGGAGCGAGCGGGTTCGCCGGGCGGCATCTCATTGCCGAGTTGGAAGCGCGCACCGACTGGCTGCTGATCGGCATTGGTCGCTCCGCGGTGACCGCCGGGCAGCGCACACGGGTGTTATCCTGCGACCTCATGGACGCAGACCTCGTGCGGCGGGTGACGCTGCGACGACGGCCAGACGTGGTCTTCCACTTAGCCGCTGAGAGTTATGTGCCGCGCTCGCTCAGCGATCCCGCCACCACGCTGACTAACAATATCGTTGGCCAGCTCAACGTGCTTGAGGCTTGCCGCGCCAACGGGCTCAGCCCCCGAATACTCATCGTTGGATCGGCAGATCAGTATGGGCTGGCCGGCGAGTCAGAGATGCCCCTCGTCGAAGACCAACCGTTTCGCCCGTTGAATCCCTACGCCGTGTCCAAAATCGCGCAGGATATGCTCGGCTTGCAGTACGCGCTCAGTTACGACATGCACATTGTCCGCGTGCGTCCATTCAATCACTTCGGTCCCGGCCAATCCGACCGATTCGCCATCAGCAGCTTCGCGCGGCAGATCGCGGAGGCGGAACTCGGACGCGTCGAACCTGTCGTGCTTACGGGCAACCTGGAAGCTCGCAGAGACTTCCTGGACGTTCGCGATGTCGCTCGGGCGTATCGCCTTGCGCTTGAGCATGGCGTCGCGGGCGACGTGTACAACATCGCGGGTGGTCGCGCCCATCGCGTCGGGGACCTGCTGGAGGCGCTCGTTCGCGACGCGTCCATTCCCATCGAAATCCGCCAGGACCCAGCGCGCATGCGTCCCTCCGACACTCCCGTCCTCGTCGGGAACGCGTCGAAGCTGCGACAGGCGACGGGCTGGCAGCCAACAATTCCGATCGACGTCACGCTCCGCGACACCTTGCGTGATTGGCGCGA
>DATKCN010000104.1:0-2948 GCA_035513175.1 Thermomicrobiales bacterium
CCTGCCGCGGCTGCTCGACGCACTGAACGACCTGCTGGCCGAGATCGGGACGTACTACTCGTCGCTCGACCTGCCGGAGCCGGTGCGCAACTTCATCGACGGCGCCGTCGCCGACATCGGCAGGGGAGCCGGGCAGTTCGATGTCGGAACGCTCCTGCCGATTGCCAGCACGGTGGCCGGCGCCGCGGCCAGCCTGTTCGGATACCTGATCATCCCGATCTGGGCCTTCTACCTGCTGCGCGACCGGCTCCGCCTCACCCAGCAGTTCAACGCTGCCCTGCCGCCTGCCTGGCAGCGCGACACCTGGGCGGTGCTGAACATCATCGAGAAGGTCTTCGGCAACTGGATTCGTGCCCAGATCGTGCTGGGGCTGATCGTCGGCGCCGCGACATACGGCGGCGTGCTGCTGCTCGGCTGGTTCGTCGACGAGCGGTTCCTGCAGTTCGCCGTGCTCCTGGCGGTGATCGCCGGCTTTCTCGAACTGCTGCCGATCATCGGGCCCATCCTGTCGATGATCCCGACGCTGCTGCTCGCCTTTACCACCTCCGAGCCGCTCGTCGCGGCGCTGGCGGTGGTGGCACTCTACTTCGCCATTCAGCAGATCGAGGGTGCCGTGCTTGTTCCCAGGATCCAGGGCCAGGCGCTGGAGCTGCATCCGTCGATGGTGATCTTCGCGCTCATCATTGGTGGCGCCATCGCCGGGATAGTCGGCGCCATCCTCTCGATTCCGATCACGGCCGCAGCGCGGGGGATCTACAGGTACCTCTTCAACCGGGTCAGCGACGAGGAAGTAGACACGCCCTCAGACCAGACGCCGGAGCCCGCCGCCGCCACCGACTCCGGTGACTCATCCACCGAGGGCGGACGACACGCTGAGGGCGACGACGACCAAGGCGCCTATGCACAGCCGAGCACCGAGCGACCCCCCGAGCCAACCGCGTCGGACTCGAAAGAATCTGGTCCCGACTCATAGACCGACCATCCTCCCCGTCACGGAACGCCAAATCCCCCACTCGCTGGTGACGCCGACCCGTTTCGGAGCGGCGTGACTCGCTTTCCGCGTCAACCGTCACGCGAATGGTCCGATTGACCTGAATCGGGGAGCCACAGCCGCGATTTGAACCGCTCAGCGTGTCATTCGTCCGCTGGAGCGTGCCGCCGGCGCGCTGGCGTGCTCACTTCGGCCGTTCGTCGGACGTTTGACTCGCTTTCCGAGTCAGCGCGCGCTGGCGCGGTGGGTAGTGTCTCAGTTTGAGAGCGGGTCGCCTCTCAGGGCGTGATAGTGAACGTCCCCGTCGCTAGCTCGCTATTGCCGAAGTCGAGTAGCCGCAGCCGGAAGGTCCCCGGCTCGAACAGGAGCGCGCCGGGAAGGGTCCCACCGTACAGCGTAAAGCCCTCCTCTTGGACGGCGTTGGACTGGTCGAGCACCACGAAGTCATTGAGCGTCCCGTGAAGCCGGATCGAGCCGCCTGTCAGCACTCGCGATAGCGCGCCACGGTAGGCAACGTCTGAGTTGACCGCGAAGCTCGTCGCCTCGCCCGTCAGTACGAAGGTCGTCGTGTCGAGAGAGCGCCCGAAGGTCACCTTGCCCGCTTGCGGGTCAAGCTGAGCGGGAGCGAGTGCCGAGCAACCGGCCAGAATGAGCGTGACGAGCATGAGCCGCATGCGGCTCATTCTGACGCGTCAGAAGGCTCCCGACGCCGCCGCTCGACGCGTGTCCACAGCGCCCTAGCGGGGCGCGTAGTCGCAGCGGCAGTTCGCATTGGTGCAGCCCATGACCGGGATGGGCGGCGCTTTATGCGGCTCGAAGACCTTGCCACGAAGTTCGCTGCACTTCGGGCATGCGTCGGCCTGAACGATCGCCTCGGCCACCATCCCAAACTCGGCGTACCGCAGGATGCTCTGACGGAGATCTGGCCAGCGGTCATAGTCGTCTCTCACGCCTCGATCCTAGCGGCTCCCGACGCTGCCGCTCGGCTGGCCGGACGGGGCCCTACTCTGTTGTGGCGTCGTCGGCTGGCTCGTCAGCCCCTAGAACCTTGATTTCGATCCGTCCGTCTTTTAGCGGATGAACCGCAACGCGGCGATTCCACGGTAGATCGCGACCCTCTCGCATGACTGCTGTGTGGCACACAGGGATGAGGCCGGGCCTATGGCTAAAAAGGAGCTTTGCGCCCTTGACGCTGCCTACACCTACGCCTAGCGCTGCGGCTAGGTCACGGAGGATGTTCAGGAACTCCGCAAACGGGTCAGGCACCTAGCAGGTAGAAATCGATCTCGCCGGTTGCCCGCTTGATCGCCATGACCGGCTGCCCGGCGAGGTCGAATCGAACCGCAAAACCGACTCGCATCTGCTCGATGTCGAGAACGGCGCTCATGGTGGTGTGCTCCAAGAGCGGAAGCATTCGTATCGGCCGAGAGGTGGAGTCCAGCTCGGTACGCTCGTCTACAACCGACCGGTATCGGCCAGAAGGGCCGCTCTCGGCTTGAAGTTCCATCTTTCGCCCGCTGGCCAGCATGCTCATGGTGGACCTCCCTAGTCGCTGGCGACGACTTGATTGCTGGTCTGGACAACGATGAACGGCTCTCCGTCCGGTGTGCGTGCAGGCTTACCAGCGTCATCGAGCACGCGCAGGATGCGCTGGGTGGTCGTCTTTAGCCTGACGTGACCACCATCCGCGAGTTCGTACTCGTTCCAATCCTCCCGGACGATGGAGAACGAGACCTCAACGGCGTCAACGTCTTGGCCCCCTACGTTGATCTTTTTGGACTGCAATGGTCGCTCCACTCGATGGGCGCTGAACGGTAGCACGTCGCCGCCCGGTCTCCAATAGCCAGTCTAGTCTCAGTCGAGCAGCGCGGCGATGTCCTCACACGTCCAGATGCGATCGGCGATGCCAGCGGCCATCGCTGGGGTGCGCGGGTAAGGGTCGGCCAGCACCTTCATC
>DATKCN010000105.1:0-19783 GCA_035513175.1 Thermomicrobiales bacterium
CATATCGACCAGGACCGTTGAGCATATTGTCGCGGAACTCTGCACGGCATCGGGAGTTGAAGCCGACATCACCCCGCACTCGTTCCGGCACGGGCTGGCGTCGGAACTGGTGCGCCGTCGCGTGAGGGAGTCGACGGTGCAAACGCTGCTGGGTCATGCGTCACCGGCGACGACGCGCATCTATGTGCACAAGACCGCCCAGGAGGTTTCCGACGAGTACCAGGATGCGTTCGGCGCCTATTCGAAGCCGGCTGGAGGTTAGCGCGCCGCGGCAAGTCGCGGTGTTGGCGACGCTGATCCTCGTTGCCCTCGCCGTGACCGCCTGCGCGCCTGCGGCGGTGGAACGCCCAATCGGCACGCCGATCCCGTCGGCCTCACCGACATCAGCGGTAGACGGCGTCAGCTCTCCATCGGCAACCACGCAGGCCGTGAACGAGCGCCCGCGGGTGGAACGGGTGACGCTGAGCACGCGCATCGACGGCGACGGTGCGCCGGTCGACGAAACGACGGTCGTTTCCGAATGGCCGGAGATGATCTATCTGTGTGTGCTGATGTCCGAGATCGCGGAAGGGACGCGCCTGCGGGCGTACTGGTTCGCCGGCAGTGACATCGTCGGGCAAAGTGACATGAGCCCGCCGCCCAGCAACGGGCGGTCCACGTGGGTGGCGCTTCGATATCGCCCGGTTGCGAAGCTGAACCCCGCCGTCGAGCACGCGGTCGAGCTGCGGCTCGGTGACATTCTGATCGACCGCTACTTTTTTCGTGTTGGCGTCGGCGAGCCGTCTGACGCGATCGCCGAGCTTGCCTTTGCCTCCGGGTTCGACGAACACGGCGAACCTACCGATGTCCGCGCCAGGTTCATGCCGCATGAGTCGCCGTTGAGGCTGCTGATGCGCATATCAAACCAGGTCAACCCGTCCGGAATGGACTTCGCATCGCTTTGGTACCGCGGCGACGCGCAGATCGCGCACATCGACGGGAGCGAACTGCGGGCGACAGGCGCGGTGGACGCGGATCCCAGACGCATCGAGTTCGTGTATGCGCCCCCCGCTCAACTAACTCCGGGGGCATATCACGTCGACGTGCTCCTGAACGGCATGGCGATCCGAACCGTGCGGTTCACGATCAGCATCGAGCCGCCACCGCCGACGAGAACCCCGCAGCCAACGGCGACCACCGAGCCGAGCGCCACGCCAACCGCGGAGCCGACATCTTCACCCATGCCATCGCCCTCACCCACGCCGTCACCGCGACCGTCTCCGACGCCCCCGCCGTCGCCAACTCCGGTGGCGCTCGTTCCCGAGATTCGAGACGTGACGGTGGCGACGATGATCGACGAATCGAGTCGAGCCCCGCTGGACGGTCCGATATTCTCGGTCGAACGACCGTCAGGCACGCTCGCCGACCTGTGGGTTGCGATTTTCGTGACGGACTTGTCGACTCACGACCTGGTCGAGGTCGCAGTCCAGCGCGACGGCGTCGCGTATGGCCGCGTCGCGCTGGCCAGCACCGGACGCGCGTCAGGATGGATCGCGGTCGCCGTGCATCTCGACGTGCCTTCGTCGGGCGGAGCGTTCGTCTACACGTTCGAGGTGGTGCTCAACGGCCAGCGCGCGCTGGCTTCCTCCTGCCAGATTCGCGCGGCATAGACTGCGGCGCCTGTCTCACAGCGGCAGACCCGACAGAGCCCCGATGAGACGGGTGACCCGATACGCGGTCAGGTAGTCCGGCGCCGAGTAACCGAGCGTGCGTCCGGAAACCCGCCGAATGCCCGGCACGATCAGGGCCTGGTCGACGTATGCCGGTATTGAGACATCAACCTCCAACGCAACCGGCCCCTCCACGACGAACGGCGTGATTCGTCCGGCGCCGGTCAGCGCCAACGCCACGGCTTCCTCGATAGCGGAACACGCTCGCTCGGGATGCATCCCATCTGCCGCGAACTGTCCGATCGCGCGCTTTACGTTCAGCGTCCTCGTGCCCGGCAAGAGATCGGCGACCTCGGTCTCGACCGTCTGGTCCCCGGTCACCAGCGCCAGCGGAACCCCGTGCGCCCCCGCTACGGCGGCATTCAAACCGATCTCGCCGAACGAGCGTCCATTGACGCGAACATCCATGAGCGTCCCGGTGAATGTGTGGCTGATGATCGACTCCCCCGTGCCCGAGCGTCCGTGGTAACCGACGAAGACAGCCGCGTCGAAGCCTCCCTGGATTCCGTCGATCATGGCCAGGGGTCGCGGCTTGCCACGCACGAGGCGGGCGCGGTCATCCAACAGCTCAGGAATGATGTTCCGGAAGGTTCCGTGCGCGTCGGCCACCGTCACCTCCGAGGCCGGTTCGTAGCGAAACACGCCTCGCACGGCGGCGCTCGCCTCCGCGGTCATGAGGCGCCGTGCTCGCTCGTATTCCGGGTTCCCCGAGGCGCCTTCTTCCCTGCCTACGACCCCGGCGATGCCTTCTATGTCAACCGAAATGAACACGCGCAATGCACGTCCCTCCTGCCATTGCTTACGTCCAGTGACACATTGCAGTGGCTACGTGTCGTCTGCCTCGACCGAGTGGTTTCGCGCGTACCGTGTGATGAGGCTCAGCATGTCGCCGTGGAATTGGCTGTTGGATACAAGACGCGTCACACCTGCCCCCTTCGCGCGCCGCAACACGTCAACATCGCGGTGTGGACCGAAGACGAGCACCGGGGCGCACTCACGATCGACGGCGCCGATTTCCGCCCAGCCGCCGTCGCCCCGTACCGCGGTCGCGTCAACGATCGCGAGCACGGCGTCGTGTTCGCGGGCGACGCGCGTCAGGTCTCCCGCTGCTGAAACAATGACGGGATTGAAGCCACCGCGCCGGACAACGTTGCGCACCGTCACGGAAAAGAACACGTCGGGGATCAGCGCGACGACCGTGCCGCGCGACTCGGACGCGCGCTCCGAGGGTTCAGCAGCCATCGATTGCCACGTCGGACACGTCGTTCCAACTTTCAGCGTCGGCGCTAAGCCTCCGGAATCTCAAGCGTCTCGATCAGCTCGCGGGCCTCATGGAGCCACTGATGGTCAGTGTCATCAGGAACCGAGCAGCCGTTCGCCAGAATGAACTTTCGACCGCCCGTCTGCCGGATCGCATCCTCCGCTTCACGGCGAATCTCGTCCACCGGGCCGTTCGAGAGCGCGCCGAACTCGTGCCAGCCGCCCATCAGACACTTACTGGTTTTGGCCCGCGCGTCGCGCAGGCTCGGTCCGGCCAGGCGGTCCGACCAGGACAGTACCTGAATTGGATAGTCGAGCACCTCGTCGAAATGCAGATCGCGTTCGCCATGCACGTGGAGGATGTTCAGCCACGAGTCGCGCGCCCCCTGAAGCGCGATCAGGTCGTACGGCCTGCCGAACTCACGGTACATGTCCCGAGGCATGACCACGTCGGTGCAGCCCTGCAATGCGAAAAACACGCCATCTGCGCCGGAATCGACGCAATCCTGAACGTGCGCTCGCAGATTCTCCGCGATGGTCGCGAGCGCCTCATGGACCGCGGAGGGATCGCTGGCCGCGTGCTCCAGGAACAGTTCCCGCGTCTCCGCGAAGTTCAGCGCCTCGCACAGGGGCGAGAACACGGTCATGATGATTGGCGTGTCGTAGCCGACCGCGTCGCGTAGTGCCTGAATGCTGACCGAGCGCTGGTGGAAGAACCTCGAGCGATCGACATCGATCGGTTCCACGAGCCGCCAGTCGTTGACGACACGAACCGACTTCCGAGGGAAAGGATAGGGAAGATCGGGCATGATCTTCAGAACGTCGAGATCGAACTCTCCCTCGAAGAAGTCCAGCGTCGCTTCTGCCATGCGGCGTCCTGAACCGCCAGGGCGGAAGTGATGCCAGAAGCAGACGGGGATGCGATCGAGATCCTCGCCGTTAACCGCCGCCATGACCCGTTCCGTCTTGGTCATCTCATCCATCATGATCGCCATGCGCTCAGCCCGCCTTTCCGATCCTGCCGCGTCGTACGTCGTGCAGGCTATCATAAGATCGCCTCACGCTTCGCGTCGTGTTTTGCGTAACGGTTTCGACTCCGGCTCGTTGTGGTTTGTTGAACGGTTCACCTACCGTTTGACACCCCTTTCCCCAACCCGCGTCGCCGCCCCGGTCCCCTTCCACCGGGGCGGCTCGCGCATGCGCGGACGGTACAATCCGACGCGTGGCCATCGACGACAGATTGCGGGAGGATCGCGGCATGAACGGACAACGCCTCGTCATTCGCCGCTTCGTGGGTGGTCCACTGCTGACGGTCTGTTACGCGGCGGCCGTGCCGGGGCACGGATCCATCATTATCGACGCGCCCCGCGACGCCTGGCAGTCAGCGATCGACATCGCCGAGTCGATGGACGCTCCGCCGCGCATTGCGATTGCCACCCATGGCCACTGGGATCACATCACCGACATGTCGCTGATGCAACAGACCGGCATTCCAGTGGCCGCGCATCCAGCGGACACTGGGTTGCTTGCTGATCCCCACGGGCAGGGGCTGACGCTGCCGTTCGCCGTCGACCCCGTCTCGATTGACCGACCGATCGCCGAAGGCGACCGGATTAGCGTCGGCCCGGTGGAGTTTCGCGTGCTCCACACACCGGGTCACACGCCTGGAAGCGTGACTATCTGGGCGCCTGAGGCGGACGCGCTGTTCACCGGCGACACGTTGCTCAAGGGGGGCGCGGGACACACCGCCGAGCCGGGCGCAAGCCTGCCCGCGCTGTCGGTCAGCGTGCGGCGTCTGGCGGCGTTTCCGGAGTCTACGACGGTCTATGCGGGACATGGCGCGCCGACGACGATCGGCGACGAGACGTGGCTCGCGAGCCTGGACGATCCGGACGCGCCGCTTCTGCAATGGCGTCCGACAAGCGCCCGCGGAAGCGCCGACCGGCGGCGATGATCATGCGCTACTGCATTAGCGCATGGATCGCCTTGACGAAAAACGCGGTGTTCGCGAGTTGTGCGACCGCAAGTGCCATAGCCGCGGGACGCACGCTGAGTCCCGCGACGGACACCGTGACCGTTGGCGCAACCAACGAGCCAAGCACCGCGAGTTGCGCCAGCAACGCTCCGATCATCAACCGTGGCGGCAGCGCGGCCATTGACGCCAGCCCGATGATCGTCAGCGCGATGCCGATCGACAACGCGATTTCCATCATCAGCAGCGCAGCCTCATGGGACGCGAGGTAGCCACGCTTGCGACGAGCGACTGGCGAGCGTGACGCTCGCCCCACCCCAGCGCGGATCGGGGCCGGACGGGAGTCAACCGAGGCCGCGAACGCAAGCATCATCGAGCGCAGGGCCAGGAACGTCAGTCCACTTGCGGCGGACAGCGCCACCAAAAGAATCACGAACACCTCCGCTCCTGCTCGATGCCCCAGCCCGTTCCGTCCACGCTTTACCGGTTGCGCCGGCACGGAACGTCGTACGTTTCCTGCATGTAGAACGAACGAACTGCGTGTCGGATGCGCGAAATCACGCGTTCGTTGCCGTATTCTTGCGAGGAAGCCCCGCCAACGACGGCGCCGCTCGTTCGATGAAGAATCGCGCGCGCGACTGGGTGAGCGCCGATTGTGCGGAAGCGCCCACGACGCCCGTTGCGGCGCGGCTCGCGCGAAGCGGACCTGGCGCGCTCGGGCCGGGGCGACGAACGCCTGCTTGCCAAGCTACAGGAGGGAAGCCAATGAGCCTGGCTGATGCCGTTGCAACATGGATAGCCTCAAGTGTCCGGGACGCCGGTCTGTCGGGAGCCGTCGTCGGCTTGAGCGGAGGCATTGACTCGGCGGTCGTGTCCGGATTGTGCGCCCGTGGACTGGGCGAGAAGAACGTGCTGGGGCTCATCATGCCCGCCCACTCGATGCCGGAGGACGCCGAGCACGCCGAACTGGCGGCGCGGACGTGGGGCATTGACTATCGGATCATCGAACTCTCGGAAGTCTACGACCGGTTCATCGATCTGTTGCCGAGAGGCAGCACGCTGGCGAACGCGAATCTGAAGCCACGCCTGCGCATGATCACGCTCTACCATCACGCGAACACGCTCAACCGGATGGTCGTCGGCACCGGGAACCGCAGCGAATTGATGGTCGGTTACTTCACGAAGTATGGCGACGCCGGGGTGGATCTCCTGCCGCTGGCCGGGCTCTACAAGCATCAAGTGCGTGACATCGCCCGCGAGATCGGCGTGCCGGAGCCCATCATCGCCCGACCGCCCAGCGCGGGGCTGTGGGAAGGTCAAACCGACGAAGCCGAGATGGGCATCAGCTACGCCGACCTCGACCGCATCCTTGACGCAATCGACCGCGGACAGCACGTCGACGTTCATCCGGACCTTTGGAATCGAGTCGAGCGGATGCTGAAGGGATCGGAACACAAGCGGCAGCTGCCGCCGATCTTCACGCCTCCAGGCGCGTAGCGGCAACCGGCAGCCTCGCGGAGGTTCCGACGATGGGATCGGTCCCCGCCGTCAGTTGTCGTTCTTGCTGCCAATGTCGGCCATCGCGGAGAACGGGCGTAACGTCGCCTACCGCCTCATCCTCAGCCTGATCTTCGAGCGCAGCAGGCGGAACACAGACTGGAATGCCGACGGATGGGGCAGCGAGCGTGCAAATTCGGCGGCCTCGACATCGAAGGTCTGTGACGCGATCTCGACCTCGTTAAGCCCCGCCCGGATGGGCCGGATCACGATCTCGACCGTGCCGGATTCCCCGGAGAACGTAACCTCCAGAAGCGAAATGGAGGATTGGCGCAGTCCCGCGCCTTCCGGACCGAACGCTCGGCGAGCCGATCGTATGATGTTTGTCGCCGACGCGTTCGTCTCGCTGCTGTAGCGCACTCAACGCCGCCCCTCGCGCATCGCGATGTTCAGCTCAACCTTGCGCGCCGCCTCATCGCGATCGAACTTCACTCGCAGGGCGAGCAACGCGACGAACAGATTGTCGAATTCCTCGTGATCGACATCAGGCTGCTGTCGCCGAACCTCACCGAGCTCTGGCGCCGACGCGACCGACCGCTCGCGAAGGTTGCGGTCACGCAACAGCTGAATCGCGGTGTCATGATCGAGTTGCTCGTACAATATGCCGAGCAGGTCACTCATCCACTGGTAGGACCGGCCGTGCTTCCCGCTTACCATGACACCCCGAGCAAGTCGATGCTCCGCGCATTGTGCCCAGCCGCCATAAGCGGTCGCACGACATCCGCGTCCAGATCGGGAATGTAGGCGACGATGACGGTCGCGGCCCCCGCGATAACGCCTGCGGGCAGATCCGCCGGGAGGACGAGTGTGTCGCCCAGCGCGACATCAACCTCTTCAATTGACGCAGCTCCGTCAAGCACCGTCAGTACTCGAAACGATTCAGGCGACGGGATGACGGTGACGCGCCCGTCGACCGACCAGCGCTCAATGGCGAAGTGCCTGCACGCGACGAGCATCTCGCGCGCGTCGTCGAGCCGCAGTGGCGACACGCGCGTCGCCCGTTGTCCTGCTCGGCTCGCGCGCAGGCCCTCCTCGATGTGCACGTCGCGTTGCCTGCCCCAATCGTACAGGCGAAAGGTGACATCGCTCGCCTGCTGCGCCTCGTACAGCAGCACTCCCGCGCCGATCGCGTGGACCGTCCCGGCCGGGATGAAGTAGACATCTCCGGCCGTCACTGGCTTCGACACGATCCGGTGCTCGATGCTGGCCAGGTCGAGCGCCCCCTCGATGCCGACAATCAGCCGCGACCCAGGCTCGGCGAGCAGCACGAGCCACGCTTCGGTCTTTCCCCTCGACCCGGCGGGCGCCAGCGCGTCGTCGGGATGGACCTGCACCGATAGATTCTCACGCGCGTCGATAAGCTTGACCAGCAGCGGGAAGTCTCGAAACGCTCCGGAAACGGCTGCGCCGCGCGCGCCAAGCAGCGCGTCAGGATGCGAGACGGCCAATGCTCCCAGTGTGCGCCCGGCAAATCTTCCGTTCGTGACGAGCGAGTCGGAGCCGCTCTCCAGCGATTCGCCGATCGGTTCGTCCGGCAGCTGTTTGCCGTACGACGCCAGGCGTTTGCCGCCCCAGGGCTTTGGATCCAGTGAGCCGGACATCTTCAGCGGGTAGCCGATCGAGCCCGGCGTCCTGCCCTGCTGCCGCATCCGCTACTCTCCAGTGCCTGCCAGTGCAGCCAGCGGAACGGTTCGCGCCGGTGGACGGACTTTCATCGGGCTTACAACCTCAGGAGCGAGCCCACGCTCGCGTTGCAGCAGCATGGAGACTGCTGCCAGGCAATAGATCCCCTGGCATACGCCCATGCCGGAACGCGTGCGCCGCTTGACGTCGTCAATCGTCGCCGCGCCATCGGCAATCGACTGCCGGATTTCGGCGGCGGCGATGCGTTCGCAGCGACAAACGAGCGTCGAGTCGCGCGGAGCGGGAAGCGTGGGCCTGCGCGCCTCGTGGGGCGGCGGGGAAGCCCGCAATTCCGCTAGTTCACCCAGCGCCCGTTCGAGCCCGGCGCCGTTCGATGCGGCGAGCCCTGCGACCCTGCCTTCAGCGAAGGCTTCGGCGGCGCCGAGCACGCCGGCGCAATCTCCGGCGGCATACACGCCAGAGATGGAAGTCTCAAGCGTCTCGGAGCGGACCGGAACGAAGCAGTCGTCAATCGCGGAATACACCGCCGCTCCACCCATCTGGAGGATCAGCTCCGGATCGGGTATCCGGCTGGCGGCAATGACGATACAGTCGGTGTCGTGTCGCGCTCCGGGAACATCCAACCAGACGACCTCGCCGTCTCCACCAGCTATGATGTCATGGCACGTCCTCCACCGCGTCACCACATCTGCTCCGGCCAGCTCAAGCGCTTCAACGGCCTCGTCCCCACAAGGATCCGCGCCCACGACGACGAAGCGCCGGCCGGGTAGCACGCGATGGAGATGCATCAGCCTGAGCAGCGCGCCTGACGTCAGGACGCCAGGCAGGTCCCAGCCGGGGAAAGGGATTGCTGCGTCGGTTGCGCCAGCGGCCACGATGACACTACCGGCGCGAATCTGAAACGACCGCTCGCGTGATGTGACTCCGACAACGCGATCGTCGAACAGTCCCCACGCGGCGGCGCCAAGCTCGATCTCAACGTCGCTGTGTCGCAGCCGTTCGACGGCCCACGCGGCGATGGCCGTGCCGCGCGCGTCCGTCAGGTCGCCGATCGTCCCTCGCTGCGTCGCGATCGACCAGCGAAGGTGACCGCCCACGGCGACGTTCTCGTCAACGATGATGACGCGCGTGCCTTCGCCAGCGGCGGCCAGTGCGGCTCCGACACCCGCCGGCCCCGCGCCGATAACCAGCACGTCGGTGTTCCGTGTCATGACGGCCCCCATGTTCCCAGACCGTGCTGGGTCTTCACGACCATGCCGGCGCGCACGGGCGTCGTGCATGCGGCGACATTGAGCAGTCCATCCACGGTGACGGCACAGTCCATGCAGCGCCCGGCGCCGCAGAAGTATCCGCGTGGCGCGCCTGTCTCCGGCATGCTTCGGAATCGACGGATGCCGTGAGCCAGCAGCGCGGAGGCGATCGTGTCGTCGGCGCGGGCCAGGACCGATCGTCCGTCAAACGTAAACGTGACGGAATCTGCCGCCGGAAGCTCCCCCAGGATTGGATGCCGCGTGATGCGGCGCGAGCCTGAGTCATCCACTGCGCCTACCCAACGTGTCCGCATCGTTCAGCCAATGTCTGATCTTGGCAGGCTTGGCGAGACGCGTCAAACGCTTTGCCCGCATTGGCAGCCTCTGATAGACCTGTGGCGAGGATAGCGAGCACCGACTTGACCGCTGACGGATGGAGAATAGATGTCAACACTCAAGGTCACGATCGATCCCGAACGTTGCGTCGGATACGGACGCTGCGCCGCGATCGCGTCCGGCGTGTTCATGATCGATGAGGACACGACGAAGGCGTACTTCGACGAGGATGAGATCCTGCGCACGCCACCGAAAACGATCTTCGCCGCCGCCCGGTCGTGCCCGACGCAGGCGATCATTATCGAGCAGTTCGGCAGGCGCATCTACCCGCAGGTGATCACGCCGATGCCTGCTGAAGTCGCGCGCAAGCTGGCCGGTGATGGCGAGTAGCGGATTCAGGCTTCCGGAATGACCTCCGTTCCGACGATGTCGAGCTGCTCCAGCACGCGGGTGCGAATCGCCCGCGCTGTTGGTAATTCGATCAGCAGTCGCCCGCGCTCGACGAGAGGCACGAGCATAGGCACGTGACCCGCTCCCGGAGCGGTGGCGGTCAGCGGTAGCACCGTGTCTGTCAGTGCTTCCTGGTCGCGCCAGACCTGCTTGGCGCCGCTCATCTTTCCGCGCTTGGACACGGGGCGACCATCGATCTCAACGATGTCCAGCCCGAAGTCGATCGTGCGGGCGTTCGCGATGCTGGTCCCGACGCCGAATCCATACACCAGTGGGCAGAGTTCCAGGATGTGCTTTTCGTCAAGTCCGCCGCTGACGACGAGCCGCACGTGCTCGTATCCCCTGAGGTCGAGCTCCCAGCGCACCTCTCTCAATATTTCCGCGAAATCGCCACGCCGCGAGCCGGGCGTGTCGAGTCGGACGCCCGCTAGACGCTCGCCGAGCGCGTCGGCGACGCGAACCGCCTCGAACTTCTCGTCCAGGAATGTGTCGATAAGCGCGATACGGGGCGCGGACGATTCGACGATGCGATCGTAGAGCAGCATGGCCTCCACGGTGTCCCCGACCAGCAGCATCAACGCATGCGGCGTCGTGCCAGTCGGGTCTTCTCCGAGCGCCCGCGCGCTCTTCACGACGCTCACTCCGTCGCAGCCGCCAATGAACGCAGCCCGTTCGATGACCGGCGCGACGCTCGGGTGCATCCGCCTCGCGCCGAAGCTCACCAGTAGCCGTTCACCTGCCAGCGCTCGGATGCGCGCCGCCTTCGTCGCGACGCCGGATGATTCGCACAACAGTCCAAGCATCGCGGTCTCGAGCACGGCGAACGACAGATACGAACCTTCAATCTCGAGCACCGGCTCGTACGGACGGACGATCGATCCTTCCGGCATGCCTCGGATGCTTACGTCGATTCCCTCCAGCAGCGCGTACAGCTCTTCCATCCCGGCCAGCACCGCCCACGGATACTCGGACGGCAAGCTCTTGACGGACAGCTCGGCCCGCACGTGCCTGTCGAGTCCGGCTTCGCGGATGATCTGCACGGTGCGGACGAAGTACACGTCCGTGGTTTCACCGGAGCGAATCTCATCGACAGTCGCCTGATAGAACCTGGGCTTGCGCTCCATTGTGTCGCCACTCTCCACAAGCATCGTCCTGACTCCCGAAACCCCCACCATGCATCGTACGCAATTGCCCGCGTCCCGTCACCGGTGATACAGTGCGTACGTACACGATTTCTACGCCACGACGATTGGATGGACCGACGAGATGACAGGGCACGGGGTGCTGAGCCGACAACAAATCGAGGCGTTGATTGCCGGCTCGCCGCCGCTCATCGAGGGGCTGCTCAATCCGGCAGACCAGCTGCAGGCGAATGGGGTCGACATCACGCTCGACAGCGTGTCGCGGTTTATCGGCGCCGGAGCGCTCGGGCTCACCAACGACCAGCGGGTGCTGCCTTCAACGGAGACCCTCCCGTTCGAGCACGACGGCCAGTTGGCGCTGCCGCCCGGAGCGTACCAGGTGCGCTTCAACGAGAGCGTCAACCTGCCCACCTGGCTGATGGCGTACGCCCGCCCACGCTCGAGCCTTTTGCGCTCGGCGGTCGCGTTGCACACTGCCGTGTGGGACGCGGGCTACTCCGGGCGCGGCGTGTCGCTCATGGTCGTGTACAACCCGCTCGGCTTTCGCCTCGCGCGGAACGCCCGCATCTGTCAGCTCGTGTTCCACACACTGGGCGACATCACGACTCATGCATACGCGGGTGCGTATCAGGGCGAGGGTCGGCCATCATCCTGACCTGGGCATGCACAGGGTGACATCGAACGTCTTCCACTCCGCGAAGGATAGCGCTAGCCGCATTTCGGTCACATCCGCGAACGTCCCACTGATCCTGCGCGCCTCAAAGCGCACGCATGTTGTGTCATCCATGAACGGCCAGGGACTGACGCTGATGTTGGCGCCGGCCGGGTTCATCGCGATCTCCAGCGGCGCGCCGGAAGACGGCACGTCCCGAATGACGCGTGTGGCCGTGATTCCGCCGCAGATGGCGAGCGACATCGCGTCCCACACCCCTACCAGACGGCGGTTTCTGGCGATGACCTCCGGCGTGACGAAATCTGCCATCATCGGGTCGGCCGCCAGCTGGGAGATCACGCTCTGCTGATACTCCAGCTCGCGCTCGACGTATGCTCGGGCAGCGCGAGCTTCGTCCTCGGTGTCGCGTTCGTAGTCGTGGAAGGCATATAGACCCGTGCCATGCATCGAGACGAGCAGCGACGCATAGCGCCCGAACGGCCGTGCCAGGCTCGACGCCTGTCCCCAGATGCTGAGATGCAACGCGGTCGGGAGTTGCATGAAGCTGTGCGGCAGCCCGGTCGTCTCGTTGAGTGTCGGCTCTCGCTCCCAATCAAGCCAGCCGATGTCGTGCAGCTCGGCTCCGAGACACACGTCGCCCCGCGGCTCCACTGACCCGAAGCGATCGTTGCCCCAGGCGCGAGCCAACTGCCCGGACACCCACGCGTGCGTGGGTTGTGTAACGACATACCGTTCCCCGGAGCCCTCACGAAACTGCATCAAGCTCCGCTGCCTTCCTTCGATGACTGTTCAGACGATTCCGTTGCGGTACGCCCAGGCCGCTGCCTGCGTTCGGGACTGTGCGTCGATCTTGTTGAAGGTGTTGGTCAGATGCCGCGCGACCGTTTTCTCACTGATGAACAGACGGTCAGCGATGTCTCGGTTCGGCAGGCCCGAAGACACCAGGCGCAGCACCTCGATCTCTCGCGACGTCAAGCCGCCCGGTCGGTCGTCCGGCGAATTGGCGCCTACGACGGTCGCGCCGACGCCCAACCTGGTCGCCGCCGCCAGCGTCGCTGCCGCCAGCTCAGACCGCGACAGGTACGTCGCGCGCAGCGACGAGTCCGTGATCCGGGTGGCGATGCGCGACACCAGCTCATGCGCCTCCGCAACCTCGTCGACCGCGTCGTCATGGTGGCCGCTGGCCTCCAGCGCGAGACCATGCGCCAGTCGCGAGGCAACCCGCAGCCAGGCAAGCGGCGTCTCCCGCTGAGACACCTTGCCCGTCGCCGCGGTCGAGAATCCGAGCGCCTGTCGCGCGCTGCCGTGCTTGAGCGCAATTCGCGCGAGAACGGTCTCCGCGCGGATGTCAGTCGTGATGTTACCCGTGAGCGTCAATGAATGCCGCAGGGCTTCGTGCGCCGCGTCCACCGCGGCGGCGTCGCTGCCGAGCGATTCCAGCGCCTCGGCCAATCCGGCGAGGCTGGCGGCGATGGATGCTGCCTGTCCTGTTGAATTGGCAGATTCGACCCGCTCCCGAGCGAGCTGCTCGGCGCGCGCGCGGATGCCGACGGACGCGTGGGCCGCGGCCAACGCCTCCAGCACGCTGTCTCGCAGACCCTCCAATGACGGCATCTCCGCGTCCCGGTGCTCGAGGGACGCCAGCGCCGTCTCCGCGAGGCCCAGCGCTCGAGCGCCCCGACCGATTAGCCGCTCTGTCTCACTGAGACCCGTGCGCGCGATGAGCGCGATCCGCTCGTCCCGCGCCTCCATCGCCCACTCCAGCGCGCGTGCTCCGCGATCGATGGCGATCTCGTACCAGCCGTTCGTCCGGCAGAACAGGTGGATCGACAACAGCGCGAGCGCCTCGGAGCGCGGGCGTTCGATCGTGCGAGTAAGGCGATGCTCGGCAACCCGCAGCCGGCGAATCTCCTCCAGAAATGACACATAGCTGTCGACATGGGACAGGTTCTCGTCGCTGGCGGCAGTTGGGCGCCGGTACGCGAGCGCGATAAGGGCTGTGACCTCGCGCTTGCGGTCTCCAACCACGCGGTAGGTCTGCAACGCCGATGTCAGCAGCGTTCGCGAACGCTCTGCCAGATCCTCATCCTCCGGCCTGGCAGAGCCCCAGATCAAAACGCCAAGCTCCTGATCGATCCTCGCCACCAACCCGGCGTCACCGGCTGTCTCGGCAAAGTCGCGCGCCGCCGTCAGTGCCTCCTCAGCGCGGATCAGATCGGCCGCGGGATCGAGGAGCGGCGACGGGACGCCCAGCCGGCGTCCCACGCAGGCTTCACACATCGCGAGGTGAGCGTCGACTGCCTCTGCTCGGTCCGCGCCGGCCAGGCGGAGCGCCTCAGCGGCGCGCTCGCGCGCGGCTAACGAGTCGCCAGCGTCGACCCACCGCCGGGCCTCGCGCACGGCGAGCTTGAAGCGCAACCGCCGTCCGGCTGACGCGTCGACGCTCGCGCGCAGGCGCTCGATGACATCCGACCGCCGCTCGTCATCTCCAAGCTCAGAGTACAATTCTTCGAGTTCGAACAGGACGCGTATGACTTGCGTCGCGTCGTCCTCCGCGCCATCGAACGATCCGCCACTTGTCGCCAGCAGATCGAGAGCTGTCGAGTAATGGCGAACGGCGTCATTGGGCGCGAACCGTCGTCGGGCGTCCTCGGCTGCCCGGAGCGTGTACTCGATGGCTCTCGCCGAGTCCCCTCCGCGCGCGAAGTGATGCGCGAGAGTGCCGGCCTGGTCCGCGCGGACAGCGCCATCGGCCGCGACCGCTTCTGCCACCGCAAGGTGGAGCGCGACTCGCAGGGACCGTCGCAGCTCTGAGAGGATGACGTGCCGGATCTGCTCGTGAGTGAACGCCAGTGCGTGCGCCGGGTTTTCCAACTCTGGCGACGCGGCGGGCGCGATGAGTCGCCGGCGCGCAGCGTCGTCCAGCGCCGCGTCGACGGCGTCAGAGGTCAGGTCGGCCTCGGCAGCTACCTCGTGGAGCAGGTGCGCCGATCCAAGCCAGCCCGCCACGGCGAGAATTTCGAGTGTCGCGCGCGTCGCGGGCTCGAGGCGCGCCAGGCGCTCGGCGATCACGTTGCGCACGGCGCGCGGCGCCGACAGTCCCCTGGCGGTGTCGAATCCCCAACTCGAGTCCGTTACTCGCCTGAGGAACCCCTCCTCGCGCAAATGCCTGATCCACTCCTCGACGAACAGTGGAACCCCTTCTGATTCTCGATGCACGACGTCGATCAGCGAGTCGGGAACACGCTCTGTCGGCGCCTCAAGGACGGCCGACGCCATTTCGCGCGTTTCCTCACGCGTAAGGCGCCGTAACGTCATGTGGACGCCTGTCCGCTCGCGACGAACGTCCAGCAGGAATCGGTCGAGCGTCCCATGCTCGGCGACATCCGTGTCGCGCAGCGCGCCGACGATGGCGACCGGCAGTGTTCGTATCGAGCGCGTTAGCTGGCGCAGCAGCAGGATGCTAGACTCATCAGCCCACTGCAGATCATCCAGCAGCACGGCAACTGGCCTCGCGGCCGACACGCGCCGGAACAGGTGGAGCACGGCGTCGAACAGCATGTCCCGCTGTTCCATGTCGGAGAAATCCGACGCGCGTGTCCGCGCGGCGGCGAGATCGGGCGCAAGCGCACTCAGTGCGGGCACGGACTCCAGTCCACCGTACACGTCGCCCGCGAGCGCGAGCCCCAGGCCACGCGTCACGTCTCGGAACGGATACAACGGGATGTGGGTGGCGTCCTCGAAGCATGCTCCGCGCACAACCAGAAATTCGGCGCGTGACGCTGCCTCCGTCGCGAACTCGAGAACGTGTGTCTTGCCAATTCCGGGTTCGCCGGAAAGCAGCAACGCGCAACCCTGCCCTGCGCGAGCCGAATCGAGCAAGGCCTCGATGCGCGTCGCCTCCAGGCCACGTCCGGCCGGGGCGAGCGCCTGAGCGATTCCGGTCACGGATACAGCTGCTCTCCATCGTCGTTTTCGAGCACGATCGCTTCGGTCGGACACATCTCCGCCGCCAGCCAGAGCGTGTCTTCGCTGACCGTGTCGGGCGACAGCAGTCGCGCCTTGCCGTCCGTGTCGAGGATAAACACCGTCGGCGCGCTGACGACGCAATTCTCCGCCGAGACACACTTTTCACGGTCAATTCGCACTTTCAATCCGCGGCTCCTGACTGATGCATGGTTGGTAGACGCGCATGAGGAATGATCGGATTGTATCCGATCATTCCTCTCGCGCCATCGGGCCCTTCGTTCCGGTGTACGGGTGGTTCCCTGACGCCCGATGCGCGCCGCGCGGCGATACATAGCGCGCTTCGCGTGCTGTCATAGGAGACGCAATGGACCGTCGTCGTCGAGCCGCTCGTGCAGGCCTGTCCAGAATCGGGACTCGTCACGGCATGGTTCGCGCTATATCATCGGGAAGACGCGCAATGGAGCGACATCATCAGGGAAGGCATGCCATACATGGTCGCGGACGCACGAACCACTCCTAAGCAGCCGGATATCGTTCCTCGTGGCGTGCGTGGGCTGCTCGAAACGCCATACGCGGAGTACCTGAACCTCGATGCCGTCTTCGACATACAGGTAGCCGAACACGGCGCAGAAGAGCTGCATCATCCCGAGGAAGTGCTGTTCCGCACCGTCCATCTCGCCTCGGAACTGTGGTTGCGCTTCGCCGGATACGATGTAGAACGCGTCCGGGACGCGCTGGACGCGGACGATCTGATTACGGCCCTCCGGCTGGCGCGCCGGGTCACGATGTCAATCGCCAGGGTCACCGAAGCGACCGGCATGCTCGACACCTTGGCCGCGGCCGACTACCACGTCTTCCGCGTGCACTTCGGTGGCGCCAGCGGGTTGCAGTCGCCGGGATACGCGTATCTGCGCAGGGAGTGCCGGGCGCTCACATCGCGCCTCGACACGATCGTCGGCGACGACGACGCACTGTTCGCGCTTTACACGTCCGGTCGCGGGGACTTGCGATACGACCTGTGCGAGGTGTTGCTCGATCTCGACGCATCGCTCGACCGATTCCGAACCCGGCACTTGCAGATCGCCGAGCGGTTTCTTGGGGAGATGACCGAGGGCACCGGCGGCCAGGGCATCGGTTACTTGCGTCAGAACATCGGGTCGCGCCTGTTTCCCCGCCTCTGGGCGCTGCGCGGGCGCATCGCCAGTGACTCAGGAGCCATTGCGTACGGTTACGGCGCCTCGGACTCCCGCTAAGCATTCGACATCGACGCTCCGCGCTGAGCCGCCCGGACGGACTGGTACACTTCCGATCCGGCGGCGCGCGTTGTGACGCCAGGAGTCTGACTCGCAGACGACGCACCAAAGGATCCAGCAAAGCACATGACACGCATGCACCGGCTCTCCGGCTTGTTGACGACGCTCCTGCTCGTTGGCGCGCTGCTCAGCGCCTGCGGCTCAGACGATGACCCCACCGCCACGGTCGCCCAGCAAACGCCCGAGTCTTCGGGCGCGAGCCTGACCGAGGTCGTCGTCGGGTACGTCCCCGTCCTGATCTACGCGCCGGTTATTCTCGCCAAGGAGAAGGGCTACTTCGAAGCTCAGGGGCTCGATGTCACCCTGGAGCCGCTGGCGGGTGGCTCCGACATGGTCGTGCTGACCGCGAACGGCGATTACAACATCGGCATCGGGGGGACCGGGCCGGCGTACTTCAATGCGGCGCAGCGGGGCATCGACCTCAAGATCATCGGTCCGCTGCACTTCGAGCGCGAGCCACAGGCAACCCCTCTGATGGTGTCGAAGGCACGCTATGACACTGGCGAGCTTACCAGCGTCTCTGACCTGGCCGGCAGGAAGGTGTCGGTGAATGCTCGCGGCGCGACCGAGTACTGGCTCGACACGGCGCTGCGCACCGAGGGACTTACGATCGAGGACGTCGACCTCCAGACGCTCGGCTTCGCCGACGTGCCGGCCGCGCTCGAATCCGGAGCCCTCGACGCCGCGATGCTGGGCGAACCGCTGGCGACACAGGCCGAGCGTAACGGGATTGCCGTGCGTCTCGACACCGATTTTCCAGCCAATTTCCAGCCGACGTTCATCTGGGTTAACCCCGACTTCGCCCGCGATCACCCCGATCTGACGACCGGCTTCATGGCCGGCATGATGCTCGGCTGCCGAGACCTATGGAGCGACGACTGGGATTCCGATGAGAATCTGGCCATCCTTAACCAGTACACGAACGTCCCTGCTGACCTCATTCGCGAAGCGGCGCGGACCTATTGCGAGCCGAACGGTGACGTCAGTCTCGATGATCTTGCGACATTGCAGCAGTTCTTTGCGGACCGGGGCTTGCTGGAGTACGACGCGTTGCTCGACGTCGAGACGCTCGTCGATCGCATGTTCGCCGATCGGGCCCGCGATGAGGTCGGATCGTTCGAGTTCGACTGACACGGGTGGACGCGATGAAAGGGCCGAACGCCACATCTGAAAAGTTGCGCGTTCACGATCTGACCGTCCAATTCCCGCTCGGGCGATCTACGCTGACTGCCGTCTCTCACATTGATCTTTCGATCGACTCCGGTGAGTTCTGCGCGGTCGTCGGCCCGTCCGGTTGCGGCAAGAGCACGCTGTTGCGCGCGATTGCCGGGCTGGCGCGGCCCGCGTCCGGAACGGTGGAGATCACCCGGGAATCAGCCGGCTCGCCGTTGCAGGCGATGGTGTTCCAGGGCCGCTCGGTCTTTCCGTGGATGACCGTGCTACGCAACGCGGCCTACGGGCTGGAAGCACGCGGCGTGCCCCGCATGGACCGCGAGCAGATTGCCGAGCGTTTGCTGCGCCAGGTCGGTCTGGGCGAATTTCTGCACGCCTATCCGGCGCAGCTATCCGAGGGCATGCGGCAACGGGTCGCGATTGCCCGCGCGTTCGCCGTCGACCCGGAGCTGTTGCTGATGGACGAGCCGTTCGGCGCGCTCGACGAACAGACACGCCTTGTGCTACAGGACGAGCTGTTGCGCATTTGGGAAGCGACGAGCAAGACGGTCGTGTTCGTGACGCACAGCATTGATGAGGCGATGATTCTCGCGGACCGCATCGTCGTGATGAGCGCCCGGCCCGGAACGATCAAGGCCGATATCAAGGTCCCGTTCCCGCGCCCGCGCACGATCGAGGCTGTTCGATCCGATCCCGCGTTCAGCTCACTCTTCCTCGACATCTGGTCGCTGTTGCGCGACGACGCCACCGCCGCGGCGAGGGCTACCGCGTGACGACGACAAGCCGTCGGTGGCTGGCGTTGGTCCTGGCGCTGCTTGGTCCGTTCGTCGTGCTCGGCATCTGGGAGGCGCTCTCGCGCACTGGGACCATCAATCCGTTCTTCTTTCCCGCGCCGACAAGCCTGCGATCGACGGCGCTGGACCTTATTCGGACCGGTGAGCTCTGGGATCACACGCGGGCGAGTCTGACGCGCATCCTGGTCGGCTTCACCATTGCGGCCGCGCCTGGCGTGCTGCTGGGCGTTCTGATGGGCCTGTGGTGGCCACTGAGAGCGATGCTGACGCCCGTGGCGGCCTCAGCGTTCGCCATACCGAAGATCGCGATCCTGCCGCTGGTGATCATCATTTTTGGCATCGGCGAAACCTCCAAGATCGCGATGGTGGCGATAAGCGTCTTCTTCCTGGTTGTCCTCAGCACGATGAGCGCCGTCATGGAAGTCGAGCAGGTGTACTTCGATGTAGCCCGCAACGCCAACGCGAGCCTGTGGCAACAGATTCTCACCGTCGCGCTTCCGGGAGCGTTGCCCGGCATCTTCACCGGCCTGCGGCTGGCGCT
>DATKCN010000106.1:0-9379 GCA_035513175.1 Thermomicrobiales bacterium
GGCACTACCCTCATCATTCACCGTCACATGATGATCTGACGGCGTTCGTTGTGATACGCGTTGTCACCACGCGGAGGCGCGGGACGCCGGCGCCGGTAACGCTGACTACAGTTCTCGGTGGGCGATCGGAGTGAATCCGACGACCAGCCCGGCGAGCCCAACAGCGCTGTTGATGATGTCGTCAGCGCGGTTTGCGGGGATGTGCTTCGTTCCATTTTCAGTCGTCAGACCGATGGCGACCAGGATCGCGCAAGCGATGAAATTGAGCCGCGCGAACATCCTTGAGCGCTCGGTGCTTCCCAGTGCGGTCAACCCAACCACTGCCAGCGCCATATGCAGCACTGCGTGAAACCAGTTGATGCGAAAGAGCCCGAGCGCATTTGCCGTGCGCTTCCCGAGGAACAGCCCGCCGCCCTTGGCGTCTGTCAGCGGCCGCAGGACGCACGGGATTGAGACGACGGTGAAGAAAATGATGAAGAAGCGCGTGTAGGCTTGGCCGATCGTCATGACCCTCGTCTCCTTTTTTCCATATTCGAAACCATGCTCCTCGAAGGGACCACTACGCTAGCGCGTTGATTTCGTCGATGCCGTGGTGGGCTTTGCAGCCGACTGGTGCGGCTGAGCGCCGTGCATCTTGAACCATCGAATAACGTGCGCACAATACACCTCGTTGAATTCGCGGTTCATTTCCCACTGCGGCTTGCCGTCCAGCGTGACCAGTTCCTTGGGGCCGCCAAGCCGCTCGTAGTTTCGCTTGACGAGATCGTATGGGCACACCTTATTCTCGCTGGAGGCGATGACCTGAACCGGCGTCCGGCACGATTCGAACTGGACTGCAGCCGGCATCCGTTGCACGATCGAATTCATGAGCCTGAACTGAATCGTCTGGAGGCTTAGCGGGTCATTCTCCAGCAGCGTGATCATCTCGTCGTCGCCAGTTCCACCGTAGATCCACTCCCAGGGAACGCTTTTTGGACCAGGCATTCCCGTCGTCGGGCGCGCTGCCGTCGCACCGGCAAGCGCCACCGCCTTGGCGCGCACCAACCAGTACGGTCCCTGACCTTGCAGACTGTCGCGCTCACCGTACTCGAACAGGTTGTGAACGGAGATCGCTCGAATCGTCTCCGGCATCCCAGCCGCGGCGTAATAGCCCGTGACACCGTCCTCGCCGACGCCCATGATGTACAGAGGCTGCCCGAAGCGCGTAACCGCGTATTTGATCGCGTCGTGCCACGATTGAATGAAATCGCCAACGGTGCATCCGCCGCGTGGCCCGCCGCTCTGCCCGAGTCCTGGAAAGTCAAACTGCATGACGTTGAAGCCCGCGCGGTACATCGGAAGCTGTGCGCGTAGCAAATGCAACCCGTAGCTCAGGACCGAGCTGCCCATCATCACCGTCGGCGCGGGTCCGGGCTGCAAAAAAAGCCGAACGTGGACAGGATACACCCCTGACGGAATCATCGTCGTCGTTGCTGCCGCGAGCGCTTCCTCCACCTCCTCGGCAGTGTGGTACTTCTTCCAGTAATCGTGCGCCAGACCCGCGTCCCTCACGTTCAGCTCTCCTCGCGTGCGGCACTGGCCGTTGTTCCAGACTCGGCGAATGCCCCATGTTGCGTAAACCAGCGGATCACGTGAGCCGCATACTCCTCATGGAACTCGAGCGTGTATTCCCACTGGTCCTTTCCGTATAGCGTGACCAGTTCCTTCGGGCCGCCGAGACGCTCGAAGTAGCGAACATTCATCTCATACGGCCACAGGCGGCTCTTCTCCGACGCGATGACCTGCACCGGTGTCAGGCACTCTTCCATTGGCACCGGGGGCGGAACTTTTCGCAGCATCGACGCACCCAGCGGAAACTCGAACCGACGCACGCGCAACGGGTCCCGCTCAAACCGCTCCATGAGCGGCCCGTCCGATTCGTGCGAGAAAATCGAGTCCCACGGCAGAGCGTCGTGTGCGTCGATTGCCAGAGACGGGCGCAGCGCTTTGCCGAGGTTAACTCCCGCGGCCTTCATGCGAACGACCAGTGGCGACCCTTGCCAGCGGACGCCGTCCGGATCGCCATACTCGTGCAGCGTGTGAAGCGACAACGCATTCAACCTCGCGTTGTTCGCGCCCATGTAGTAGCAGGTGACACTGTCCTCTGCGAGTCCCATCGCAAACATCGGTCCGGTAACGCGTGTCAGCGCGAAAGCGAGTGCGTCGTGCCACGCCAAGATGAACTTGGTGACCGGCACCGCTCCGCGCGGACCACCGCTCTGCCCCCAGCCTGGCAAATCCCACTGGATCACGTTGAATCCGGCCCGGTAAAAGGGCAACTGTAGACGGGCAAGCATAATCCCGTACGGTAGCATCGGATGCGCCATGACCACCGTTGGGCTGGACGGTCCGTGCAAGAACATGCGGGCATGGATCGGAAGCGTTCCAGAGATGAACATCGTCGTCTGCGCGTGTGTCTCGATCTCGTCCACTTCTGCGGGCGTGTAGAACGTCTTCCAGTTGTCGTGTGCGAGACCAGCGTCGCCGTCGGCCATCATAGCCCTCCTTTCGAACGTGATAGCGGCGCCATTGGCAGGCCCCGTGGGAACTGACGTTGACCCGCGGACCTACCGGGCCGAGCGCTTCGTCTTTCGCGCATCGGCGATGACCATGCCGGCCGAGTTGAAGCCCGACACCATGACCCACGGCACCCCCGCCGACGGCGTCGTCCAGTGGCCGGCAAGATACAATCCCGGCAACGGCGTGCGCTGCTGTGGCCGGCCCCGAGACAGCAGATCCGGGGTGAACGCCCAGCCAGCGAACGCTCCCTCCGAGTTCCCGGTGTCGCGCTGCAGGTCTACGGGCGTGCGCAACGCCTGCGTCACGATGTGCTTGCCCAGGTCCGGGATGATCTTCTCGGCCCGCCGGATAAACACCTTTGCAATCTCGTGCTTGTCCCGCTCCCAGTCGATCCCCTTCGCGTTGAGCGTCGTATACGCCTCAAGTTTCAACGAGTGTTGGCCCGGTGGGGCCATCTCCGGCTGGTGGAATGTCGCGACGTACAGGAAGTAGGCCGCCTCTTCGACATTGCCCTTCGGAAAGTTCGCCATTGCCTGATCGATGTTGTCGGTCGGGTACACGAAGTTGAGGCGCTTGATGTCGCTGCGGTACGGTTCCAGGTCCATGTCAACGCCGAGATGCACCTGGAAGATCGACGGTGTCAAATCCATTTTTGGCAGTCGAATTCGCAGCTCCACCGGAATGTGCTCTGCATCGACCATCTGCAGCAGCGTGCGGCGCGCATCCGCATTGGAGACGACGTAACGCGCACGGTAATGTCGTCCATCCGCGGTTTCCACTCCCGCCACGCGCCCGTTCTGGACGACGATCTTGGAGGCTTCCGCGCTTGTGAAGATTGTGCCGCCCGCCTCCTCAAACAATCCCGCCAGACCTTCGGCGAGCTTCCCGAAACCACCTTTCGGCATCCACATGGTGCGCAGCGCGTGGATGAAGAACACGCCGGCAATGACGGCCGACAGCCGCCCAGGCCCGATTCCGATCCCTGCCGATAGTTGCGAAAAGTACCCCTTCAGCCTGGGAGACTTCAGGTGTTCATCAAGCAGATACGTCAGGGTCTTGTCCTGATACTTGGTGAGATTTGCGCCTGGCGCCTTTGTGACGCCGAGCAGCGGCGCCGCCGCGCGTGACACCGCTGGCCGCTGAAACAACTCCTTTACCGGGTCCACGATGTGGCGCTGGCCAGGCTTCCGCGCGACGCGGAACGTCGGCACGAACTGATCGACCTCGTCGATCAAGCTCTCCATCGTCAGCAGCACCTTCGCAATGCCTTCGCGTTCCTCAGGAAAGCGTTGGGCGAAGATATCCGCCGCCTCGGTAATGTCTGCCGGGATGGCCAGCGACTCGTCCGGAAAAATGCAACGATAATCGTGCTTGTCAGGCACCATCTCGACAGCCTGGTCGATCTTAAGCCTTTGGAACACCTCTCGTGCTTGCGCGCCGAGCCGGTAGGCCAGGAAGATGTGGCCGCCATGGTCCCAATAGAATCCGTCCTGCGAGAATCCGTGCGAATAGCCCCCGAGCCACGGATTCTTCTCCAGCAACGCGACGCGCATGCCGGATTGCGCCAGGCGCACCGCGCAGGTCAGTCCACCCGCTCCGGAACCGATAACGATAGCGTCGTACTGATCCGCGGACGAGTTCACGCTGTGTGCCCCTTCCTGTATCGTTCAGCCGCGTTCAGCGACCTTTCATGGTTCGGGCGTTCGCGAGTGGTCTGGAATCGCAGTCGTGGCGTGCTTTTGTCCGGAGCGCGCGACGCTGATTCGACAATGATGAAACCGCTTGCACTGTAGTATCGAGCACGTAGCCTGTCAAGCCGCGCACACGCGGACTCGGTCTGCTGGCGGGTGTTCACTGGGCGATCACCAGCGTTTAGCACGACGCCGGCATCACGCGTCCCGGAACGCGACGCGGGCCGTCATCTCGTCGATGCTTGGATCAGCCCGCTGAAGGCGATTCACGCCGGTGCAATGACATCGGCATGCCGTTTCGTGGTCGCAGCGTGATTCCCGGGAGAAGTGCGACCGAGTAACCCGGGTCGAGTCGCATCGTCCAGCCACGGGCCAGGGTCGGCAGTAGCAGCATCAGCGCAATGTCAGCGAAGCCCGCGCCCATACAGCCACGCGGTCCGCCTGAAAACGGCATATAGGTAAATGGGCGCAGTTCGTGAGCTCGCTCGGGATCCCATCGGGACGGGTCGAATTGGTCAGGATCCTGAAAGTAGCGGGGGTTGCGGTGCATGACATATGGCGAAATGGCGATCATCGATCCGGCCCGAAGAAGCACATTGTCGAGCGCGAAGTCGTGCAGCACGTTACGGCCAATCACCCACGCGGGCGGGAACAGACGCAGGGCCTCGGAAACTATCGCCCGGGTGAGCGGGAGTCGAATGACGTCGTCCATCGTGGCAGGTCGATCGCCGAGCACGCTGTCAATCTCGGCATGAAATGCCGCGTCGATGTCGGGGTGCTGCGACAGGAGATACCACGTCCATGTGAGCGCCGCCGGCACGTTGATGTTCCCGGCTGTCAGCAAGCTGACGATTTCGTCCCTTAGTTCTCGATCGGTCAGACTCTGGCTGGCATCGCCCCCATTGGGACGAAGCATGGCCGTTGCCATGTCGCTCGACGTCCAGTTCACCGATCTACGCGCTTGGATTCGGGCGCTCACGGCATCGCTCAGCACGCTGAGATCGCGCTGGTATTGACGCGTCGGGGGTCGGACGGGCAGCGCCGCTATCACGGAAATGACCGGATGGGTCGTCTGCGATGACAGAAAGTCCGCGGCAGACACGGCAGCATCAACCTCGCGCGGAGTTAGTGGATCGACGGACCCAAACAGCATCCGGTTAGTCATCCGAACCGTGAGCGACAGCATCTCGCGTTCGATTTCCAACGTCGCCCCATCCGCCCACCGCTGCCGAAGTTCGTCGGCGCTGTCTGTCATCATGTCTGCATGCGTGACGAGATGGTCGTGGCCATACGCCGTGTGCAGCACGTCTCGCATCCGGAGACTGAGCTCGCCCCGAGAGTTCACCAGCGATTCAGGCCCGGCCTGTCTGAGCGCGGGGACGCTCACTGGCGTGAAATTGAACGCACGCGTGACCAGCACGTCTTCAACGTGCTCCGGTTTCGAGATGAAGAAGACGTTCATCGGTCCGGCAATGATTCGCGTTGCTTCGTCAGACTCTCGCGCAACGCGGGTGAGGAACCCGATCGGGTCCACCGTATAGTCCTTCAGGTTCTGCAACAGGTTGATAGGGCCGAGCCGTGGAACAGAGGGGGGAGAACCCATGTCATGCCTCTCACTGAATAACGGTCTGCGTTCCAATGCGACCGCAACCGCTTCATGGTGTGGCGCGCCTACGCCTGTCGTCGAATCGCGTGGGAACACCGTATCGGAACACTATAGACGAAATGCAGGATGGCATTATACTGGAGTCCGTTTGCATCCGAGGTAGTGTGCGCCGAGCGCGGAGGTTCACCTGATCCGGGACACCGAGATCAGCGCGCGTCATGTTGGTCGAAGACTGGGTCCGTATGACGATCCTCCGCGGCGGCGATGGCAAGGGAGCGTGACCTGTGACGGCACAAGACAACAAAGAGGTGATTCTGCGCTGGTTCGCGGAGGCGTGGAACAAGGGCAACATCGATGTTGCGGATGAGATCGTGACCGACGACTATGTCGGATACGTGTCCGGCAACCCCGGTCCGATGGATGGGCGAGGACCTCTGCAGCAGTTCGTCACCGACTGGCGCACAGCATTTCCCGATGTGCATTACACGGTTCACGACGTCATCGGCGAGGGTGACATGACCCTTGCCTATTGGACCGCGTCTGGTACCCACACGGGACCCATGCTCGGAATCCCTCCAACGGGACGCAAGGTAACAATCGAAGGAGCCACCATCAGTCGCTATCGCGACGGGCAGGTCGTCGTCGGACGCGGCATATTTGACCGGCTCGATATCTTGCAACAGCTTGGCGTCATGCCGCCGACATCAGCGATCGAGACCCCGGCCGCGCGCATTCTGTTCTGGGCGATCGTCAACAGGAACCGCGTCGGCCTCGCCCTCGTCGGCGCCACCGTCTTGGGCATCCTGGCTCGCGTTGTTTCTTCGTCAAAATGATTCCGGCAGGACATGGCGTGATCGGGACGCGCTTGATCCCGGATCTGTCGCGGTGACCCGGCTGAGTGCCCGACATATTGAGCACGCCGCCGATGCCGTCGATCACTCACCCGCGCGATGATGATTCTGCCGCTCACACATGGAGACGATCACGCGCCCGTGACGTGACTCTCGCGTTTGAGGCGCGGGAAGCGCAGCCGTGACGAGTCGCGGCGGCGCCTTCCCCGTCCAGCGGCGCACACGACCAGCAACGGGCAGCGGGATTCCAGCGCGACTTCAGTCGCCGGCTGGCCGAAATCCTGGTCGTCATTCCAATCGTCGCCGAGCCCGATGAGGGCGACGGCCGCCCCTGATGAAAGCTCCACGATGCTCCGCGTGTCCGCTGGCGTCGGGTGTGACACGACAGACATCCCCGACGCGTGCTCGAGTGCCGTAGCGTGTCTCGCCAGGCTATCGGTGGCGTCTCGCGCTTCCGGGGAACCGGGTGTGGCGCCGTACTCGACGAGCACGATGTCCGCCTGCAATGACATTGCATAGCGCGCCCCGTGCCTTGACACCGCGTCGTCGTGCAGCCCGCCGGTGAGAATAATGAGCACGTAGGGGCGCGCTTCAGATACGATCCCGGACCCCTCCCGGTCGACGAACACCGCGATGTCGTTGCGGGCCAGAGCGAACGTCCGATGGACCAGCGCGCGAATTACGCGCCGTTCGAGCGATGGGCGATGCCAGCCGAGCAGCAGCAGCTCGCACTGATGCTCTGCCGCGAACCTCGACAGATCCCTGCCAACATCATCCGTCAGAAACGTGACAGGCGTGGCCAGCAGGTCCGCCTTCGCAGCCTGTTCCACCAGCGACCACATCGATTCGAGCGACGCGGAAACCTCTCGCTCCTCATCGAGCAGGCCGGTCCTGAATTCCGGCGCGCGCGACGTCGGGATGAGCCGCACGAGCAGCAGCTCACCAGGGCGCGTGCGTCCGGCGCCGTGGATGCCCGCGCCAACCAGCGCCTGAGCGTTGCGTGGATTGCCGATCGCAACCAGCGCGCGGTACGCGGCTACAGTCGCGCTGACCC
The DNA here is from genome assembly GCA_035513175.1 of Thermomicrobiales bacterium. Classification (GTDB taxonomy): domain Bacteria; phylum Chloroflexota; class Chloroflexia; order Thermomicrobiales; family CFX8; genus DATKCN01. The sequence continues at coordinate 7,762 of DATKCN010000106.1, forward strand.
CGGCCGCGTCAGCGATCTCCCGAGCGATGGACTCCCGAGGCATGATCCGATTGATGATCGGCGCCGCCATTGCCGTCGTGACCAGCGCCATGATCACCATCATCGCAAACGTGCGATCCGATAGGACCCCGAGGCTTATCCCAATGGACAGAATCACGAGCTCAGTGAGTCCACGCGTGTTCATCAGTGCTCCGACGAGCACCGCGTCGCGGCGAGAGCCCCCGGTCAGCCGCACCGCCAATCCACATCCCAGAAACTTGCCGGCTATTGCGACGCCGACGATCAGCAACAGCCAGCCAAGCAACGCCGGGCTGTCGAGCGTAAACAGATTCGTTCTGAGCCCCGCCACGACGAAAAACACTGGCAGCAGAACGATCACGGTGAAGTCCTCGACTTTGTCCGTCAGTTCGTGCGTCATGCCCGATCGCTTTGGCATGATCGCCCCGAAGATGAACGCGCCAAAGATCGAATGGATGCCAATCAACTCCGTAGCGTAAGCGGACAGCAGCACTCCGGCCAGAACGACGGCCACCTGATCCACACTGAGCCTCCCGTTCACATCGTATCTCCGGGCTAAGAGTTCCAGCGCGCGGCGAACGACGGTGAACATGAACGTAACGAAGATCAGCGTCAGAACGAATGCTTCGCCAGCTTCCGCCGGGGAGCCGGTGTTCGCCACACCGATGACGGCTGCCAACAGTATCCATGCGCAAACGTCATCGACCGCGGCCGCGCACAGAATCGTTGATCCGACCGGCGTCTTGTACAGCCCTGTCTCGACCAGGATTCGGGCAAGCACGGGAAAGGCAGTAATGCACATCGCGGCGCCTAGAAACAACGCGAAAACAGAGGCCCCCGGCGGGTGTTGTGTGCCCTCCATGAAGATCCCCGCGTTGTTGACGTCCAGCAATGCGTAGCCAAGCACCAGGCCGCCCGCGAGTGGCGCAATGATCCCGCTCAGCGAGATCACAACCGCTTTCTTACCCTGCTCGCGGATGAGCCTGCTGTCCAGCTCCAGGCCGACCAGGAACATGAAGAACACGAGCCCGAGGTCGGCGATCGATCTCAACGGCACATCAGCCGGAAACAGCCGTCCCGGCAAGTCTGAGCCGATCCGTCCCAGCAACGTTGGACCAAGCATGATGCCCGCGGTGATCTCCCCGATCACCGCCGGTTGCCCCATGCGTTTTGCCACCCAGCCAAGTGATCGAGCCGCAGCAATGATGATGACCAGATCGATCAGGAGGAACGTCAGCGTATGAGCGTCAGGCATCAGCGGCCAGGCTCCACCCACCCGCGAACGCGACGCGAACTGTCCTCGTCGCGGATTGGCCGTTCTTTAATCACCGATGGGCCGTTCGATACTGTTCGTGGCACGAGAGCCGTGCGACGCAAGACGCACCCGAAACAGTTCGAGCGCGTCGTCAAGTCCGCGAACCCGGAGCCAGAGAGTGATTCTTCGCGCAATGGAGCGTCGAGTCGAACGAGCATGCCCATTCTATTCCCGATTGTTCCCTCGTCGCCGGTGAGCTATTCGCTGTCGTTCGAGCGCTTCCTGATCGGAAACGGGAAGAAGAACGGCGTCCCGCGCTTGTACTCGTCATAGCGCTCCTGGTAC
>DATKCN010000107.1:0-35542 GCA_035513175.1 Thermomicrobiales bacterium
GTTGCTGCTGAAGACGCGACGCGACGGCTACGACGGCTATGGCAACACGCTGGTTCAGGAGCCGGATGACGCCGCCAAAGCGTGCTCCGCGCTGGGCTGGCCCGCGCGAGGCCTGCTGGCGGAAGCGTTCGTCACGTTCAAGCGCGAGTTGGCGGTCATCATCGTGCGCGGTCAGGACGGGGAAGAGGTGGTTTATCCGATCGTCGAGACGCAGCAGGACCCTGAAAGGCACATCTGTCGTGTGGTGCTGGCGCCCGCTCCGATTCTCGGCGAGATCGCGGCGCGGACGTCTGAGTTGGCAGCAAAGGCGGTGCGCGCCGTGGGAGGCGTTGGAACGTTTGGCGTTGAAGTGTTTCAGCTGGCCGACGGTTCAGTTGTCGTGAACGAATTGGCGCCACGCCCCCACAATTCCGGCCACTACTCAATTGAGGCGTGCGTCACGTCGCAGTTCGCGAACCACATGCGGGCTGTGCTTGGCCTGCCGCTCGGCGACCCAGCGATGCGCGCTCCGGCGGCGGTGATGGTGAACCTGCTGGGCAGTGGCGGGGCGCTGCCAGGACGCGTCCAGCTTGCCGCCGCACTCGCAGTTCCGGGGACGCACCTGCACCTGTATGGCAAGTCCGAGAGCAGACCAGGGCGTAAGATGGGACATGTCACGGCAACAGGCGACAACCTGGAGGACGCGCTGGCGCGCGCTTCGCTATCGGCATCGAGGATCAGGACATGACAGACGACAGGCGTTCTCCGCTGGTAGGGATTGGGATGGGCAGCTCCTCGGATCTGCCGACGTTCCAGCCTGCAATCGACATTCTCGATCGATTCGGCGTGCCGTCAGAGGTCCGGGTGCTGTCGGCGCACCGCACGCCGGAGCGGATGGCGGAGTATGGACGGACGGCGCACGAGCGGGGGCTGAAGGTGCTGATCGCCGGGGCGGGAGGCGCGGCGCATCTGCCGGGCATGCTGGCGGCGCACACGCCGCTGCCGGTGATCGGCGTGCCGGTGGACACGGCAGCGTTCAGCCTGGGCGGTCTCGACGCGCTGCTGGCGATCGTGCAGATGCCGCGCGGGGTTCCGGTGGCGACAGTCGCGATCGGTGGGGGGATGAACGCCGGTCTGCTGGCGGTGCAGATCCTGGCCACATCCGACGACGGGCTGTTGCGGCAGCTGCTGGAATACAAGGCAGAGCTGGCGGAACACGCGACGCGGCAGGACGCTGAGCTGACTCAGACGACCTGACGCAGCAGCCCGGTAAACACGTCGTAGACGAAACCGCTGACGTTGATGTCATTGCGGATCATTGGCGAATTTCGGATGGCGTCTACATCGCCGCGAACCGTCTCGTCAGGATCGCTGATGGGGAGGAAGTCGATGTGCGAGACATCGGCGCCGAGGTCACGCCCGAGCTCTTCGCGCATGCTCTCGTTGGTGATGGTCTGCATACCGCAGTCGGTGTGGTGGATAACGAGGAACTCGCGGGAGCCGAGCAGTCGATAGGAGACGACGAAGGAGCGGATGGCGTCGTCGCTGGCGCGTCCACCGGCGTTGCGGATCACGTGGGCGTCCCCCTCCTGCAGGCCGAGGATGCGGTCCGGGTCGATGCGTGAGTCCATGCAGGTCAGGACCGCGAGCCGCAAGCGGGGCGAGCGTGGCAGGCCGCCCTTGTTGAAGGCGGCGGCATAGAGCGCGTTGGCGTGTAGCAGGTGTTCCATCAACGACACGGACAGTCCTCCCTATCCTTCTGGCGCGTTCCGTTCCCGCGGAGGAAGGCTACCCAATCGACAGCTGGGGAGGCGCAGGAATACCCCACGTAACGCGCCCGACGACACTCAGCTCAACGAGTCCGTGATGCCCGTAGCGCTCCAGCAGCCGCCGGAGCTCGCGGTCGAATGCCGTTGCATCTGACGGTGTCATACGGTCGCGGGAGAAGCCGTTGCGGGAGTGCATCGACTCGACGTAGCTGTCGACAGACTGGCGATGGGCCACGGCCTCGGACGCGAAGAGGCCGACAACGTGAAACAGGCGCCGTGACTCCAGCTCGGTCACGAGATCGTAAGGCTGGAACTCACGATTGGTGGTGAAGCGCTTAACGAGCTCCAGCAGCTCGCCGCGCCACGGAGAGCTTGTCTCTTCACGGCTGGCGAGCGCCAGGAATCCGGTTGGCGCCAGTGCGCGACGCAGTCGCGGCAGTACGACGCTCCACTCCATCCAGTGCAGGCTTTCTCCGCGTTGCCACGACGCGTCAGGCCGCCAGGGTTACAGTCGTCGTGACTGTCTCGCAGGGGTGGCCGGGACGGACGTGGATGGCCCCGGCGGTCAGATCAATGACGACGGAGGCGACAGTCTCGACATCCGGATTGTGGAATGGGTCGGCGTGCTTGCAAACGCTCTTCGGGAAGTTGCTGTGATCGCTGAGAATAGCGAACAGCGTATCGACATCGAGGCTGCCGTGGCGCTGAGCCATCAGGCGCTGGACGCGATGCAGCCGCAACTCCGAGTTCAGGAGATCCCCCCATTCAACCGTCCGCAAGCGATCGTCGACGATGTGGTTGGTATGAGCGAACATGCTCATACTCGCGTAGTGCAGGGCGGAATCGCCACCGCTGACCTCGACGTCATAGATCTCGCCGTGCTCGTTGGCGAGCAGATGGTTGTTGCCATTGGCGCGGTCGGGCTTGCGCGTGCGACGGATGGCATCCTCCAGGAAGGTGGCGTCCAGGATGTCCCGATACGCAAACAGCTTCGGAACGCCGGGGCGAACGTCACGGGCGTAGAGCGCGTTCCCGACGGAACCGATGCCGCGATCGTTCATGCCCTGGTAGAGCAACAAGCCGGAGTAGGCGAAGCCGAGGAACGCGGGACGCCCGGTCGGACGGGCACGGACGACGTAGGGCAACGCGCGGCGGATTGAACCGGCGTCCTCGTTGTGGGCCAGCAGGACGCTTCCATCGCGGGTTGCGGCGCAGGACGCGGCGAGGCTGGTGCATTCGTCGTCGTACGCCGGACCGAGCGACGCACCGTCGCGTCCGGCGAGGAAGCGGGTCTCCTGAAGGGCGTTCATGCTGAACAGTGTCTTGAACGGGACGCCGCTGCCGGAGGCCACGCCGCGAAGCTCCGCAACGCAATCGGAAACGGAACGTTCGGCGTAGGGGATGAGCTGGGCCGCGATTTCCATGGCACGCTCCCAGCCAACGGTCCGCGCGACTCCGGCGCGATGGGACTCGGCGACATCTCGTAGCCCATCCCGCAGCGTTTCGCCGATGGCCTGTCCGATCTGGGCGTGTGTTCCAGTGACATCGATAACCGGGAGCGTCGTCGATTGAACTGGCGTGGTCGCCATATCGTCTTCACCCGCGCTGACGCTGAACCCTCCGAGCACCATGATATGGAACCAGAGGGCACGCAACATCACGTACAATGGAGCGCGCCGTCGCGGCGGCACGAGCGCATGATAATAGATGAGACGGAACACTGCAGGAGGAGCATGCGGCTCTTTAAGCGAAGCACGACGTCAGCTCCGTATGAGCCGAAACGGACGGGTCCGTCGCAGCCAGGAGCCTATCTGTTTACGCTACGCTCCGTGCCGCGCCACCATGACGGCGTGCTTACCGCGCTGGAGAGCACTGGATCCGCGCGGGCGTACTTCAGCGAGCCGCTGGCCTACTTGCGCGGGCAGGGCGTCTCGCTGTTTCGCGTCGAAGCCACCAGCCTGGATTTCCTGGAGAATGTGTACGCCTGGTGGCGAGAGACCGAAGCGCTCGAAGCATTTCCGTTTGACATCGCGCTCTACGTCAGTGACCGCGATTTCGTCGCATCCCTGCGCGACCACGGCCCTGACGAGATCCGCCGCATGATCGAGGAACGCGCGCCACGGACGCCGTCCGACCCGGAGGAGTTCAAGCGCACCCAACGTCTCGACGGCTGAAACCGCCCCGGCGTGGCGCGTTTTCGCTCTGCGGGAGCGTGCCCGAGACCTGCTATCCTGCCAACCACATCCTGGTCGGCCGACAACGGGCTGAAACGAGGGAGTGGACAACGCCATGGAACTGACGCGAATCAACTGGGAAGAGGCCGACGGCGTCGGCGTCGCGACGCTGAACCGGCCGGAACGGCTCAATGCGCTCGACGTGCGCACAATCGCCGAGCTGGAGCACGTGTTGCGGATCACCGCCAACAGCGCGTCGGTCCGGTGTCTGCTGATCGCCGCGAACGGCCGTGGCTTCTGCGCCGGGGCGGACGTGAAGGAATGGAGCGCCGGGTCCGGCGAGGCGGAAGCCACCGAGGATGGCTGGGCAACGCGCATGCACCGGCTGATCGCGGGCCTGTACCGGTTGCCAAAGCCGGTGATCGCCGCCGTCAATGGCGTGGCTGTCGGCGGGGGCTTCGATCTGGCGCTGGCTGCCGACCTGCGGATCGCGTCGACGAGCGCGCGCTTCGGGCAGGTGTACGTCAACGTGGGCTTCTGTCCGGACGCGGGCGGCTCGTTCCTGCTGCCACGTCTTATCGGCCCGACGAAGGCCAAAGAGCTGATCTTCACGGGCCGCATCATCGACGCGCAGGAGGCAAACAGCCTCGGGCTGCTCAACGCGCTCGTGGAGCCGGACGAGCTGCAGGAGGTCGCGATGGAGTGGGCGCGTCGCCTCGCGTCGGGTCCGACGGTCGCGATCGGACTAGCCAAGGAGAACATCCATCACAACCTCGACGCCAGCATCGAGGACGCGCTGCACAACGAGCACCGCGCGGGCGGCATCTGTGGCAAGACTGAGGACCACCGCGAGGGGCTGAGGGCAGTGGTGGAGAAGCGGGCGCCGGTGTTTCAGGGGCGGTAGCCGTCAGGTCCCCGACTATTCGGCGACGGGCTTCGCGCGTCTGGCGAACAGCGTCAACGCGAGTGCGAGGGCAAACAGGGCGATGCATGGGATGAACGCGTCGCTGAACTCGATGAACTGAGCTGATCCGGCGTACACGGGCAGCAGCGGTTGTTCCGCGCCACGCCGCGCCGCCAGGGTCGCGGTCGAGAGGGCGGCGCCGAAGCCTGAGCCGACGAAAAACATCATGTTGAATACACCGAGGCCGACGCCATACGCGCGTTGCGGCACGGAGCGGGTAAGCATGACCGCCAGCGGAGCGCTGATGAGCGCCTGACCGACGCCGACGAACATCGCCAGAAGCGCGAACGCGGCGACCGGCCAGCCGATGCCGACGAGCGCCATGACGCTGAGCGCCGCGAGCGTTACGACGAGTCCGGCAATCACGAGCAGAAACGGGTCGATGCGGTCGGCGAGGCTGCCAACGGGACGCGAGAGGATCGCAACAGCAACGGCGGCAGGAAGCATGGCCAATCCGATCTGGCCCGCCGACAGCCCGTTGATGTCGCGGAACAGGAACGGGGTGATGACGAGCGCTCCGATATTGCCAGCCATGGTGCAGAAGCCGATCGCGCAGAGCAGCAGGTAGCGACGATTCTGGACCAGAATGTGATCGACGAAAGGCTGTGGGGCGACCCGCTGGCGCCAGACTGTCAGCGCGGCGCCGAGGATCGCGACGCTGACCGAGATCAGGACGAAGGACGACGACGGCCCCTGCCGCTGCGCGCCCGCGACGGCGAGCATGATCCCGGCGATCGTCATGCCAAGCGTAACGCCGCCAAACCAGTCGATGCCGTCCCGACGGCTGCCGGGGCCCTCGGGGAGGTAGCGAACCGTGAGTGGAACCAATAGCCCAAGCAGCGCCGAGATCAGGAAGACCATGCGCCAAGAGGCGAACTGCGTCAACACGCCACCCAGCGTCGGTCCCAGCGCGCTGCCGGCGCCTACTGCCACGGACGTCAAGCCAAGCGCCCAGCCGCGGCGCTCGAACGGGACGGCACGAGCGATCATGGCAGTTCCCAGACTGGGAATCGCCGCGCTCCCGGCCGCCTGCAACGCCCGACACGCGAGCAGGAAACCAAACCCGGCGGCGACTCCAGCCAGCACGGACGCGACCACGAAGACGCAGAGGCCTATCACGAACATGCGGCGGAGCCCATAGCGGTCGCCGAGTCGCCCGTAAAACGGCGTGCCGACGCCGAAAGCGAGCGCGTAGATCGTGACGATCCACCCGACGCGGGCCTCGTCAGCGTTGAAGTGGTCACCGATGGTCGGCAGCGCCACGTTCACCATCGACGTGTTGACGACCGACACGAAGACGCAGGCCGACACGATCCAGACGATCCAGCGTTCGCGACGAGCGGCGATGTCGTCCACGTCCAGCGCGCCCGGCGCGCCGGTCATGCGCCTGCCATGAGCGGCAGGAGCAGCCGGTCCCAGCGCTCGCGAACCGCGTCGCGAAGCGGCTCGGTCACGACGATACGGATCATGCGCCGGTGTTCCTCGTATTGCTTGAAGTGCTCGGGTCCGACGCCGGCGACATCGTTCCAGGCCATGACGGGCGCGAAGCCGATTGGCGGGCGTCGGAAGGCAACCCAGACATCGGTGCGCCAGCGTTCGGGCTTGGGGATGTCGATCAGAATGTCGCCGTCGTCGGCGAGGAGCCCGGTTTGGCGGGCCAGCTCGACGCTTATGGCGCGTTCGAGGTCACGACGGCGCGCAGGTTGGTGGAACAGGGATCCGAGGTAGGCGTACAGGTCGCCGCTGCGGGCGCTGATCTCGACGGCCCGCTTGTGAAGCAGACGAGAGGAGAGGCACGCGGTCAGGCGGCGGGTGACAGCGGGCATCTCGGGACGGGAGAGGGTGGCGATCAGCGAGGCGTCGGTGTGCCGGGTCAACTCCTCTGGAGACAGGCCAGCGATGACGGCTTCCTGAACGGCGCGCAGCAGCATGGCCATGCAGGCGCGGTTGGTGTGGTGCCAGTAGACGTTGTCGAACATCTCCTGACGGGCGTTGATGAGCGAGTGCAGTGGGGAGACGCCCTTGTCATCGATGCCAATGCGCTTGACGCCGTCAACCTCGATGACGCGCAAGGCGTCGAGCAGGCGCGCGGAATCGACGCCGCCATAGGGGACGTGACAAGCGCGGGCGTCGCGCGGGAGGTAGTCGAGCTTATCGACATCGAGCGCGCCACTGAGGAGGCCGCGCACGAGCCGATCTTCGTCCGGGAGCGGATCGTCGCCCGGGTGGATCAGGCGGGCGACACGTTCCGGCTCCAGGCGCCAGGCGTCGCGCAGGATGCCTGCGATCTCTCCCGAGACGATCAGCCTCCGGCCGACTTCTTCGTGCGTCAGGACTGGCGGGCCAAGCTCCTCGATGGCGTGGGAGAAGGGGTAGTGACCGATGTCATGAAGCAGGGCGGCGGCGATAGCGGCGCGGGCAGTGTCTGATGAGATGCCGGCGCCGTGTTGCTGGAGACGGAGCAGGGCGGCGCGCATGAGGTGCATGACGCCGAGAGAGTGCTCGAAGCGGGTGTGCTTGGCGCCGGGCCAGACGCGCGACACGAAGCCCAGCTGCTGGATGCCATCGAGACGCAGGAACGGGCCCGAGGCAAGCAGGGCGGCGGCTTCCCGGGAGAGTGGGATGAGGTCATACAGGCTGTCGCGGATGGTGGTCTCCGGGGTCAACCCGAATGCGTCGCCGGTCAATTCATCGTCTCCGTCCAAGGCGCCGCGTCACAGCCGGATGATGACGATTCGGCGAACGCGGCAATTGTAAGCGCCCGCAGGCAGGCGTCGAGGCGCTTGGCGCGTGTCGCGGCGAAAGTTGCCGGAGCGCGCGCCACCTGTGCGACACTGGCGCACGAACGAACGACATCACGGGAAGGCGCAAAGACGATGGCAAAGCTGGGAATCATGATCGAGGGCCAGGAGGGCCTGACGTGGGAACGCTGGAATCGGCTGATCGACGCCGGGGAGCGGCTGGGATTCGACTCGATCTGGCGGTCGGATCATCTGTTCTCGGTGATGGGCGTGTCCGAGCGCGACACGCTGGCGCTGTGGCCGTCGCTGACCGCGGTGGCAACGCGCAGCTCGACGCTGGAGTTCGGACAGCTCGTGTCGCCGGTAACGTACCGGCACCCGGTCCACCTGGCGTTCGACGCGGTGTCGTTGCACGAGCTGTCGGGCGGGCGCTTCTGGCTAGGAGTTGGAGCGGGCTGGAACGTGGCGGAGCACGCAGCGTTCGGGTTTCGGCTGCCGCCGCTCAAGGAGCGCATGGACCGCTTCGAGGAGTCGCTGCGGGTCATTACCGGCCTGTGGAGTGGCGAGCCTGTGACATTCCAAGGGGAGCATTTTCAGCTTGACGGCGCACAGCACCGCCCTGCGCCGGGCAACGGGGAGCGCGTGCCGATCATGATCGGCGGGGGCGGCGAAAAGCGCACGCTGCGAGTCGTCGCTGAGTACGCAGACGAATGGAACGTGACGACCATCTCGCGGGAGAACTACGACGCCAAGGTCGACGTGCTGAAGCGGCACTGCGAGGCGGTTGGACGCGACTTCGGAGCGATCCGACGCTCGCTGATGACGGGGCACATCATCGGCCGCACCCGGCAGGAGATCGAGCGCCGGGCCGAGCGGATCCAACAGGTCATCCCAACGGTGCGCGACATGTCGCCCGGCGACGCGGCGGACCAGTTTCGGGACCGAGGCTGGCTGGTCGGAACGCCGGTTGAGATCGTCGAGGAGATCAAGGCGCGTGAGGCGCAGGGGCTACAGCGTTTCATGCTGCAAACTCACGATCAGGACGACATTGAGGCCCTGGAGCTGTGGGCGGCCGAGGTGATGCCGCACATCGCGTGACAGTCGCGCAGCGCGAGAAGCGTCAGCGAGCGGGGGCGGGCATCCATTCGCGAGCATGCAGCACGGCGGCGGAGAGGTCCTGATCTAATCCGCGGGACCGCGAGAGCAGATTGACGAAGCGTTCGACGAGCGATGAGCCGAACGCGCGGTCGATGAGCGTCGCGGCCGCCAGCCCGCGCCGGATGCCGTAGCCGGTTTCGATGCGGCTGACATCCTCCCAGTAGAAGGCGCAGGACGCGTACATGGCGAGCCGGTGGCGTTGAGCTTCGAGCAGGAGGAGGGCCTGAGCGGCGTCTCCGCCGCGGGGCGCCCGCCAGCTTTCGTACCAGTCATCAAACGTCGTGGCGCCGTCGACCACGTCGACGTACGCGTCGCGAGCTGCCCACGGGTCGCGCAGGCTCCGGCTGCCAGCATCGTCGAACACATCGTCGACCATATGCGCCAGCGCGTCGAACGCGTCACGAAGCGGCTGCTTCCAGCCGGACCGCCCATCGGTACAGGAACAGCCGCTCGACCAGCGCGCCAATTGATGCGGGCAGCCCCAGGACCCGCGCTCGATGAGCGTCGCCGTGCGTGCTGCCGGGTGGCACATGACGTACTGCTCGGATGTCACCGCTGACAGACCGTGTTGAGCCAGCGATTGCGCGAGAAGATCGTGGAGGAACAGGTCCTTGAAGATGTGATGGTGGCCGTAGACCTCGCCGTCGGTGGCGATAGCGACGAGCGGTGGATCGCCGCCGGCGCGCGCGATCGCCGGCAGCAGATGATGCAGGGTGAAGGCGCCGGCGCGGGCAGTAGATTCGGAATCGAACGACACGGCGCCGCCGAGATCGCCGTCGTAGACAAGAACCTCGAAGCGTCGCCCCGACGGTAGCTCGAGGGCGTATGCCCCTCCTGAATCGCCAGCGGATTGAAGCTGCCCGGGCGCGAGGATCGTAAACACAAGCCCCTCGGACGCGCAGTCCTCGATGGTTTCAGTGTCGACAGCGGTCTCCGGCAGCCAAATGCCGCGTGGCTTGCGATCGAAGAGCAGCTCGAACGAGCGGACGCCCCAACGGATCTCTGTCCGGCGATCCCGCTCGCTGGCGAGCGGAAGTATCGTGTGGTGATACGACTGCGCGAGCGCCGAACCATGACCGCGCGCCGCGAAGGCCGCGTGGTCGGCGGCGACGATCCGGCGGAGAGTCTCCGGGTGATAGCGTCGCAGCCATGACGCGAGCGTCGGTCCGAGGTTGAAGCTCATGAGCGCGAAGTTGCCGAGCTCGGCGTTCGGGGCGTAGCACTCGGCGTGGATCTTCTCGTTGAAGTTGGAGTATGGGACTGCGGCCACTTCGACAGGCATCTCACCGCTTACAGGGTTCTCGCGTGACGGCTGGTAGAAGTGGCCATGGACGCAGACGTAACGATTGCTCACGAGCGGATCACTCCGAACAACTCCATTCGCGCGCCGGATGGAACCCGGCGATGGCGAGTCAGACTCACAGCATGCGAAACAGCGTACAACGGCGAGTGAACCGCGCGCACGGTAACGGCCATGGTCAGGACGAAGTTCCTAGCCATGGCCGTTGATGGCGTGGAGCGCTACCCGTCGGCGACGATGGCGAGATCGGTCGATTCGCGGGCCGGCAGCGGAGTGGGCCGGTAATGCTCCATCGTCAGGCACTCAGTCGGGCACCACTCGAGGCAGGCCCCGCAGCGGATGCACGCGAGCTCATCGATGACCATCGCCACGGCATGTGGGCCAAGCTCACCGCGCGCCATGCCTGCCAGCTCGACGTCGCCGTCGATCGAATGGACACGGTCGAGCGAGATCATCTCGATGACACCCACGGGGCAAATGTCGACGCAGCCATTACAGAGGATGCAGCGGTCGCCGTCGATGAAGATGTTGAGTTGGCACTGCAGGCAGCGCTTCGCCTCCTCGAAGCCCATGGGCTTCGGCAGTCCAAGCTCGACCTCCAGCGCCGTCTCGTCAGCGAGCAGGCCACGATCGCGCAGCGGGAGCATCGGCATGTGCTGGCGCTCGACCTCGGTGTAGTTGTCGCCCCAGCGCAGGCGGCGGCTCATCGCGGCCACCGACCACTCCGCGACACCTTCGCTCACGAGCGCGTTCGGCGTGTGGAAGTCTTCGATCGGCACGCGGGTGACCTCGTAATCGGGAACGGGGAGCTGCTCACCGCGCAGGACCGCGTCTAACTCTTCGGCAACCCGCTTGGCGTCCCCGATGGCGGAGATGAAGTTGAGGGGATTCGTGACGTAGTCGCCGGTTGCCCACACCTTTGGGTGCTCGGTGTGGCCAGTGGCGTCGACCTTGGGGTTGCCGCGCCGGTCGAGCTCGGGGAAGAAGTCCTTCGGGAAGAAGGAGTTATCCTGATACTGTCCGATAGCGACTATGACCTGATCGCAGTCGATGATGAACTCGGAGCCTTCCATCGGTTCCGGTCGGCGGCGGCCAGAGGCGTCGGGCACGCCGAGCTCGTTGCGCACGAACTCGATGCCCGCTACGTGGCCGTCGGGCCCCGCGATACATCTGGTGGGCGAGACCATGTAGAGAATCTCGCAACCTTCCAGCTCGGATTCTTCGAGCTCGATCCCCATGACGGGAATCTCGTTCTTCGAGCGCCGGTAGGTCATGACGGAGCGCTGCGCCCCGAGGCGCAGGACGGTGCGGATGCAGTCCATCGACGTGAAGCCGCCGCCCACGGTGACGACTTGCTTACCGACGTACACATCCTGCCTGAGGTTGAGGTTGATCTCCTCCAGGAAGGTGAGTCCGGGCACGACGCCGGGCAAGTCCTCGCCTGGGACGTTGAGGCGGCTTGGATGCTGGTTGCCCGCGGCGATAATGACCCCGTCGTAGTCGTTGACGAGGTCCTCGAACATGACGTCAACGCCGACTCTGGTGTTGCAGCGCAGGTCGATGCCCAACTCCAGGATCAGCTCGATCTCTTCCATGATGACGTCACGCGGCAGACGCCACTCGGGAACGCCCGCCCACATCATGCCGCTGGGGACCTCGAACATCTCGAAGACCGTCACTTTGTAACCGACGCGGGCCAACTCACGGGCGGCGGTGAGCCCGGCCACGCCGGAGCCGATGATGGCGATGGTCTTCCCGTTCGGAGGCGGCGGCGTCTCACGCTTGGTCTCGCCGCGATAGTCGGACGCAACCCGCTTCAGGTAGCAGATACCGATTGGCTGGTCGACGACCTGACGGCGGCACGCGTCCTCGCAGGGACGCGCGCACATGCGACCGAGGCAGCCTGGAAAGACGTTGTGCTCGCGATTCAGCTCGAACGAATCGGCGTAGCGGCCGTCGGCGATGAGCGCGATATAGCGGGAGATATCGGTGTGAGATGGGCACGCCTTCTGGCACGGGATGTTGTCGGCGAACCAGCGCTGATCGCCGGTGCTGATGGCGTAGCGCGTGCCGCTGCGCACGGCGAACGGCGCGAAGTTCTCACTGTCGACGAACGCCAGCAGTCGGATACGGCGGGCGTCCTCCACCGGCGCGTCGGCGGGATTGTCACCAAACACGCCGTATGACAAGCGGCCAGCCAGCACCTCGTTCACCTCGGCGTCGGTCATCGGCATGAAGCGATCGCCGAACGCGCCGCAGGACGGGCACTCCGCGGGCTGGACTTCGTCGGTCTCGATGTAGCCGCAGACTTTACAACGATACATGGGAGCCATCCTCCATCGCCGGCCGACCAGTTACCGCTCGCCACCCGCGGCAATTCGCGCGGTCCGACACACCAGGAAACAGCGCTTCGTGGGATTCGATCATGGCGTGAACGTGCTGGCCGAGGGACCGAATGCGCCAAGGAAAGTATAGCCGAATCCGCTCGCGGACCGCGTTGCGCTCAACGCGGATGGGCTCGCCGTTCCCCGGAAAGCAACATCACAGGAACCGTCAGCTTACTATCGAGGCTACGGGATCCCTGGCGCGGTTGGCTGCCTGCATGCGGCGGGTCATAACTCGAAGGAGGCCCAAAGTCACGTCGGGATAGTCGAGGAGGATCCGTTCGAAGTCGACGCGCCTGATGCGCAGTGCCTGACCTGACGTCGCGGCAACACAGGTTGCTGAGCAGGGTTCGTCGAGCAGGATCGACGTCTCGCCCAACACGGCGTACGGTGTAACACGCGCAAGCTTGCGCCCGTCGGCGCTGAGCACATCGACCTCGCCGCGCACCAGCAGATACAGAGCGTCGCCCGGCTCCCCGGCGGTGATCAGACGCCGGTCTTTGCGAAACGCTCCCGACTGAACGATCTCGGCGATTTCGGAGAGGTCCTCGGCCGGGATGTCGACGAACAGCTCCGCGTTCTTGAGCAACAGCACCTTTTCAATCGTCGAGTACATTCCGTCCTCCGACCCGCTGCCTTGCGCTAATCGCTCGGCGTACTCGGCCACCCACGCAACCGGCTGTTTCGAAAGCAACGGCTCGATTAAGGTCCGAAGATCCTCCATCGGTAGCAACGCGGCGCACGCCTGCAAGGCGGCCTCCTGCACGCGAGGCTCCGATGAGTCGATGCCCGGCACGATGAGATGCAGACGTTCACGCGAGCCGAGATCCCCGACACGATGCAACGCGCAGGAGCGTATCCACGGATCGGTGTGGAAGCAAATCTGGCTCAGTTGCAGCTCTGCGCGATCACGGTCGCGAGCGGTCTCCGGTCCGTCCAGTCCCACAAGCGGGCGCAGCAGATCGTCTCCGGCGCCGGGAACGACAGTGTCGATGGCCCGCGCGACGGAATCACCGGCCTCGCGGCTGAGTGCTGGAGACAGAGACTCTGCCGCGTCCATCAGGCGCCTGTCGGGATTCAGAACGACCCCGAGCAGCAGGAGGCGTCGCAGAAATCGCACCTGTCTGTGGCGCAGCACTTCGTCCAGCAACGAGCCGCGGAACTCGACTCCCAGTCCCGCGAACACCCCAGCCGTCCAGCGCGCGTGCCAGAGGGCAAGCTCGCGTGAGCGTTCGAATCTGGCGTGGTCGATGTCGAGCGCGACCCGGTCCAGTCGGAGAGCCGCGAGTAGCAGAAGCGGATCGCCGCCCGACGCGGGCGGTTCTCGGGTAACACGCAGTTGCAGCGCGGACGCGGCGACCGGTGTCGGATGCGCCGCGATGACCTGCAACAACTGGTCGCGACCAGCGTTGGATCCCGCGTAGCGTTCGAGGAGCACGCACAAGCGAGGCTGGATGACGGGGCCAACGTCGATCAGCGCACGTCTCGCGATGCGACGCGTCGAGGGTGTGTCGAGGCGATCGACGAGGAACGGGACAACGGATTGAACGTGAACCGACTCCGAGCGCCGTGCGTTTCCGGGGAATACGGAGCCCCGACGCAGCAGTTGCCAGGATCGAACGGGATGAAAGTCGACCCGGGTAACGAGGTCGGCGGCGTCCATGGCGAAGCGTGACATCAGCTGCCTCACGGTGGCGAGCTGCCGGACATCTTCCGCCATCAGGAGCAGGATGGCATGCCCCCACGCCCGATCGCGATACTCGGTTATCACCCGCGTCGTAATGAGTCTGGACAGCTGAACGGGGCCGGTGCGCTCGATGCGCGCGGCAATGCCGAGAACCCGCGAAAAGCGAGTGGTCGCGGCTTCCTGAATGACGGCAATGCTCTCCCAGGCAATCTGATTGATCAGAAGGAAATCGTGGTAACGGCTACGCAGCAGCGCGTCGAACGACACGTCACCGTGGTCCTCACGACGCAAGGCTGGAAGCTCGAGCGACACGTCGCCGAACAGGCGCATCGTGTCGTACGCGCAGATGGGCAGGTCGTAGTTGATGTGCGCATTCATGCCAAGCAGCATGTCCTGCAGCAGGTTCAGCTTGCCGGACCGCGCGGCGTCGAACGCAAACGACCACGGCTCAGGGCACGTCGGTGGATCGATCTGGTACGCGGAATCTGCCTCGAAGTACATCTCGGCCATGCGGCAGCAGATGGCCTCGCTCCACGGAGTGTCGCTGAAACGTCCAGCTTGCAGGTTGCGCCGCAGCTCGTTCTTGAATGTGCGGTACATCAGCAGGAAGCGCTCGCGCGCGTCGCCGAGCGCGGCGTGTTCCAACAGCCGGCCATCCATTTGCGCAATGAACCGGTCGAGATCGGGAGTTGCCAGCGATGCGGCAGGCGCCACGACGCCTCCTGGCGCCAGGGTCAGTACCCGATCTGCGTGACTGGGACACCAAGTCCCCGATCGGGCTCGACCTTCGGGTCGTATATGTCCAGCCATTCGTTAAGGAGTCCGAGCGTGGGGATAGGAAACTCGCGCCCGCTGATGTCTGCGAGCGCGCCAATGCCGATCGGCCGTCCGCCCGACGCGCTCACCGTGCGAACGAAGTCCTGGATCGTCTTGCCCGACAGGATGAGGTTGTCGACGATCAGCACGCGCTTGTCGGTGATCATCTCCCGCGCGGATTCGGAGAGCGTCACGGAACCGCCCGATGGCGTTGGATACACGACCGAGCGCCGAGGATCGAGGAAGAAGCCGACCCATTGGGCGAGACCGGCGCCCCAGACCGAAGGCGTGGCGATGACGTCAATACGGTTGAGGAAGAAGTGCTTGGCGATGGCGTAGCCCAGCCGGCTGGCGATGTGCGTGTCGGACAGCACGCGGTCCCGGTCGATCAGCTTCAGGGCGCGCATTCCGGACCGGAACTCGAAGTTTCCCTCGGTGATGAGACCGGCTTCATAGACCTCGCGGATCAAACCATGCAATCGCTCAACGTGCACCATCGTAGTTGCTCCGTTCGTTTCGTGTGGGCTTCGAACGTCCCACGTGTGTCTGGCCGCGATTCTCAGCACACAATACGCGATTCGAGGGGAACATGGAATAGAGAGCAGCGAGCGGGCCGAGGGACTGTCACGGAAGGACGCGCGGCAGGCGCGGGCGGTACGTTCGGCAACCTGAAATCCGGGGTGACGCAGGAAGGCTGGCGCGTGACGCTTTGGGTCGCATATCTGCTATTGGCACATGCAACGCACGGCGTCGACTCGCGGATTAACTTGAGCGTTCAGGGGCTCGCGCCTCACCCGCTTCTGTCACAGGCTCGGATCCGTTACTGCTGCGACGCGCCAGCGCCGAGGTTCTGTGTCATTGTTAGTTGACACTTACGTTAGTGTCCTCTAATATATGCGTCATGGACGATATCATCCGAGCCATCTCCGAACCAAGCCGGCGCGAGATTCTTCGGTTGGTGCGCCATGACGAGCTGTCCGCGGGACAGATCGCGTCCCACTTCCAGGTAACCCGACCAGCCATCTCGCAGCACCTGCGCGTGCTCAAGGACGCCGGGTTGGTCACCGAGCGGCGCGAGGGAACCCGGCGCCTGTATCGCGCGCGGCCCGAGGGGCTCGCCCGCGTGCGCGCGGAGCTGGAGTGGATGTGGGACGCCGGTCTGGCGAAATTGAAGGAGGCGGCAGAGACCGAGCAGGAACGACGACAGCGTGGACCGATGGATGACGCGACGACATCAGGACGACGTTAGACGAAGGAGCATGACCTTGGAACAGGAAGACAGTGGAACAATCGAGCGCGAGATTCGGGTGAACGCAGAACCGGACACGGTGTTCGAGTTCCTGACGGACCCGGAGAAGCTCGTGCAGTGGATGGGAACGACGGCCGAACTGGAGCCGCGACCCGGCGGCAAGTTCCGGCTCAGCTACGATGGCGAGCACGTCGCGCGGGGCGAATACATGGAGATCGACCGTCCCCGGCGCGTCGTGCTCAGTTGGGGCTGGGAGGGCGAAGGGGCCGCGACTCAGCCGGGAGCGAGCGTTGTAACGTTCAGTCTAGTCGCGGATGGGAACGATACGATCGTCCGCATGACACACTCAGGGCTTGTAGGCGACGAGATCGCATCACACAGTGCCGGTTGGGACATGTTTCTGCCGAACCTGGTGGGGGCCGGCAGCGGGGCCGCGCCGAACGCCTGAGCCCCACTCCGCGGGCGGCGCGCAGCGCTGGTGCGCGGTGCGCCCGCCTGCGATACTCCGCCGATGATCAGCGCGGTTATGTTCGATATGGATGGGGTACTCGTCGACTCTGAGCCGGCTCATTTCGCGGTGACGGTAGACGCGCTCGCGGCGCAGGGACTCCCGGTTCCTGACGATCACGACTGGGAGCGAGTGTTCCTTGGGCGGCCCGACGTGGACGGTTTCGCCGAGTGGTTTCTCGAGCACCGCATTTCCGTGGACCTCGACGTGCTCATGGCCGACAAGCTCGGCCGGTTCATGACTCGCTTCGCTGAGCTGGTGACGCCGTTTAACGATGGACAGTGGTTGGCGAGAGCACTCTTCAAGCGAGGCGTGCGGCTGGCGCTCGTTACGGGCGCGCGCCGCGCCGAGGCGGATATGATTCTCCGGTCGAGCAGGCTGTCGGACGCGTTCGAGGCGACGATCAGCGCGGACGACGTCACGCGGGGCAAACCCGATCCTGAGCCGTACCTGATGGGCGCGGCAGCACTGGGCGTCAGCGCCCGGGATTGTCTGGTCATCGAGGACGCGGTCGTTGGGCTGCGCGCGGCTGAAGCGGCTGGAGCGAGTGTCATCGTCGTTGACCGGCTGCACCGACCGGAGCGGTTCGTGTCCACGCAACCGGTTACGAGGCTTGATGCTGCGGTGTTGCGCGATATCCTTGCTCGGCGCCAACCAGACTGACACGCGGAGTCACCCGTTTGGCAGGGGTGGAACGGCGATGGGATGTCCCGCGAGGTTGTGATCGCGGGCAAACGCGAACAGATCGTCCCTGAATGATGGGTGGGCGATGCTGATCAACGCCGCCGCGCGTTCGCGTAGCGTTCTGCCATATAGATCCGCGACGCCGAACTCGGTGACGACGAATCGCACGTGCGCTTGGGTTAGCGTCACCATGGCGCCGGGGCGCAAGCGTCCAACGATGCGGGATTCGACTCCTCCGCGCGCCGTGGCAGGCAGCGCCAGGATCGACCGTCCGTTATCGGCCAGGGTCGCGCCGCGCATGAAATCGACCTGACCGCCGAAGCCACTGTAGATGCGCTCGCCGATCGAGCTGGAGCAGACCTGACCGGTGAGATCGATCTCGATTGCCGAATTCACCGCGATCATACGGTGATTGCGGCGGATCACGGCCGTGTCATTGGTGTAGTCAGCCGGGTGCATCTCCAGTCCGGGGTTGTCGTCGGCGAACGCGTACAGTCGCTCGGATCCCATGAGGAAGGACGTGATGAGCTTGCCGGGATGAATCGGGTTGTAGCGCGCGGTGATGACGCCAGCATCGACGAGGGCCATTACGCCGTCGGAGAACATCTCGCTGTGGATTGCCAGGTCCTTATGCCCGCCAAGTGCCGCGAGCACGGCGTTGGGGATACTTCCGATGCCAAGTTGAAGCGTGGACTGATCTTCGACAAGACCGGCGACGAACGCGCCGATTTTTTCATCAGTCGCGGATAACCGCGCTGGCTGCAGCGCGACCGGCGGGATGTGTACCTCGACGGCAGCGTCTATCTGGTCAATGTGGATGAAGCTCGCTCCATGCGTGCGCGGCATGGCCGTGTTGATCTGGGCGATCACGGTCTTCGCCGCCCGAGCGGCCGCCATCGCGACATCGACAGAAACGCCAAGCGAGCAGAATCCGTGCGCGTCGGGGGCAGACAGATTCAGGAGCGCGACGTCGATCGGAAGACGTCCGGAGCGGAACATAGAGGGGACCTCCGACAGAAACGCTGGGATGTACTCTGCGCGTCCTGAGTTGACGGCGTCGCGCGTGTTGCTTCCGACGAAAAGAGCGACGTGGCGAAAACTCTGCTCATACCCCGGGGCCGCGTAGGTCGCTGGTCCTTCAGTATGCAGGTGGCAAACGAGCACGTCTCGCAGTTCAGGCGCACGTTGAACGAGGGCATCCACGAGACCCGAGGGGGTCGCGCACCCGCCGTGGACAAAGACACGATCGCCGGACCGGACGCGCGCGACTGCCTGCGCGGCGGTGGCGAGCTTCGACTGCAGCCGGCTGATTGAGTCTGACGTCAAATGCCCTCCGTCACGGAGTCGATGAGCGTGGTCGCGTTCGACGCTACCACTTTCTCACGCTCCTCACACACGGCTCTCAAACGGCCTATGGCGTCCGTCACCGAGCGCGATCTCTGCGGCGGCCCGGGACGAGCGACGTGGCGACGGCGCTGATGTGGAAGGCGTGCCAGGGACTGTCCGTTCCAATGCGGTCAGCCCGATTTAAGGGCGCCCTCACGGTGATGAACCGACAATTCCGACGCCGACGGAGCCACGCCATCGTACGAGACCTCTGCGCTCGATCCGGGCGGAATCGCGAGGATCGGCGTCACGCCGCGATGCATGATCTCACTGGTGACGCTCCCAAGCGCGAAACGCCGCAGGCCGCCGCGGCCGTGGGTCGAGATGACGATCAGATCGGCGGAGGTCGTCTCTGCCGCGCGCACGATCTCGTCGGCTGGACGTCCGGCTCGCACTTCCCAGCCGACACGCAGCCCGCGTTCGCGCAACCCGGTCGCGATACGATCGAGATCGGCGCGGGCTTCGGCCTGAAGCTGCTGCTCCACTTCGATGATCTGCTGAGAGGCGAGCATGGACGCTTCTGCGAAGGCGCCGTATGTCGTAGACCAGATGGGCTCGACTACCCGCACCAAGGTCAGTGTCGCGTCAACGCGCGCGCCGAGTTCGGCGGCAAGCGCAAGGGCCTGCCCGGCGAGCTCGGAGCCATCAAGCGGGACGAGCAGACTATTCAATGTCGACTTTTCCGCAGCGACGCCGCCGCGAACAAGTGCGACAGGCACGGTCGATCCTCGGAGCACCTTGTCCGCGACGCTGCCGTACATGACGCGTCCGAGGCCGCCGCGCCCATGTGTTGACATCACGACCACGACATCCGGCTGTCCGCTAGTCAGTCGCAGCAGTTCCTCGACAGGGTTGCCGCGAATAACATAGGAGAAGGTCTCGATGTCTGGCGAAACACGGCTCGCGACCTTCTCGAGATAATGTTCCGCTGCTGATCGGTCGGGCAGCAGCAGGCTCGGCAGGAGATCGAGCATCACGGGCTCGGTCAATACGGTCGTCAACTCCAACGCCGCTCCGAACGAGCGCGCCAGGATCTGGCCGAGCCCGATGGCGGATTCGGACAGCTCAGAGCCATCCAGCGGCACTATGACTCGTTGCATCATGTCCTGTCTCCTTCAACTGGCGACTCATCGCGGACAGCGGGCCGCTGGCATCATCACTCCTGGTTAGCATATGTGCGCCAGCGTCGTATTGGCGCGTCATCGAACGGTGAAGGCGTTACAATGCCGTGTACGTTACGCGAGCCAGGCGTGTTGCCGCTGCCGATCGGGTCACGCTACAAAGGACGCACGCTTTACAACGAACGAATAGGACATGTGTGTTGCGTAAGCATCTGATTCTGGTGGCCGACGACGATGCGCCGGTCCTCCGGCTGGTGCGGGCCAAGCTCCAGGCAGATGGCTATGCCGTCATCACCGCGTCAAATGGCCAGGAAGCAGTCGCGACGTTCGAGGCTGAGGGGCCCGACATCGTCATTCTCGACCTGATGATGCCCGTCATGGACGGCATCGCAGCGATGAAGGAAATCCGCGCTGATTCCAGCGTGCCGATCATTCTGCTGACCGCGCGATCTGCCGCGCGCGACAAGATCCGCGGGTTGGACATGGGCGCCGACGACTACGTAACGAAGCCGTTTGACCCGGATGAGTTGTCGGCGCGCGTTGGGGCGCTACTCAGGCGCGCAGTCGGTGAAGTGACACCGGCCGGTCAGGTGCTCGACTATGGCCGGCTCATGATCGATCTCGCCGACCACAGGGTCGTCCTCGACGGGGACGAGGTGCGGCTGAGCCGCACGGAGTGGGAAGTGCTGTATCAACTGGCGTCGAATGCGGGCCGCGTCATGCTGCATGGCGACCTGCTGGCGCGCATCTGGGGACCCGAGTTTCGCGACGAGACGTACTACCTTCGCACCTGGGTCAGCCGGCTGCGACGGAAACTCGGCGCTCAAGCCGAGGGAGACCGCCTGATCTCGACGTTCCCAGGCATCGGATACCGCCTCGAGCCCCCGCCCGAGGCGCCGTTGATTGACCAGCGGCGATAGGGACATGCGCCCGCCGCCTCTTCCGGTCGCCACCCATCGGCTGCTCGGTCCATCCTGCTGAAAGGGGGCGCGCATGTCCGATAGCGTCATTCGGTCGCTGCTGGATGCGATGACGGTGAGCGTTGGCGTTCCGTTTCAGTCCGTCACAGACGCGCCGTTGGACGCGCGGCGGGCCGCGATTCAGGCACTTGCGACCGCGCACACGCCTATCGAGTCGATTCAGATCGACGACCAGCATTTCCTTGGGTTGAGGTATGACGACCGGCTGGGTTCGGTGGTGCTGGCCGGACCGTACCGCAAGTCTCCCGATCCGACCAGCGGGGACGACGCGATCACGACGGACACGGAAGAGCGCGTGCTGCGAGCGTTAACGGCGATCGCGCCCGGTCTGAGAGACATCGCGAACGAGCACCGGCAGCGACTGGAGCTGGCCACACAGCTGGAGGTTTCGACCAGTTCCGTGCTTGCGGTCACCGGCGAGCTGGCGCTGGACACGGTGTTGCGCCGCATCGTCGATCTGTCCCGGCAGTTGGCAGGAGCGAAGTACGCCGCGCTGGGCGTGCCAGACGACAGCCGGCGACTCGTTGCGTTCATCACGTCGGGCATGACGGATGAGCAGGAGCGACGAATCGGCGAGCTTCCACGTGGTCGGGGCATTCTCGGGCTGCTGCTGGAGGAACCGAAAACGATTCGACTTCGAGAGCTTGGCGAGCACCCCGCGTCGGTCGGGTTTCCGCCCCGTCATCCACCAATGAACAGCTTCCTCGGCGTGCCGATCATCGCGCACGGCCGCGTGCTTGGAAACCTGTATCTGACGGACAAGCTGGCCGAGGAAGAGTTCAGCGTTCGTGACGAGCGCCTGGTTGAGATTCTCGCGTTGCACGCGGCGGTTGCGATAGAAAATGCCCGTCTGTACCAAACGGTGGAACGGGAGCAACACCGTCTGCGCGCAGTGCTGGAGCAGCTGCCCGAGGCGGTGATGATCGTCGAACGTGATCCCGAGATCGTCACGCTCGTCAACGGACAGACATCGCAGCTGCTCGGCTGGAGGATCGAGACCCCCATGCCACTCGCAGACTACGTCGCTATGAACACGCGAGAGACGTCTGACGGAGACCCAATCAGTGATGATGATTTGCCGATCGTGCGCGCCGTACGGCATGGCGAGTCCACACATCTTCGGGATGTGTTGATCACCCGCCCGGACGGGAGCCAGATTACGGTGCTGCTGAACGCCGCGCCGACACTTGGATCCGAGGGATCGATCATTGGGGCAATTGCGGTCTTCCAGGACGTCACGCTGATCAGGGACGCCGAGCAACTGAAGGACGACTTCCTATCGATCGTTTCACACGAGCTGCGAACGCCACTGACGACGATTCGTGGAGGGGCCACGATGCTGCTACGTGACTCCGGCAGACTTGACGCCGAGACACGCGACGAGATCCTGGGAGACATCTCGAACGAGAGCAACCGGCTGGCGATACTGGTTGAAAACATGGTTCAGCTTGCGCACATCCGGGCTGGGCGCCTGGCGATGGAGACTGAGCCGGTACACGTGCTCGGCGCGATTCGAAGCGCCGTCAACGCCGAACAACAGCAGCTTGCGTCCCGCAAGTGCACGATGACCAGTAGTCCGGACCTCGTCGTCGCGGCTGATCCACGCAGCCTGGATCAGATTATCCGGAATCTGCTGCACAACGCGGTGAAGTACTCGCCGCCCGAATCTCCAATTGAAGTGAGCGCGACTCGCGACGACCAGCTGAAGATGGCGGCGATCAGCGTGCGCGACCATGGAATCGGCATCGATGAGAAGGACGTGCCGCACGTATTCGAGCGGTTTCGACGAGCCAGCGCCGTCGAGTCGAGCCAGATTCCGGGCATGGGGCTGGGGCTGTACCTGTGCCGCGAGCTGGTCGAGGCGCTTGACGGCAAGATCTGGATCGAGTCTCCACCGGACGGCGGAACGATCGTGGCGTTTTCGCTCCCAGTCGCCGCTGACGATTGAAAAGACACCCAATTCAAGGCTCGTCGCAGGCATCAGCAGGCGTTGCGCTGCTGGACTCGAACACAGGACGCTGGCCACCCGGGGTGCGTGGCGCCGACGACGCTGTAACGGAGTCCGGTGGAAACGGTGACGGGAAGGCTCAGCTGAAGCCTTCCCGTCGGTATTCGCGCGAACGATGCGTCGAACGCTATCTCAGGTCGTGGTTGTCGTCGTCGTGCCAGTGGTGGTTGTGCCGGTCGTCGTCGTGCCGGTGGTGGTTGTGGTTGTCGTCGTGAGCCACTCGGTCAACGTCGTCCAGTCGGTCCCAGTCGTGGTGGTGTACCCCGTGACGTCCGGCGTGGTGGTTGTGGTGGTAGTGGCCGTTGTCAGGATCGTGTCGAGCAGGGTCTGCTGCGTGGTGGGAAGTGTCTCGCGCATGGTCTGCAGCTGCTGAACAAACGCGGTGACATCTTCCGTGGTCGTAGTGGTCGTAGTCACTGAGTCCCCCTTGCCTTGTGAAAATGCGGTTGCGACATCGCACTATCAGAGTAGCATAGGCCCATAATGCCGTCAACGGGGTATTTCGGCCAGTCTCAAACCTGCCCATATGGACACGAACGATGATCGTTGCGGCAGGTTGAGACCTCTGCTACGATCATCCAGCATCGAAGGGTGAGTTGACATGAGGCTCGCAGCGCCGGCAGTGCGACGCGGAAACCGAGCGCATGTGACAGTCCGAACCTACCGGCGATGATCGAGGCCGATGTCGTCGGCCGCGGCCCGCGTCGAGTCGTCGATTGGCAGTTACCATGACGCATCACACCTGCGCAGACATCCGTATTATCCCACTGATCGTGGTCGTCATGTTCATCATGAGCGTCACGACAGCAATGCCAGCGTACGCCCAGGAGGCAACGACGGTCGAGATCCATGCGATGGGGCTGATTAACCCGAAGGGGCTGGCATTCACGTCGGACGGGACGCTGTACGTGTCCGAGGCCGGCGCTCCAGGCGATGTCATGGTCCCCCTGCCGGTGAATTTCGGCGGCGAGGGGCCGATTGGAACGAACGGTCGCGTATCGCGCGTCACGCCGGATGGCGTCCGCCACGACCATGTCACCGGATTGCCGAACATCGGATTGTACGGCGGCGTTGAGATGCTCGGATCGACAGGCGTAGCCGTCATCAACGACGTGCTCTATCACGTCCCGGCAGGGCACATGACGGTGAGTCCCATGTTGTCACGGATCGAGGCAGATGGGACAACGACGCCCATCTCCGATGTCGGCGCATTCAACGACGACAACCCAACGCCGCCCAGTAACGGCGACGCCGTGCCAATGGGAAATCCATATGACCTGGTCGCGCTGGGCGGCGACTTGTACATCACCGACGGGAATTACAACCGCGTCATCAAGGCAACGCTGGATGGCGGACTCAGCCTGTTCGCTCAATGGGAGTTCAGCCCGGTGACGGTCGGCGCAGGGGCCGGCCCGGACGGCAACCTGTACGTCGCGCAGTTCAGCCCGGCGCCGTACAACGCGGGCTCCGGCCGCGTCGACATGATCACGCCCGGAGGTGAGATCACCGAAGGTGTCGTCACCGGCCTAACGACGCCGATCGACGTGGCTTTCGCGCCGGACGGCACGATGTACGTGCTGCAATACGCCGCCGAGTTTTCCGCCGATCAATTGCGGTACGTCGGCTACGGCGGCGAGGTGCAGCGGGTCAACGCGGACGGCACGGTGACGCCGGTCGTAATCGGGCTGATGTTCCCGACAGCGATGGTCTTCGGGCCCGACGGCGCACTGTACGTGTCGAACTACGGAAACGAATCGAACGACGGCCAGGGCCAGATTCTCCGTGTCGTTCCGGGCGCGACGACTGCCGCGGCGCCGCACGTCGAGCCGCCGGACGAGTCGGGGACGTACACGAACGTGCAGCCGACTCCGACGCCGATCGCGGGCGCCGAGGCGCCGGTCGTCACCATCGAGATCATTGAGCCGACTGACGCGATGGCGTGGACGTTTGAGCCGAACGTCGTTACGATCCAGGTTGGCCAGACGGTGGAATTCGTCAACGGTGGGCGGATCGTTCACACGGCAACGGCGAGGAATGGCGCGTTCGACACCGGCAACATGCGCGGCGGCGAGTCGGTCATTATTCAGATCAATGAGCCAGGGACGTATGAATACATCTGCACCCCCCATCCGTGGATGGTCGGGACGATCATCGTCGAAGGCGAGGGCTCCGGTACCGACGCCGGCGCAGGCGCCGTGCTTGATTCGGGCAACGATCCGCCAACGATCGGCTTTCTGCGCGCTTTCGGGTTCGTCGCAATCCTGATCGCAATCGTGTTCCTCGCTGCGACGCTGATGAATCGATCGTCGCGTCGAGGTGAGGTCGAGCCGGAAGCGCCGACCGATGCAGACTGACGCCGGGTGGGACGGGCGGGCTCTCACGTGAGGAAGGAAGCGCATGACTTCTGAGCCTGTCAGCGCCGTTGCGCCGCTCCCCGAAGCGGAGGCGTTCGTGCGCCATCTCGTGGACAATGCGTCGGCACTTCGTTTGCCGGAGCTGTTCAGCGCCACGCCGGCCGACGCGATCTACGTGCAGCAGAATCGACACGGGGTTGTCACGATCGTCGTGCGGACAACATCCCTGAGCGAAGCGCATCTGATTGAGCTGATGAAGTATCGCCTGGCGCAGTACGCGGCGATCAACTTCGTCGACGCCAACATGATCTATCACGAGCGACTTGAGTACGAGCCGCTGTCGGGGGTGGCCGGGGGCGATATACACGTGCTTTCGGGCTCCGCGGAAACAGGTGAGATCCTGTGCTACGCGGTCGTCAAGGTCAGCCCGGATGCAGAGCCAGGCACGACGCTCCGGACGCGCGAACGACCGCATTTCTCCGTCGAAAAGGTGCATGGCTGGGGGATCTTCAACCGGCTCGTCGTGCTTCCGGATCTGCCGTTTCACAAGCTCTGCGAGCTGGGCCGGTTCGTGAAGAACCAGCGGCTGCATACGTTCGATGAGCTGGGCGCCCGCGCGCCGATCGAAGTTGGCGTGGCGCTGTTCCGCTCGCTTGCTGGACCGCTGCGTCTCGAGCTCGACGCGATCATCGGAGACCTCGAGGAGGGAGTGGCCAAGCAGAACCTGGACTTTTTCCACGTTCCGATGGTCGTGATCCACGGCACCGTGCCGTTCGAGGCAGAGGCCTCGTACTTCTATCCCCGGTACCAGTTTTCGACCGTGTATCCCTTTGCAGTCCTGGTGAGCGACATCTCGCGTCAGATGCTGTCGCGCCTCGACGCCATCGACGACGCGCTGGAGCAGCCCGGCAAAGCGGGGCTGCTCGCGCTTTTCAAGCTGAAGCGCGACATCCTGACTCCGAAGAGCACATTGGAGCCCCCGGATGGGCTCGATCCGCTGACGGACGCGAGCGTTCCGCAACAGGGAGTTGCGATGTCAGACCGCTTGTTAATGATCGATCTGGCGGTCCGTCTGCGGCAGTCGAACCTGTTCGAGGGGCTGTCGGTCGCGGAGGCGACGGTTCTGGGCACATTCATGGACCGGGTCGAAGCTAATGCGGGCGCGGTGGTGGTGCGCGAAGGCGAGATCGGCGACGACCTGTATCTGATCGAGTCCGGGAACGCCGACGTGCAGGCCAGCCGCGGTCGCAAAACACCGATCAGGTTGGCGACGCTGGGGCCCGGCGATTTTTTTGGTGAGATCGCATTGCTCACCGGAGCGGAGCGAATGGCGGATGTCGTCGCGCTCACGCCGATGACTCTGTTGCGGCTCAGCAAGGACGCCTACACACGGTATCTGACGCACGCGGCAGAGGTTGAGCGACAGATTACACGGACCGCGATGAGCCGGACGCGCGACACGTCGCGAAAGTTGATCGACGGCGAACGCTGACGAGAGCACGACGCGGCGTCGCAACGGGGTAGCCGAAGGGGCCGGTGGCGAGCACCTGACGAAGCGCGGCGTCGATCCGCGCTCAAGTGCCAGGGACGGGGTGACACATGACGGGAATGTATTCCTGGCTCGCACGGACGGCGTACCTGCGCCGGTGGTGGTTCGTGGCGGCATGGCTCGTGGTGTTCGCGCTGGCCGTCGTCGGCGCGTCGCAGGCCGAGCACGCACTGAAGGTCGGCGGATTCAGCCTGCCGGGCACAGAGTTCAACACGGCTTCCGAGGTGCTGACCCGGGACCTCGATCTATCATCCGATAAGGCCGCGCTCATCGTGTTCCATTCGGACACGCACCTGGTTACCGACCGGGTGTTCTACGACTCGGTGGCAACGGCTCTGGAGCGGCTCGACCAGGAGCCGGAGGTTGCCAAGACCGAGTCGTTCTACTCAACGGGCATCCCGGACATGGTCAGCGACGACAACCACACGACGTACGCGTGGGTCACGCTGCAAGGCGAAGAGGAGCACCTCGAGCGGGTAACACCGCATCTGCGCGAGCTGGTGCGGTCCGACGATATCGACGTGTACCTGATCGGGCAGGCGGCTGTAAATTACGACATCGAACGGGCCAGCGCCGAGGACCTGATCCGCGTTGAACGGTTCACATTCCCGATCGTATTCGTCCTGCTGGTGCTGGTGTTCGGCTCGCTGATCGCGGCAGGCGTGCCGCTCATCCTGGGAGCCGTGACCGTCGTCGCGTCGCTGGCGATGCTGTACGTCATCGCACAGTTCATGGACGTCTCAATTTTCGCACTAAATACGGCGTCGATGATCGGGCTCGGGCTGGCGGTCGATTTCTCGCTCATCATCGTCTCACGCTTCCGCGAGGAGCTGCGGCATCTGGACGTGGAGGCGGCGCTCGAACGGACGATGCAGACGGCGGGCCGTTCGATCACATATTCGGGCGTCACGCTGATGCTGACGATGTCGGTGCTGACGCTGTTTCCGATCATGATCATTCGATCGATCGCGCTGTCAATCGTCGTCGTCGCCGCGGTCGCGATCACGGGAGCGTTGCTGCTGCTACCAGCGATGCTTGCGATCACCGCCGGGTGGTTGCACCGGCTCAACCTGCGCCGATATGTTCCAGGCCTCAACCGAACGCGGGAGGGAGTCTGGCAACGTTGGTCGATGGGCGTGATGCGTCGCCCCTGGCTCAGCCTCGGCATCGGGCTGGTCATCCTCGGCATGCTGGCGCTGCCGGTGCTACGGCTCGAACGCACGGGCGTGACAGTTACGACGCTGCCGGAGGCGGCGGAGTCACGCGTCGCGTTCGAGCTGGTGCAGCAGCAGTTCGGGCTCGGCGAACCGACCCCGCTGTTCGTCGTGGTTGAAAGCGGTCGTCCGGGAGGCATCTGGCGGCCGGAAGTGCTTGAAGGCGTGTACACGCTGCACAACGTGCTGCTGGCAGACCCACGCGTCGAGAACGTTCAGTCGCTCGTGAGCCTTATTCCGAACCCGTCACTGGAATGGATGCAATCGCTTTCCCCTGCGACGATCGAGACGAACAGCGACCGCAAGCGCATCGCCGAGCGGCTCGTCAACATCGACGGCACGAACACGACGACCGTGCTGATCGTCTACCCGACCAACAGCGACACGGATCGCGAGACGATCGACCTGATGCTCGAGTTGCGCGAGCACGCTCAGGAATGGGCGCCAGGACTGGCGGGCGTGCGGGTGCTCGTCGGCGGTTCGGCCGCGCAGCATTATGACTTCGACCGGGTCGTCTACGATCAATTCCCGTTGCTGCTGGGGCTGAGCCTGTTCATGACCTTTGTGATCCTGATGCTGTTCTTCCACTCGCTGGTGCTGCCGATCAAGGCCATTCTGCTGAATCTGATCGGCATCGTGGCCAGCTACGGTGTGCTCGTAATTATCTTTCAGTACGGGTACGGATCGTCGCTCATCGGCCTGGTGTCGATCGGCGCAATCCTCAGCTATACGCCGGTGCTGCTCTTCTCGATCCTGTTCGGGCTGAGCACCGATTATGAGGTGTTCCTGCTGTCGCGCGTTCGGGAGTACTACAACCAGGGATACTCGAATGAGGAATCGGTGGCACTAGGCCTGGAGCGCACGGCGGGCATCATCACCGCTGCCGGGTTGATCATGATCGCCGTGTTCGGCTCGTTCGCACTGACGAACGTGCTCGTGATCAAGGAGATCGGTTTCGGGCTTGCCGTCGCCGTTCTGATCGACATCACGCTCGTCAGGCTGGTGCTCGTGCCGGCCTCGATGAAGCTGATGGGCGACAAGAACTGGTGGATGCCATCGGTCCTGGATCGCTTGGTGCCTGAGATCGACGAGGGCGAGGCGCTGCCGGCACGGCCGCAGCCGAGCGTCGCGCCCGGACAGTGAGTGGCAGGTAATGGCGCCTGGACGTGACACGTTTCGACAGCAGAATGGAGCGAGCAGCAAATGAGCGCGCGTGACGGTGGTCCACGAACATTGTTGTCAGCCACGCCCAAGCAGCACGCCAGCGTGCATCGGCTATCAACAGGCGAGGAGGTCCTGCTTCCGGACCGTGAGGAGCTGTATGCGGAACTGACGCTTCGCAACCGGGGGCTGATCGGCAATGCGGAGCAGATGACGCTACGGCGGTCGACCATCCTCGTCGCGGGCTGCGGCGCCATCGGCGGAGCGACGATCGAGCCGCTGGTCCGCGCGGGCGCGGAGACATTCATCCTCGCGGAGCCTGGGACGTACGACTACAACAATGCGAACCGGCAGAACGTCCGCATTCAGGACATCGGCAAGAATAAGGCGTCCGCGTTCGCTGAAAAGATGCCGGACATTAACCCGTTCGTGTCGTTTGAGGTGCACACCGACGGTATCACCGAGGAAAACGTGGCGGACCTGGTGTCGCGCGCCGACCTGATCATCGACGGGGTGGACGTCACCGAGCCTCCGGCAATCCTGGCGAAGTTTGCCCTGCACCGTGAAGCGAAGCGATTTGGCAAGCCGGTCGTGGGGGGGTACGACATCGCCGGCACGCAGTGGATGCCGTTCTACGATTACCGCAAGAGCTCGCAGAAGCTGCTGGACGGACGGATCAGCGAGACGGACCTGCCGAGCCTGTCGCCTCTCGACTTCCTGTCGCGGCTGATTTCGCCATTGAAGATTCCGATCGAAATGGTGCCGGAGATCGAGCGGCAATTGCGCGGCCAGTCGGTGTTCATGCCACAGCTCGGCTACACGGCGCTCCAATTCGGCGTGCTCGTGGTGCGCATGGCGTTTGACGTGCTGATGGAACGGCCGGTCAAGCGCAGCGTCCTGATTGATATTCCGAACGAGATCCGCACGACGAAAGAGCGAGTCACGACGGCCGGCAAGCGCCTCGCTATGCTGTACATAGTCAACAACCGCATGCGCGGGCTGAAACGAGCCGGTCGCCTGGGCGTGTACTCGCCGATGGACGACGAGCTATTCGCTGAGTTGCGGGGGTTCATGGACGAGCGGGAGTGGGGGCCAGGCTCGGTGATTGTGCGGCAGGGAGATCCCGGCGATTCATTCTTCGTGATCGCTGAAGGAGACGTGCAGGTCGAACGCTCATCCGCGGCGACGGGCGGTGAGCCGGAGGTCGTCGCGCGACTGGGGGCCGGGGACTACTTCGGCGAGCTGGCGCTGCTCAGCGACGAGCCCAGAAACGCCTCGGTCGTCGCGTCGACCGTGTGCCGGACGTTCGAGCTGTCACGCCCGTCGTTCGAGGAGTTTCTCCGTGAGAGCGCGCCAGCAGACCGTCACATTCGCCGGTCCGCGTCGAGCAGGCGCGTGCCCGCGGGGTAGCGCGGACGGAAGCGCGGTGTCAGCGAGCGAGCGGCGGGGACTCACAGCTGGGTTGGCCCTCGCGCGCGGCACGGACGTTGTACGCGGACGAGCGCAGAATCGTCTTGAGCTGAAACGGGGTCAGCGACGGCCAGCGCTCGAGCATCTGGGCGGCCATCCCCGCGATGTGCGGTGCGGCGTAGCTGTTTCCAGTGCCACGCACGAATGAGCCGCCGGTCCACGCGACACGCACGTCGATGCCGGGCGCGCTAAACTCCACGGGCGGGGACGGATTGTAGCAGTAGTGAACAGGGTCCGGGTCGTCCTGGCAGGCAACGGAGATGACGGACGCGTACAGTGACGGATAGCTGCCGACCGCCAGATTATTGGCCGCCGCGACGAGCATGATGCGGCGAAAGTAGGCGGTGTCAGCAAGCTCGTGCAACACGGCATAGAAGTCACGTTTCGTCGTCCCGAGGCTGAGGTTGATGACCTGCATGCCGTTCTCGATCGCCCAATGCAGCCCGGCGGCAAACAACACACCGGTGCCTGACATATTCGGCCCCAACACGCGGACGCTGTACAGTTCCACGTCGGGCGCGATGCCGAGGATGATCCCGGCGCATGCGTTGCCGTGGCCGCAGCCGTCGCCATGCGGCTCGGTGCGGTAGAGGATCGTGCCACTCGCCTCGTACGGCTCTGCCCAGCCCTTCACGGCGCCGGCGATCGCCGGGTGATCGTTGTCGATTCCGCTGTCGATGACGGCGACCTTGACGCCGGAACCGGTCATGCGCTGCCACTCCTGATCCCCGGACTGCATATCCAACGGATCGACGAGGTCGACCGGAGGTGAGTCCCGTGGATCAAATGACCACGCCGGCTTTACTGTAACCACGAAAGCCCACTCATGAATGGCTGCCGCCGCGATTGGACGTACTTCTGGAAGCTTTGCAGCCACGCGAGACACAGCTCGCGCTCTGCGTCTCCGGCGTGGGATATCTCACCGATGAGCTGCGCCATCTGGAGGGCTCCTCGATATTCAGGCGCGGAACGCGTGCCCGCCAGCACCATGTCGACCGCGGCGGTGATGCGCGCTTCCATCTCGGTGTCGTCCTCCGGGTTGGCCCAGTTCCCGAGGATCTCACAGAGGGCCGTCCTCAGGTCGTCCTGCCGTCTGGTCTGCTCGGTGGCGAGCGACGAGATCTCGGCAAAGTACGCGAGGAGCTCGATATCGCTGGCGGTAAAGGTGTCGCGTCCGATCTTGTCGAGCACCTCCAACGCGCCAATGATGCGATCTCCGTAGCGCAACGGCACGCAGAGGATGCTCTGTGGAATGTGGCCGATGCCCGCGGCGATCTCGGACGCAAACCGCGGATCGTTTTCCGGGGCTGAAATCGCTATCGGCTGCCCCGTTGCTGCGACGACCCCAACGATGCCGCGACCCATCGGCACGAGGAACTTGGCCGCTTCGTCCGCCTTCGGTCCGATCGCGACCTCGAAGACCAGGTGGGTTCCCTCATCGTTGATGAGGAAGAGGGAGGCAGCGTTGGCGGACGTGACCCGCGCGGCGGTCTGCACGATGAGCGTCAACAGCTCGGATCGCGTTTCGCGGGGAAGAAGGGCGTCGGCGCTGTCGACCGTGGTCAGCAGCCGCCGCAACGAGCGGCCGAGGCGCGCGTCGGTCGGATCGAATTCGCCATCCAGGTCATCCGCAGGCTCGGACGACGACAGATTCTGGTCAGTCATGTGTTATCCAACCTTCATCGTGCGCCGCACGGGAACCCGTCGGCGGACAGTCGCTGCAACCCGACGTGCCCGATCGAGACGGCTGATCAACTTGCAATTCACTTCTTGCGCCGGCTCGACATAAGGGCGACGACGACTGACACGGTAAGGGCGGCGATCACGCGCGCCCGGTTTACGGCGATCCAGAGCGAGACGCGGGCCGCGGACGTGTCGAGGAATGAGAGTGGCGGCATCAGTCCGAGCTGGCGCCAGAGCATCCCGCTGTCCGCGTAGAGTGCGATCTCCGCAATCTTCCCATCGCGGATCGTCAGGTGGCTGATACCGGGGATTGAAATCTGCCGCCCTGTCGGCGGCACGCCAAGAAATGGGCCGTCGTGGCGCCCGCGCAGGCGGAACTCACACGCGATCTCGTCGTCTCGAACGACGGTTTGTGTTATCGACAGCGTCGCATCGGGGAACCCAGTGGCGAGCACGGCGAGCGACTCAACGAGCGCTTCGCGGCCGATCTGCATCTCGACGAACATTTTGTTGTCGAGCGCCACGTCGTGGGCAACTAGCTCGCTGATTGAGCGGTATCCGCCGCGATTGAACGTTTCGATCACCTGCGTCAAGAGCGCGAGACTCTGGCGCTCGCCATCGGAGAGCGCCAGGTCGTCCAGGATCGCCGGTTCCGTTGGGGCATCGACTGCGCCGTTCGAGCGCACCAGTCCTTTTGAAACGAGGACGATGGCGCGCAGCAACGCCCTTGCCGGCGCTGCCCGGAACACGCCGGGAGACGGCATGAGCCCCATGTCCCGCAGGACGCTGCTGGTGTCGAAGTAAAACCTGTCACTGAGAAAGCGCCCCTCCGGCAGATGGACGATGCTCATGCCGTGGATGGCGGCGTGTCTGCCGGTCGGCGGAATGCCCAGATATGGCCCAAGGTGCGTGCCCGTGATCACCCAGCGCTCGGCTACACGGTCTCCGCGTGGAATCTTGTGCGTGACGTCAAAACGCAGATCTGGAAACGCGGTCAGCATACGGTTGAGGTAGCGACCGACTCCGGCGTGACCCTCGTATACCTCTTCAAGCGCCACGTTCGTCCAGACGATCTCGTGCTCGTAGAAGCCGAGAACACCCTGGACGTCGCCACCATTCCAGAACGGCAGGACGTTCGTGACGGCCGCGAGGTTCCGTTTCTCGGCCGGCGAGAGCGCCCGAGGTTGGCGGGCAGTCGTCGAGCCTTCCATGCTCCAAGCCTTTCCGGGAGGTGGACCGTCGCAATCGCGCCGTGCCACGGGAATGAGTCAGTCGGGCGTCGGATAGTTTTTCGCGCGCGCCTGTTCCTGACAGTCCTCCGTGCTTCGGTGAGGATTTACACAAGGGACCATTCGGCCCCGCGACACGGGACCGTGAGTCTCAGCCCGTCAATGTTCCGCCTCGACGATCGCGATCGAGGGTCAGTCCTTGTTGCGCACTTTGCGGATGCCGATAAACAGCAGCGCGGTCGCAAGCGCGCCACCAAGCATGCGCGCCACCTTCGCTCGTTCAACCATCAGCCAGAACGTGGCGCGGCCCATCGCAGTGTCCGTCACCGACAGCGGGGGCATGAGCCCCATCTGGCGAAGACACATGCCGGTGTCGAAATAGCAGTGGTCGTACACGAACTTGCCGTCACGCATCTCGATCTGGCTCAGGCAGGGCAGATCGACGCGGCGCCCAGTTGGCGGAATGCCGTAGAAGTGTCCCAGGTGCGTGCCGTGCATCGTGAACTTCGCGGATAGCATGTCATCTTCCGCGACGACCTCATGCAACTCATAGGTTACGTCCGGGAATGCGATGAATAGCTTAGCCAGGAACTCGTCGACCTCCTGGTGACCGCGATACGAGTGCTCCATCGGCACATCGAGCCACTCCATGTCTTCGTTGAACACCGCGAGCATGCGTTGGGCGTTGCGCGAATTAAAGCCTACGAGCATCTCGTGCAGCGCCGCGACGTTGCGGGCTTCTTTTTCGCTGCGGGTGAGCGCGACGGGTTGCGCGGCTGCAGTTGCCATGTCTGGTCTCCTTTGCACTTCCTGTCGACGTGCCGAACATACCGGCCGATCGCGTGAAGCCGAATCCAGCGCGGGCCGGTGAACGAGTATCTGATGGCAGCGTCACGATGTCAACCGTCAGCACGAGCCGGACAGTTGCGCGGGACGGACATCGATGGATAATAAGCGGAACGCAGTGACGAGCGTGTTGCTGGTCGACGGCGGCCAGCTCCGAGGCGATTGCGGATGAGAGTGACCCGGGTACTGGAGGTGTCATGCGACGCACGGTCTTCGCAGTAGCGGGTGGAACGATCGTGTTCGCCATCGTCCATAGCGTGCTCGCGAGCACCCGAATGAAGGCGTTGATTGAGAAGCGCGTCGGGACAGCCGCGCGCGATGGCCTGTATCGCAGCGCCTATACTGGATACACGGTCGTGTGGCTGGCGATCATGTTCTGGCTGTTCTCCCGCCTGCCTGACCGAGTGCTCTACGAGGTGCGCGCTCCATGGAGCCGCGTCATGCGCGCCGGGCAGCTCGCCGGCCTGCTGATCGTGCTCGACGCGTCGAACCGGATCGGTCCCGGGCGCTTCAATGGAATTCAGCAGACCATCGAGTTTCTGCGGGGTCGGGAGCCCCAGCGCGAACCGCCTGGACAGGGGCCTCGTCTCGACGGGGACATCGCCCGTGCGACAGGCGGCGCCTTCCGCATCTCGCGTCATCCGATCAATCTGGCTCCGACGTTGATTGTCTGGCTGCAACCGAAAATGACCGTCAGCTGGCTGACATTCTCTATCGTCGGCAGCCTGTACTCGTTCTTCGGGTCCATCCACGAGGAGATGCGCGTGCGAGACGCGTACCAGGAGCGCTATGACGAGTACAAGCGCGGGACGCCGTTCTTCTTCCCGTTTCCGATCAGGAAGCGCTCGAACGACAGCGAATAGCTCACCGGCGACGAGGGAACAATCGGGAACAGAATGGGCATGCTCGTTCGACTCGACGCTCCATTGCGCGAAGAATCACTCTCTGGCGCCGGGTTCGCGGACTTGACGACGCGCTCGAACTATTTCGGGTGCGTCTTGCGTCGCACGGCCCTGGTGCCACGAACAGTATCGAACGGCCCATCGGTGATTAAAGAACGGCCAATCCGCGACGAGGACAGTTCGCGTCGCGTTCGCGGGTGGGTGGAGCCTGGCCGCTGATGCCTGA
>DATKCN010000108.1:0-5134 GCA_035513175.1 Thermomicrobiales bacterium
TGCGCGCCGCGTCGTATCTGCGGCGGTAGAAGCGACGGTCCACCGCGCCCTGAATGCGGGCTCGCAGCGGCCGTCCCAGCGCGGCCACCGCCAGTGTGGAAATCGCGACTCCGATCGTCGAGTCATATCCGGCGACGGCGCGGCCAAGCGCGCCGAGCGCGAGGATCAGCGCCAGATATGTGGCGAACAGGCTGGCCGTCAACGCGCTATAGACGATCGTCCGCCCGATGATCAGATCGATGTCCCACAGGCGATAGCGCAGAATGGCGACGAGCATGGCCACCGGCATCAGCACGAACGCCAGCGACATCCCCACGCCGCTGGCAACATGCCACCCGGACTCCGAGGCCCGCGCCACGAAGTCCGCCACGAACGCGGCTGCCACGAATGCCATCGCCGCCACTACCCACTTGTACTGCTGGCGCGTGTCGCCACGCGAGCGCCGGAAGCGAACCAGCAGCATCACAACGGACGCCACCCCGCACAGCCCCAGCACCATGATCGCGATGCCGGGGTCGAAGATCGGCTGCGAGAGCGCCAGCGGGTTGGGCGTGCGCTCGAACAGCTCGGGGAAGCCTGGCGGCGCCTCGTTGCCTGTCATCAGCGCCCCCACGAGCACGGCGGTCGCCCCGCCGGACACCCAGGCCACGATGCGCGCAAACCAGCTCGTCAAATGTCCACTGGGGAACAGCAACAAGGGGAACGTGGCCGGCAGCACCAGGCCGAGCGCTCCGAACCACAGGCTCGCCCAGAGCGCTAGGGCCGCCCCGGCCAGCCCGCTCCGGGTCTCCAGGCCATAGGTGGCCCATTGCAACGCCAGAGCCGAAAGCTGGACGAAAAGGCCAATCGCGAGAAACAGCCAGCCGATCGCATGCGATCGCTGCCGCGTCGCGAGCAAGGCCCCGACGACGCTGTAGGCGAGCGCGACGACGATCTCCGTTGGGCCGGTTTCTGCCCAGAAGTCGGCCTCGTGGCGGTTCGCGACGGCCAGCACGACGATCGGCAGGACCATCGCAATCGTCGCGCCGCATAGCGCGTAGGGCAGCGCCGCGATCCAGCGTCGTGTCATTGACGCTGGCCTGTCGTCGTGCGCAGCCACAGCGACATATGCTCCGGCTGCATCGTCCTCGCGACGACCTCGCGCAGCTCCTGCGTCAGCTCATCCAGGTGCACCTCGTCGCGCAGCCGCGTCGAGAACTGCTCGATCGTGTGGGCCGCGTCGTACTTGTGGCGGTAGAACCGGCGGTCGACGGCGGACTGGATGCGGGCGCGCAACGGCAGGAACAGCGCGGCCACTGCCAGCGTCGAGACAGCCGTCACCAGGCTGGACGATTCTCCGACCAGCGCGCGGGCCACGGCGCCCAGCGAGAAGATAATCCCGATGTACGTCAACGCCAGGCAGAGGGTCAGCGCGCCGTAGACGACGGCGCGGTTGATGATGCGGTCGATCTCGTACAGCCGGTAGCGCAGCACCGCGATTCCCACCGCCAGCGGCACCCCCATCAACCCCAGGATCACTACGATCTGGACAGCCTTCAACGCGTATGGTGTGCTGAGCGCTTCGGCCAGCGGATACGCCACGAATCCGACGGTCAGCATGGCCGAGGCGAAGCTGATCCACTTCAGCTGCAGCCGTTCGACGCCGCGCGAGCGCCTCATCCGCAATACCAGCGACACGATCGCGATGACGCTGCTGGCGACGAGCCCCACCGACGCAACGACCAGGGCGATGTCCATCCAGGGCTCTGCGCCTTCGATGCCGAAGCGGTTGTCGATCCGTGGGCTGGACTCCAGCGGTCCGGGAGTGAACGAGAGATTGATGGTAAACGCCACGGCGGCCACAATCGCCAGCACAACGCCGATCATCCAGCGACGGGACTGGAGCCTGCCGGACGGAAACAGCAGAAACAGGATCGGCCCGCCCAGGACGCCATACCAGACCCAGAGCCAGTTCTGCATCCAGGCTGCGACCAGACCGCCCGGCAGCGCTCCCGGCGATTGCAGGACGGTATAGATCGAATAGAACTGCAGATACACGTCGAGTGCGACCAGCAGGCCCATCGCGCTCAACAGCCGTCCGATGATGTGTGCTGGCCGTTGCGCCACGATCACCGCGCCCACCGCCGCGAACATGGCCGCGATGCCGAACTGAAAGCCGCGGAACCCGAACCGTTCCCCAATGGGCTCGTTCCAGGTCGCCACCGCGAAGGCTATGCCCGCCACCAGCAATACGAGCGTCACGATAGGCATCACCCGCAGCAGCGACGCTAGCACAAGCGCTCGCCCTTGAACGTGGGTTGTCGTGGCCATGCTCACGCGGCCCGCCCTCCTCTTGTGGCGCGAATCGTCGCCGTTGGCGCTTGACACATCGCCACCCGCGTCATCGGCAACGCGCGCGCATGATACGGATGGATCGTGAATCAGCCCATGTCTGCCATTCTCCCAGGCGTCCGTCACGACATCGTTACGGAATGCGTTACGGGCGCTGGCCGTTGCGTTACACTCGCGTCACGCAGGACCAATGGAGACGGGCGGAGCGGCGCGCAATGGCTCGACTGACGATGACGCTGCTTGGAGCGCCACTCATCCAAGTGGATGGCGCGCCGATCGAGGTGGACACGCGCAAGGCCGTTGCGCTGCTGGCTTGGCTGGCGCTGTCCGGTGGCCATCATTCCCGCGACACGCTCGCCGCGCTGCTCTGGCCGGAGACCGACCATGCCCGGGCCGCGCTGCGGCGCACGCTCTCGACGCTGCGGGGCGCGCTCGGTGAGCGCTGGCTGGCCATCGACCGCGAGAGCATCGCGTTCGTTCCCGGCGATGATGTCTGGATCGACGTGGCGGCCTTTCAGGAACTGGCGGTCGCCAGCGACATCCCGGCGCTCGAACGCGCGGTCGACCTGTATCGCGGCGACTTCATGGCCGGATTCAGCCTGCGGGACAGTCCCGAGTTCGACGACTGGGTCACGCTGCAGGCGGAGAGCCTGCGGCGGGAGCTGGCCGGCGCGCTTGAGACGCTGGCGCAGGCACATTGCGCGCGGCAGCAGTTCGAGCCGGCCGTGCGCTTCGCGCGGCGCTGGGTCGCGCTCGATCCCGTGCACGAGGAGGCCCAGCGCTGGCTGATGCAGGCGCTGGCCTGGTCCGGCGACCGCTCGGCGGCGCTGCGGCAGTACCGCGCGTGCGTGCGCGTGCTGGACGCGGAGCTGGGCGTCGCGCCGCTGGATGAGACGACGGCGCTGTATCAGGAGCTGCTGGAGCATCGCGATCCGCCGTTGCCGCAACAGCCCGCCCTGGAGACCGTCACGCGGCAGCCGTCAACGTCGGCGAGGGAGATCGACCACACGCCGCCGGGACAGTTCCCGCTCGTCGGCAGGGACGAGGCGCTGGCGACGCTGGCAGGCGCCTGGCGCTCGTGCGGGACGCAGGGCCGTCTAGCCGTCGTGCACGGCGAGGCGGGCATCGGCAAAACGCGCCTGGCGGAGACGCTGCTCGCGCTGGCGGGGGCGGAGGGGGCGGCCATCACCAGCGCCCGCTGCTACGAGGGCGAATCGAACCTGGCATACGGCCCGTTCATCGAAGGGCTGCGCGGCTCGCTGGCACGCGCCGCCGAGCCACGCGTCCTGCTGGACGGCCTGCCGGATTACGTCCTCGCCGACGTCTCGCGCCTGCTGCCGGAGATCGCGGCGCCGCGCGATGAGCTTCCCTTGCGGGGCACACTCGACGGCCCCGGCGCGATGGCGCGCTTCTTCGGCAGCGTGCTGGCGCTGCTGGACGCGGCGCTGGCCGGAGACGCGCCCGGCATCCTGTTCATCGACGATGTGCAGTGGCTGGACGCGGCCTCGCTGGACCTGCTCGGCTTCATCACGCGGCGGCTTGACAGGCGGCGCTTTCTGCTGCTGATCGCCTGGCGTGACGAGCAGGTCGACAGCGATCACCGCCTGCGTCACATACAGGCGGAGGCTGCGCGGAGCGGACTGGCGACGTCACTCCCACTGACCCTGCTGAGCCCCGCCGAGGCGCGCGATCTGATCGAGCGCGCCACGGGGGACAGCGATTCAGGCGCGCTCAGCGAGCGGCTGTTCGCCGAAACCGCCGGCCTGCCGTTCTTCCTGACCGAGTACCTGCGTGAGGCGCTGCAACGTCCCACCGGTGCTGCTGGCGGCGACGTCTGGCCCCTGCCGGGCGGGGTGCGCGACATGCTGCGGCAACGGCTGTCAGCCGTCCCGGCGCTGGAGTCACAGTTGCTGACGGCACTGGCCACGGCTGGCAGAGCCTGCTCGTTCGACCTGCTGCGGGAGGCCAGTGGCCGGAGCGTCGAGGAGGTGGTCGGGGCCATTGAAGGATCGCTGGCCCGGGGACTGGTGGTCGAGCAGCCCTCGCCGACCGCCGAAGCAGGCGAGCCGCTGTACGCCTTCAGCCACGAGAAGCTGCGGGAGATGGTCTACGCCGACACCTTGCTCGCCCGCCGAAGGCTCGTGCACCGGCGCATCGCGGACGCGCTGCGCGCGTCGGTCCCTGGCGGCGCATCGGCGCAGGTCGCGCCGCAGGCCGCCGTGCATTACCGGCTGGCGGGCGCGGACGCCGAGGCCGCCGAGCAGTACCGCATCGCCGGGGACGCCGCGCGGGACCTGCACGCGTCCGACGACGCGCTGGCGCAGTACCGACTGGCGCTGGCGCTGGGCCATCCAGACGCGGCCGGGCTACACGCCGCCATCGGCGAGCAGAG
This sequence comes from Thermomicrobiales bacterium, assembly GCA_035513175.1. GTDB lineage: Bacteria > Chloroflexota > Chloroflexia > Thermomicrobiales > CFX8 > DATKCN01. Next base: position 4,724 of record DATKCN010000108.1, read on the forward strand.
CACCCTGCTCGGCCGCTACGACGCGGCCTTCGACTCGTACGAGGCGGCGGCGGCGCTCAGTGACGCCGCGCGGCTCGGGGAGATCGAGTGGAAGCTGGGGGCCCTCAACCAGCGGCTCGGGAGGTGGGAGCGCGCGGAGCGTCATTTCGAGGCCGCCACCACCGCGCTGGCCGCCACGGAGGACGGCGGCCGCGACGGCGATCTATCCCGCGTGTACGCGGATTGGAGCCTGGCCGCCCATCGACGCGGCGACCTGCCCCAGGCGCGGCAGCACGCGCGGCGCTCGTTGGACCTCGCCCAGCACGCTGGAGACGCCCGCGCGCTGGCTCAGGCGCACAACCTGCTGGGCATCCTGGCGCGCGCGTCCGGCGACCTGCCGGAGGCGCGCGCCGCGTTTGAAGAGAGCCTGCG
>DATKCN010000109.1:0-4751 GCA_035513175.1 Thermomicrobiales bacterium
GCTCACGCAGCGCTTGCTGAACCTCAACACTGACGGACACGTGGCCGGGGAACGCACGCTCCGCTCGTTGAACGTGATTGGCGCGCAGACCCGCAAGCTGGCGCTGCTGCTGGACCAACTGCTCGACACCTCGCGCCTCGAAGCAGGCAGGCTGGCGATCGAGCCGCAGCCGGTGGACCTGGCCAGGCTGGCGCAAGAGGTGGCCGCGACGACGCGGCTGGTGACGAACCTGCATTCGATCATCGTGACAACGCCGCCGGAGCTGGCCGCACAGGCCGACCCGCTGCGGCTGGAGCAGGTGCTGCTAAACCTGCTGGACAACGCGCTGCGGCATAGTCCGGACGGCGGCCGGATCGATGTGACGCTGGCCCGGCAGGCGTCCGGCGCCATCGAGCTGACGGTTCAGGACCAGGGACCTGGCATTCCCGCCGAGCACCGCGAGCAGGTCTTCGAGCGGTATCACCGCGTGCACAGCAACGGGCGAGGGAGCGGCCTTGGGCTCGGCCTGCACATCTGCCGGGAGATCGTCGAGCTGCACGGCGGCAGCATCCGCGTCGAGTGTCCCACCGAGGGCGGCTCGCGCTTCGTCGTCGAGCTGCCGATCGGCATCGCGCGGCCGGTCGCGTAGCACCATCAACGCGCCACCAGTCCCTCTCACCCCGGACATCTATGAGCCCCTTGCGGGACGATCGGCGCAACCAGGTCCGTCGTCTGTGATGAGCGCATGCCGAAAATCCTATCTGGACGGAGAAAATCAAAGGACGCCAAATGGCGGTGTTAAGGGTTGGCGTCCTTTGAATTGTCAGTTCAGATTTGTGTGGGACCCGACCCCACCCCCTGGCCCCTCTCCCCCAGAGGGAGAGGGGGAGTAGGGACGGGAGTTCGTGGTCTGCGTCGCGTATAGTTTTGTTCGATCGACAGATAGCCTCAACGGGCGCCGGAGCGACACGTGAGCGAGTTACACCGCATAACGATCAACCCCGAGCAATGCGGCGGGCGTCCCTGCGTCCGTGAACTTCGCGTGCGGGTAAAGGACATCCTCGAACTGCGTGCGTCCGGAGCGAGCAGGGAGGAGATCGTCGGCGACTTTCCCTACCTGGAGCATGGCGACATCACCGCGGCCCTTGAGTACGCGGCAATCCAGGCCGACCACCCCCTGCTTCGCAGCGCGTGACACAGAAGCGGTTTCTCGCGGACCGCGCTCCTGCGCGTTACCACGTGGCCGGTTCATGACGGTCCGGGCAGCATCGACTTCTGCGCCGCAGCCCCGCGTCTCTCCACTCGAACGCCGTCACCAAGGACGACCTGACTCCAGCGGCTCATTCAGCTGGCAGGCGCTCAGAGGGCGGCTGGGTGTTCGGAGACCATCCGGCGCGACCGGACGAGATGGTTAAAGCCGCGTCCCGAGGTGTTTGAGCAGCCGTCGAACGGCGGACGTGTTGACTAATTAGGCGCAACGAATATAATTATTCGGAGAATACAGATACATGAGTTAGGACAGCGTAACGGAGGCTGAGTAAATGGCAGGCTGGACGCGCTTTTCTCGACGGGACCTGTTGCGCGTTGGAGCCACGGGCGCGGCGCTGGCGGGGTCGGCGGGCGCGCTCTCCCTGCTGGCTCCGGACGCGGGCCGTGCTTCGACCGCTGCTCCCGAACCGCACCCGGGCCACCCGCGCGCGACGAATCACGAGCATGATGGCGAGAGCCATGGGCTGTCGATGACGATTGGCGAGGTGGGCGCGGACGCGATCGGCATCGATCCGACGGCGTACCTGACGACGTTCGACTATGGCACGGTCAGCACGCTGCCGAACGGCCAGACGCTGCGCGAATACGACATCATTGCCTTCGACCGCGAGATCGAGATCGCGCCGGGCGTCTTCTTTCCAGCCTGGACCTACAACGGTCAGGTGCCGGGACCGACCATCCGCTGTAACGAGGGCGACCGTTTGCGCCTGCACTTCACCAACGCGGGCACGCACCCGCACACCATCCACTACCACGGCATCCATTCGGCGTTCATGGACGGCGTCACCGGCATCGGGCGCGGCCAGATCGAGGTTGGGGAGATCTTCACCTACGAATTTGACGCCGCCCCCTACGGCTGTCATCTGTACCACTGCCACTCTCAACCGCTGAAGCGCCACATTCACAAGGGGCTGTACGGCGCGTTCATCATCAACCCTGATCCGGCAAAGCACGGCGCGCTGGCCCGTGAGCGCCACCCCGACCACATGGAGTCGGAGAAGTGGCAGGAGTTCGTGATGATGATGAACGCCTTCGACACGACCTTCGATGGCGAGAACGAGGTCTACGCCATCAACTCGATCGCCTTCGAGTACATGCGCCATCCGATCCGTGTCGAGCGCGACCGCCCGGTGCGCATCTACCTGATCAACGTGACGGAGTTTGACCCGATCAACTCATTTCACCTGCATGCTAACTTCTTCAACTATTACGACCACGGAACGACACTGGAGCCGACGCTGCGGACGGTCGACACCATCATGCAGTGCCAGGCGCAGCGGGGCATTCTCGAAATGTCCTTCGCCGGGTTTGAGCCGGGCCAGTACATGTTCCACGCGCACCAGACCGAGTTCGTCGAGCTGGGCTGGATGAGCGTCTTTGAGGTCGTCGAGTAGCACAGCGGAGGATCGGGATGTCAGACGTCACCCTGCCAGAAGGCGCCACCGTTACGCCCGACTCCAGAAAGTCGATCTGGACGCCGCGCTCGATCGCGCTGGGCCTGTTGCCGCTCGTGCTGCTAGCCGGGGTGCTGGCGCTGATCGTTGCGACCGACGGAGGTTTCGGGGAACGCACCGCGCCGCCGATCGAGGAGCTATCGGTGCAACGGGTGACGTTGCCTGAGCCGAATGTGATCGAGCTGAACGTCATCAACGACGGCCCTGACCCCATCACCATCTCGCAAGTGCTGGTCGATGACGCCTACTGGCAGTTCGAGCTGGACGGCGGCCGCACGCTGGGGCGGCTTGAATCGACCACGATCACGATTCCGTATCCGTGGGTGCAGGATGAGGCGCACGCCATCGCGATCGTCTCAGAGACCGGCGTCGTCTTCGACGCTGAGGTGGCAGTGGCGACCGAATCGCCCCGGACCGACACGGGCACCGCCGCCCGCTTCGCGCTGATCGGGTTCTACGTGGGCGTCATTCCGGTCGCGCTCGGGCTGCTCTGGTATCCGTTCCTGCGGCGTCTCGGCGGTGGGGGCATGCGGTTCATCCTGGCGCTGACCGTCGGCCTGCTGGTCTTTCTCTCGATCGACATGTTCCTGGAGGCGCAGGAGGTGGCGCTGACCGTGCCGCACTCCCTTGAGGGCCCGCTGCTCGTGCCGGCCGTCGCGTTGTTGGCCTTCCTGCTGCTGATGACCGTCTCCAGCCGCGCGGTGACCGCCGCCCGCCGTGGTCTCTCGATCGCCTACCAGATCGCGCTCGGCATCGGGCTGCATAACCTGGGTGAGGGGCTGGCCATCGGGGCGGCCTTCGCGCTGGGCGAGGTCGCGCTGGGGGTCTTTCTGGTGATCGGCTTCACGCTGCACAACGTCACCGAAGGGGTCGGCATCGCCGCGCCGATGCTGGCCGACCGGCCCGCGCTGTCGCACTTCGTCTGGCTGACGTTGCTGGCGGGCGGCCCGGCGATCCTGGGCGTCTGGATCGGTGGTTTCATCTACTCCCCACTGTGGACGACGATCTTCCTGGCCATCGGCATCGGCGCCATCGCGCAGGTGGTGGTCGAGGTCGGGCGACTGCTGGCACGGAGCGCGGAACGCCAGGATATCCCGAGCCTGAACTGGACGACGCTGGGCGGCGTCACGGCTGGCATCGCCATCATGTACGCGACCGCTCTGATCGTCGCTTCCTGATACACGGGGACCTTCACGATGACGACGCTTCGCCGTATCGTATCGGTCGAGCCGAGAGGAAACCGCTCGCTGATCCTGACCTGGGACGACGGAGCGATCACGCCGGTGAACTTCAGCGACCTGATTTCAGTGGGAGGCGTGTTCGAGCCGCTGGATGATCCAGACACGTTCGTCCAGGTCATCTTGGATCTCAGCGGCAGGTTCATCACGTTCCCCTGTGAGGTCGATTTCTGCGCCGACGCCCTGCGTCTCTCCAGCGGATCACTCGATGCAGGGACGACCTGACCACAATCCCTACCCCGCCAGCAGGCGCTCCGAAGGGGGCGCACTGATGAAGCGCTCGACCGCGTCGGGGTCGAACGACGCCATGCGGGAAGGGTCCAGCATGTCGAGCTCCAGCGTTGGCAGGCCGGCGAGTTGGTCGGCGACGGCGCGGCCGACGGCCGGGCAGAGGGCGAAGCCGTGGCCGCTGAAGCCGACGGCGAGCGTCAGCCCGTCGAAGCCGGGGGCGGGGCCGATCAGGGGCACGCCGTCGAAGCACTCGGCTTCCAGCCCGCACCATTGGCGGGCGATGCGTTGCTCGCTGACGGCGGGCAGCAGGCCGACGGCCGCGTCCCAGCCGCTGCGCACGCTCTCGTCGCGCATGGTGTAGGTGAGCCGGTCCTCTGCCGGGTCGCCGGGCCAGCCGCCTCCGAGGAAGAACTCGCCGCCCGGCAGCTGTTTCAGCGAGAGCTGGCGGCTGACCGCGCCGATGACGGGTTTCAGCACCAGCGGTCCCGGCGTGGAGAGCAGCATCTGCAATACCATGGTGCGGATCGGCAGGCGCAGGCTGATTGTGGCGGCGATATCGTCGCTCCAGGCCCCAGCGGCG
>DATKCN010000110.1:0-2049 GCA_035513175.1 Thermomicrobiales bacterium
CTCCTACGTAGGGAGGACGATCGAACGCCCAGAGCGCAACAAGAGTCCAGGGCCCACCCGTTCCGGGGATGGCATAAAGCAGTAGCGGTTCCCTTGGTCCCTCCGGAGGTGTTCAAGGGAGTTGTGAGAGCAATCCCTGAACCCCCCGGAGGTGGTTTCTATGGTGCATGTCCACGGGCGTCGTGTGCAGCAGCAAGTTGAGGCGGCTGCTGGCGCGCCGGCTGAGCAGTGTGTCGTCGTGGCGATTGACACGGGCAAGGCGGAAGCGGTCGCGTTGGTCGCGGACTTCGCGGGTGAGCGGTTGTGCCAGCCGGTGACGTTCGCGATGAACCGCGCCGGCATCATCGGCCTGGTCGATCGCGTCGCTGCCGCGACGGCGGATCGAGACGTGCGGTTGGTGCGCTGCGGGGTTGAGGCCAGCGGATATCACCTGCCGTTGTTGGCGCCAGGTCTGCTGCCGGCGTCATGGGCCATGGCTGAGCTCAACCCTGCGCGCGTGGCGATGCAGCGACGCGTCAACGGCCAGCGTTCGGTCAAGACCGACCTGGTGGACGCCACCGCCATGTTCGATCTGCTGGTGGCTGGCCGGGGCCACGTCGCCGGGCGGGCCGACGCCTCCATCGTCGAGCTGGCCGGATGGGTGCACCTGCGCCGCAGCCGCGTGGCGCTCAAGCGCGCGATCGGCAACCACCTCATCAGCCAGATGGACCGCGCCTTCCCGGGCGCCAGCGGCTGTTTCAATCAGCTGCTCGGCACGCGCGCCGGACGGCTTGTGATCGACGAGTTCACCGATCCGCAGCGTCTGGCGCGGATGGGCCCCTCACGGTTCCAGACCTTCGCCAAGATCCGAGGCGTGCGCGTCAGCGCCGACAACGCTGAGAAGCTCGTTGAAGCCGCCCGCCAGGCATTGCCCGCCGCTGATGCAGCCGTGGCGCGGGAAGCGGTCGCTGCCGACCTGCGCGTCCTGGGCGAGCTGCAATCCCAGATCGCCGCCGCCGAGGAACAGCTCGAGCAGCTGCTGCCTGCGACGCCGTACGCGGTGCTCGCGACGACGCCGGGGTGGGCCACCGTGCGCGCCAGCCTGTACGGCGCCGGCGTCGGCGACCCCCATCGATGGTCATCGGCGCGCAAGATCTACCGCGCGGCCGGACTGACACCGTCAGTGCACGAATCCGCCGGCCGGCGACGCGACGGCGAGATCAGCCGGGAAGGCTCCGTGACGTTGCGCCACGCCCTGCTCGAGCTCGGTCAAGGGCTGCGCCATCACGAGCATGCCGCCCGCGCCCGCGCCGCGCAGCTCGCCGCCCAAGGCAAGCACTCGATGATCATCTGGACGGTGATGGCCAACCGCGCCAACCGCATCGCCTACGCGATGGTCAAGGACCAGCAGCCCTACGACGCTCGGCGCTGGAGGTAGCACCTGCCGACTTCACAACCGCAGTCGGGCGTGAGACGCTGACCCGGACGAGAGGCCGGACCGATCCCGACGGGGATATGGCGGACCGCTTGCGGTCACGCCGTCCGAATATCTTGGGACCCGGCCTCTCGCCACTTCGCAGAGCCCGCACGTCGCCAGCTAGCCGCCCCGATCAGAGGCAGGCTGCATAGCCCATCGAGGGCCTGCCGGCGCGCCGGCTCAGCGGCACCGCCCACTGCCGTCCACCGCGTCCGCGGGACCGTTCACCACGGCGCCGACTCGACGTGCGATCACAACCCGCTTGACAGCCTCACGGCCAGATAACCCTGGGCCAGACCCGCTGGCGGTGTCTTGCCAATACGACCGAGCTGGCTCACAGTGAGAAGCCGATGTTTATAGCACCTAATTCCGCCGGGAGCCCTAATGTTGGATGATGCGCAACTCACCGCTGCATTGCGTCGCCATTGGGATTACTCCGGCAGGGATGAAGATCGAGCGCACGAGATCTATCACAACGACGCAATTCTTGAATTTCCGCAGTCGCAGGAGAGGTTCGAGGGACTCAAAAACTTCATCGAGTGGCGCAAGCTCTATCCCGCCGAACTCGCGTTCAAGCTTCGCAGAATCAGTCG
>DATKCN010000111.1:0-21907 GCA_035513175.1 Thermomicrobiales bacterium
GAACGTGCAGGACTCGATCGTCGCCATGCAGGCGCTGGCGCCGCCGGACATCGAGGCCCGCTTCGGGCTGACCGGCGGCCACATCTTTCAGGGCGAGCTGGTCCCGGAGCAGGCGTTCGACATGCGGCCTGTGCCCGGCTCGACGAGCTACGAGGGTCCGATCCGAGGCCTGTATCTATGTGGCTCCGGCGCCTGGCCCGGTGGCTGCGTGATGGGAGCGCCGGGGCATAACGCGGCCCACGAGGCCATCGGCAAGCTGCGCAACGGACGGCACGACTGACGCTGCTCCTCGGAGGGACCAATGCCAAACGTCATCCGGCTGCTGCTTGGAAACATTCAGGTCGTGTTCTACGGCGCGATCGTGCTGTATCCGTTGCTGCGGCGGCTCGGCATCCCGCAACGACTGAAGCGGTGGTTCTGGTCGTGATGCGTGATGCGTGCGTGATGCGTGATGCAGGGGGCGTAACGCGTAACGCGTAACGCGTAACGTGCAACGTGTAGGGGAGGCCCAGGGTGGCCTCCCGTGTTGGTCGTCACGCGGTTCGCTCCGTGTGCCAGGTCGGCGACCGTATGCCGGGTGATATGGCGGCCAGACCGGGAGGCCACCCTGGGCCTCCCCTACACGATACACATCACGCGTCATGATCGACGCGCATCAGCCATCGTCGTGCCGGAATTGAGTTTCTCCACCTTCGCCCTGAGGTCCTCAGCGTTCCAGCGACTCCCTCTAACCTTTGACGTAGGCAAGCTTCTCCGCGACCTTGCCGTCTCGCACACGAAAGACATCGACGCCGCGCACGAACCCGCCCGTCGTAGCAGCGGGGTCCCAGCGGTAGGTCCAGCGCACCGTGGCGCGGTCACCGGCGACGAAGGTTTCCTCGGCATCAAAGACGGCCTGCGGGCTGCCGGAAAAGAACGACTCCCAGAAGGCCCGCACGGCTGCCTGACCCTCGTAGCGCTCCCCCGCAGGGGCGGGCGAGGTGTTCTCGAAGACGCAGTCGTCGGTCATCAGCGCCATCACGGCGTCGACATCACCGCGATTGAATGCTTCGTTGAAGCGCTCGATTGTGTCGAGGGTGTCCGAGGTAGAAGCCGCGCCGGATTGGTCGGGCATTGAGATTCCCTTTCTCGCGGTGCTCGCGTCGCCACATTGTTCAGAAGACGCAACGATAGCGCGTTGGATGCGCGCATACCATAGGTAGCTCCGCGAGATCGATTGAGCCGTGTAACGAGTACGCCCCCGACGCGTGCGGCATCGGGAGGCGTATCGCATGTCAGTGGCGCTGGATGGGAGCGTTGTTACCGCTCCAACTCCATCATTGTGCGACCCAGGTGGCCGCCCAGGATGTCCCATGGCGGCTGGTTCTCGGGGTGGTACTCGAAGCGGGCTCGCTCGAAGTACTGCACGGTGTAGCCGCCCTCGCGGAACTCCTCGCTGATCGGGTAGCCGAAGATCTCCAGCCCGCCATGCGCCCGCCAGTAGTCCCGGAACCCGAAGCACAGCCAGTGGCCGGTCGGCTCATAGTACGCGCAGTTCGCGTTCGATCCGCCGCTGACGCGCCGGAAGGGGGCCTCGTTCGTCCGGTGCGCGGTCAGGTCCGCGCCGAGGCGGCCCAGCAGCACGTCGTAGCGCGCGGGCCAGACACCGGGGTGCAGCTCCATGCGCACCCGTTCGAAGTACTGCATCTCCTTGCCGTCGCGCATGAACACGTCGGAGATCGGGTAGCCGAAGGAGGGGAGGCCGCCGAAGCTGTTCCAGTATTTCAGGAAGTTGCCGGAGACGGTGAACCCGGTTTCGGGAAAGTGGCGCTCGCCCGGCTCGATGAAGTCGGCGATCGACTGGAAGCGGTAGCCCTGGGCGCGTAGCTGGTTGATGATCGGCTGCAGCGCTGCGGCGTCCTGCGACTGCGCGCCGACGTGGAACAGCACGATGCCGCCCGGCACGGCCTGGCTGACGACGCGCTGCGTGATCTGGGTGGCGGTCAGGCCGTTCCAGCCGAGGCTGTCGGTCGACCACATCACGTTGATCGTGTAGCCGTTGGCCGCCAGGTCGGCCAGCACCGAGTCGTTGTACTCGCCGTATGGCGGGCGGAAGTATGGGCGCATGTCGACGCCAACCTGCGTGCGGATGAGGTTCTCGGTGCGCGTCAGCTGGTCAGCCCGCTGCGCGCTCGTCAGCCCATTGAACGACGGGTGGTTCCAGGAGTGATTGATGAAGTGGTGTCCCTCGTTGTGGATGCGCTGGATCAGGTCGGGGTTCTGCTCGGCCCAGACGCCAGTCATCCCGAACGAGGCCTTGATGCCATTGCTGGCGAGCGTGTCCAGAATCTGCACGGTGTAGCCGCGATCCGCCCCGGCGTCGAAGGTCAGTGACATGACCTTCTCCTGGGTGTCGAAGCGCCGGATGGTCCAGACATCGGACGCAGCGGCGTCGACGGGAGGGGCCACGGTGAACGACACGGCTGTGAGCAACATGCCAAGCACAATCGCGAGGTGGACCCCGCGACGCGCTCTCATCAAACGATAGTTCCGGGTCATGACGGCCATCCTTTCGTCATGCGCACAACACCGCACAGCGCCGGTAGCTGCAATGTACCGCCGTGTGAGTTACAACCCTGTGACGTCGGGCAACTGATCGTTTCAACTTCGGGTCAGTCGCGGGAGCTTCTACCCCCCCCTGCGCTTGCTGCGCGTTCCGCGCCCGAACGCGACAGCGACCTTTCGGTTGACACAATCCAAGCTGGTCAATAACGATACTCGGATACGGTCGCATCCGCGAGCGACTGGACGAATCGGTCCCCATTTGCGAGAGTAGCGACAGCCGCTATGTCGATTGCCGCAGGGAGGAATGACGCACACATGCCACAGACTGTCAGATTCGGGCTGCGTCTCAGCCAGCACCATCGTTCCTGGTCGCAGATCCGCGAGGGATTCGTTGCCGCTGACGAGTGGGGGCTGGAGAGCGCCTGGGTCTTCGACCACATGATCCCGCTCTCGGACCCGCGCACCGGCCCCAACCTCGAAGGTTGGACGCTGCTGGCCGGGCTGGCGGAGGCGACGAAGAAGGTCATGCTGGGCACGATGGTGACCGGCATCACCTACCGCAACCCGGCGCTGCTGCTGAAGGAAGCGGTGACCGTCGACCACATCTCGAACGGCCGGGCGCTGCTGGGCGTTGGCGCGGCCTGGTTCGAAGGCGAGCACCACATGTTCGGCTTCGACTACCCACGCGACGGCGAGCGTGTGACGATGTTCAAGGAAGCGCTCGAGGTGTTCGACAAGCTGATGACCCAGGACGTCAGCACCTACGAGGGCAAGCACTACCAGCTCAGGGACGCGATCTTCGAGCCGAAGCCGGTGCAGCAGCAGGACGGCAAGCCGCACATCCCCGTCGTCATCGGCGGCTCCAAGGACCGCATGCTACGTATCATCGCCCGCCACGCCGACCAGTGGGACAACAACTTCAGCAACGACGACGAGTACCGCGAGCGGCTCGGCAAGATTGAGGCCGAGTGCGCGCGCATCGGCCGCGATCCCCGCCAGATGCGCCGCTCCACGACCCTCGCGGCCGACTTCGCTACCGGCAAGCGCGAGCAGGAGCAGCGGCAGCGGCTCGACGAGCTGCGCGCGCTGGGGATCACGGACTTTCTGTTCCACGCGCCAGCCAACGTCGAGGACATCCGCCCGTTTGTCGAGACGGTCATTCCGGAACTGCGGCAGGCCTGGGCATAGCAGCGTCGCGGCCGCTGATCCGGGTAGGGGAGGGTTTGAATCCCTCCCTTGCCTGGACGCCATGCGCGCCGCGGCTCGCCCGCCCGTTCGGACGCGAGCGACCAGGCGTCCCCGTGTTGCCGGCGGCGTCGGCAGTCGATGGCCCTACGGTTCAAACCCTCCGCGACAGAAAGCTTCACTCACGCCGGATGTCCCGGCGGGTCAATCGCGTTCACGGCTGGGACGAAACCGACTCCGCGAAACGACATCTGCTACGCCGCCAGCGCTTCCGCGGCTTCCACTTCCGCCACGTGGATCGCCAGCAGCCGGTCGCGCATGTCCGCCAGCAGGTCCATCGACGCGGCGTGGCTGAGCGGAAATCCTGATTCCATCTCGGCGGCGATCGCCGACAGGCGCGCGTCGATGGCGCGCATATCGTCGAACGCGTCAGCGCCACGTTCGCGGAACACGACGTCGCGCTGGACCAGCAGGCGGCGCGTCTCTCCGAGCGGCGGAATGGCGTCAGGCAGCGCCGTGGCCGCCAGGTCGCTCCACATGCCCGCTAGCGCCCGGTACCGGCTCGCAGCGTCCTTCAGATCGGAGCGTCCGGTGATCGAATGCGCCTGGTCGAGGAAGTCCGCATACATGCCGCGCATCAGCCCGCCGCCGGTGTCCATTGCCTCGATCCAGCGCGCGGCCGACGAGAGGCCGTGGTAGAGCTTCGGACCGTGGGTGAAGACAGTGGGCCAGCCCTTTTTGTCCCTCGGATGCGCGCTGAGATCGGCCCACTTCTCGATCGACGCCAGCCCGAAGTTGCGGATTGGCGGATTGAGCAGGCCGTCGACGCAGGCGCCGACGCCGGCGTCGATCGCGGCCGGGAGGTCCACGACGCCGGCGCCGGGCGAGACGACCACCATGCGGCGCTTCATTGACGTGATCGCGCCGCGCGCGTTCGCGAGTTGTTCGAACGACATTGACAGCCCGTGTGGAGCGAGGTCGTCAACGAGGACGTTGTCCGTCCCGGCCTCGAACCCGACGGCTACGACCACGTGGTAATAGCCCTTGATCATTTCCTCGGGTAGCAGCGAGTGGGGCAGGCTGGCGCGGTCGGCGGCGAGAATGGCTGGTTGGCCACGCTCCAGTGTCTCTCGAAGCGCGGCGTCCGAGCCCTTGCGTCCCGTCGTCTCGCGCACGTCGACGCGCGCGCCGAGGCGTGCGCTGGTCGTGATCGCGAACGTGCCCGGCGGCGATTGCCAGTTGTGACGCGCTCCGACGGCAATCGCTGGCGGGATGCCGGGGAACTCGAACACCCAGTAGCCCGCGCCGATACCGCCGCCGATCCCGAACAGCAGCGCCTCGCTGAACGGCTGGCCCGTGTGCGGCGCGTGGAATCCGCGGCTTATCAGCACATTGCGCAGCGCGGCCGTCTCTGGATGGATGCCGCCGAAATGGGGATATGCTGTGACGCTCACGGCCATCCTTCGCGCTATGTACGTACATACAGTGCTATCATCGTAGCGGGCGGCTTTACGGGTGTCAATCGCCACAGGCGTCGCGATGGGGCTCATCCGCGGTGGCGTCGCGGGATGAAGGGCACGGTCGTCATTGCGCGCGACCCTGACGAACGTGCGGTTCTGGATCGGGATGACGATCAGCGCGTTCGCGCTGTATGTGGCGTTCTCGCGGGTGGACCCTGGCGAGGCCCGCGACGCGTTTCGCGACGCGCAATATGTCTGGCTGATTCCGGCGATCGCCTTCGCCATCAGTTCGCTCATCGCCCGCACGTTCCGTTGGAGCGCGCTGCTGCATCCGGCCGGCATAGGCTTTCGTCACCTGTTCGGCATCCAGATGGTCGGATACACCGTCACCACGGTGCTGCCGTTCCGGCTCGGCGATGTGGTCCGGGTGTTCCTGGTCGGCGGCCTGTACGGCATTCGCAAGGTGCGCACAGCGGCGACGATCGTCGTGGAGCGCGTGCTCGATGTGCTGACCGTGCTGATCATCCTGATGGCGCTGCTGCCATTCGTGTCGATATCGGACCGGGTGAAGTTGGTGATGTGGATTGGCTCGGCGGTCATCGCATCCCTCGTCACTGTGATCCTCGCGCTGTGGTTCCTGCGCTACCGGGCACTTGGGGCGCTGGAGCGCGGCTTCCGCTGGCTTCCGAAGGCGTGGAGCGCGCGCGTCACCCAGCACGCGGGATCGGTGATCGACGGGCTCGCGGTGCTCAGCAGCCCGCGCATGACGATCGGCGTGCTGGGCTGGACAGTGGCCACGTGGCTGTGCGGCGGCGGGATGATGTGGGTCATGCTGGTCGCCTTCGGCCTTCCAAGCTCCCCGGCCGTCGCGTTCTTCCTGCTGGCGATGTCGGCGCTGTCGATGGTCATTCCGTCGTCTCCCGGCTTCGTCGGCGTGTACCACGCTCTGCTGATCGAGACGCTGGTGACGGTGTTCGACGCCCCGAGCGGCGCGGCGGCCAGCTACGCGGTAATGACGCACCTGCTGCTTTTCGTTCCAACCGTGCTGTTCGGCGTCGCTTACATGCTGAAGGAGCGCGAGATCTGGGAGCAGCTGCTACGCTTCCGCCGCGAGCGCCGTCGCGAGCAGGATCCGCACGCCTCCGCGCCCTAGACAGCCGCTGACCGCCGCGGCATTGCGGCGGGTAACGCCGTCGAGACGCCAGACGGCTGGATGCAGGATCCGATAAAGCCGAGTTTCGCCGTCGACCACGGGTTGCGCCCGGGTAACCACCATCAGTGACGTGCCTGGGAGCAGGACCGCGCGAACAACCGGGCGGTCCGGCGGCCTCCGCCGTGCGGTATCGTATGCCCGTCGCTCGTGACGGCGAAGCGGGCGATGGCGGACGGCGCGACGCGGAGGGCTTGTGGTCGCTCGGGGAACGTTGGCGATCAGCCTCGATGATGTTCTGGCGGCGGAGAAGCGCCTCGACGGGGTCGTCAACCTCACGCCGGTCTTTTCCAGCCGCAGGCTCAACGACATCGTTGGCTGCGAGATTGTCCTGAAGTGCGAGAGCTTCCAGCGCACCGGCGCGTTCAAGTTCCGGGGCGCCTACAACGCGATCAGCTCGCTGCCGCCGGAGCGGCGCGCGGCAGGGGTCGTTGCCTACAGTAGCGGCAACCACGCGCAGGGGGTCGCGCTTTCGGCGAAGCTGCTGGGCATCCCGGCCGTCATCTGCATGCCGACCGACGCGCCTGACGTCAAGCGCCAGGCGACGCTGGATTACGGAGCGGAGATCGTCGACTTCGACCGCCAGACGGTCGACACCGACGAAGTGCAGGCGCGCGTAGCCCGCGAGCGGGGCATGACGGTCATTCACCCGTACGATCTTCCGGGAATCATGGCTGGACAGGGGACGGCGGCGCTGGAGCTGCTGCGGCAGGCTCCGGGGCTCGACACGTTGATCGCACCGGTTGGCGGCGGCGGGTTGCTGGCAGGCTGCGCGGTCGCGGCCAAGGGCATCGATCCGAGCATCCGCGTGTTTGGCGTCGAGACGGTCGGGGCGGACGACACGAAGCTGTCGCTGGCCGCCGGGGAACGGGTCTCGATCCCGCCGCCGACGACGATCGCGGACGGCATCCGCCTGGTAACGCCGGGGGAGCTGACCTTCCCGATCCTGCTGGAGCACCTTGAAGACGTGCTGGTCGTGTCGGACGACGACGTGCTGGACGCGTTGCGCTTCGTGCTGCTGCGCATGAAGCTGGTGTTCGAGCCGAGCGGCGCGGTGGCGCTGGCGGCTGCCATGACGGGGCTCGTTCCCGCTAACTGCCGGAGGGTCGGCATCGTCGTCAGCGGCGGGAACATCGATCCGGCGCTGTTACGAACGCTCTGGTAGCTGGTCTCAGCCAGCCAGCTCTTCACGGAACAGATCGGAGACGCGCCGCTCGCGCAACGCGATGACGAGCTTTTTCATCGTGTCGGCGATGACCGGCAACTCCAGGTAGTCGATGCCGATCGCGACCCAGGCCAGCCAGACGGGCAGCGTCGTGCCGCCGGGGCCTCCGACGAGCTCGGAGACGACGAACTCGTCCGTGATCCAGAAGATGTGCAGCCACTGGGAATTCAGGAAGAGCAGGAACAGCACCGGCTTCCAGCCGAAGCCCTTGCGCAGCTCGTTGACGTACACGAGTGAGACGCTGATGATGGCCGGGATTTCGGTGTAGTCGACGACCAGGATGGCGGCGTACAGCCAGCCACTCAGGCTGAAGTAGCTCTCGCCGGTCAGTCGTTGGGCGACGACATCGGCGGACAGCCAATACAAGTGCGCGAGCTGGAGCACGAACAGCAGCGCGGCGATGGCGATGTTGAGCAGGTAGTGCCGCTCGTACCATTTGAAAAACACCCGCGTCAATGACCGCAATCCATACCTCCAGCGCCGTCGTTGAGTCTCGGCAGATTCGGCAGCTGTGTCCCGACGCGGTGCGTCGGGTATCAGGAATGATTCCTACCTGCGAATCATTCGCATTATAGCATGAGAACTGGGAGCGGTGAGCATGCATGGGGCAGTACGGAGGTCAGAGTGTGGAAACGCAGCAACCTGCTGGAAACCACCGTTTGCGCGTTGTTGACCCGCTGGATAGCCCCAGTGCGACTCCTCCCAGCCCGTGTGCTTTGAGCGGTAGCGGCCAGATAGAGCATGCTGTCCCGGCCGATCATGCCCGACAGCAGTGTGCGTCAAAGCGCTCGGGCACTCTGCGAGATACGAGAGGACGATGTGGAGCCGTGCCCGAGCGGGCGCCGAATGCTCTATCGAGCCGCTACATCATCCCGGGAAGGTTGGCGCGGTCGAACACAACGAGCAACCCGTAGCCGGCAAGAATGACGGCGGAGGCCAGCGTGAATGCGCGGCCCCACGCCAGCGACTTTTCGGCGAAGATCAGCGCGGTCAATACTGCCATCATGACCACGTTCATCATCCCAAGCGGGAAGAGGATGACGAACAACAGCCAGCAGCAGCCGAGGCAGTACGTTCCATGGCTGAGCCCCATACGGAACGCGCCAAGGTGTCCGTCACGCCATTGTGTCATGATGAACTGCAACGGCGTTCGGCACTTGGTCAGGCAGGCCCGCTTCAGCGGGGTGACTTGATAGACGCCGGCCAGGATCAACACCACGCCACCGATCTGGGCAGCATGGCCCATCAGCCACATTGACTCGTTCGCCAGGCGCTGTGCCCCAATGGCCACCAGGTAGGCCAGCGCGCCGAACGCCGACCAGACGGCGAGGTACGCTCCGACGAAGATCCAGGTCGGCGTCCATGCCTGCCGGCGCTCGCGCTTGCCAGCCTGGATGGCACTGAAGGCCAGGATCATCGGAGCGGCGGTGGGAAACATCATTGCCACCATCATCAACACCCACACGCCAAGGAAGACGGGCGCGCCCATGCCCATCGTCAGACTCATCATCTCGTCGTCCGCGGAGCGCGATTGCCAGAAGACGGTTAACCAGGCGGCGGCCGCGAGGAGCAGCAGCGCGGCCAGCACGAGATTGCGTTCACGGGTCAGTCGCGCCGGAGACGCGCCAGCGGCATTCATCTAACTGATCTAGGTGCTAGCTGTTCGACCAGACGAAGGCGGCGTGGTGGCCGTTCTTCCCCGAGTTATCCCAGCGCATCCCGTAGTCCTCGTAGACGCTGTCAGCGTCACCGACTGCCATCATCAACCCGGTCGGGAAGAGCGGGTGCGCGCCATCGGCGCTGATCCCGTCGCCGCTGATGCCCGGCATCGAGGTTACGGCGACGCGCATGACATCGGGCACCTCAACGGCGCGACGCTTCCCCTCGATGGTGTATTGGATCGGCGCGGACGTGACGCCCAGGACGCTGCCGACCAACGGCGCGAGCGCGCCCATCGGTCCACCGCCGGCGCCGGAGAAGATCGCTGTCAACGCCTCGTGCTGACGCTCATTGGCGCGCTCATCGACGTAGAGCGCGACTGAGGCGTTGCCCTCACCCATGACGCCCGGGGAGCGCAACGCGACGACCGCGTTGAGTCCGTCCAGCGTGACGTCGCCGTACGTCCCGGACTCGATGTGGAAGGCGAGCGGCACCTCGCATGAGCCGTCGGCGCTCGACGGTTGAGCCGACAGCGGTCCGAGCGGTGAGAACGTGCACGGACACACGACCTCGCAGCTGCAATTCTCGAAGTAGTCACCGGAAATCCGCCACGACGGCTGCTCGACCATGTGCTGCCTCCAGTACAACTGAAACGAACGCTACAGCGGACCTGGACGTGCTTGAGACATCGGGAACAATCTAGCGGCACCGTCCGCATACCATAAGGGCTGCGGACCACGGTGTCAATAACATCGCAACAAGCTACGTCTTCGCCTACGCGATATGTCCCCGATGAGGGCGTGGCGGCTGTGAGTAGCTCAAAGGGCCTTGCAGAAAGCTCTTCCCGAGTCGTGCGCCACGGCGGGCGCGTGACGTCGCACGATCGGCTCGACCGCCGCGTCGATCCTTCGACTCCGCTCCCCGTTGCTCCGCGCTGCGGCGCAGTCATTGTGGCAGGCGTCGCAATGGCTGTATCGTCATCCTGAACTGTAACGTAGGTCCCGTCCCGCAGCTTCGTTCCTCAGTGCAGGCTCCGGAAGGAATCGCCTGGAGCTGGCTGCTGCGGCAGCAGAACACAGCAACGACGCGGCGGTCGAGGCTGAGCGATTCCTTCGTGCCTCAGTAGTCGCCCACAGTGATCTTGTGATCGTGTGTGCCGTTCGGTTTGTCATGTTGATGTCGCAACCCAAACATCTCCTGGCGCCGGACGCCACGCGGTTGGTCCATCCTGACGCCGTCACAGCCAAGGCTGGGAGATTCCTTCGTGCCTCAGGACAGGCTCTTCACCGCGGTTCAGGATGACGAGCCGAGAGGGTCGTGCCATGACACGATTACTGTGGTGAATCATTCACGACGACATGTGGGTGGAAGTGCCCGAGGGTCAAGCTAGTCGGGGGTATCGAGGCGCTGCTTGAGGGCGTAGAGGGTAGTGAGGGCGTCGAGCGGGGAGAGGCTTTCGACTTCGAGGGCGCGCAGGTCGTCGAGGACGGGGTGGTTGGCGCCGAAGAGGTTGAGCTGTAGCGTTGATTCGGTGGGACGCGAGATGGCCGACTGGCGGTCCTCGCGCCGGGCGATGGTGTTGCCGTTGCGCTCCAGCTCGCCCAGCACCTCAGTAGCGCGGCGCACGACCTGGCGCGGCATGCCGGCCAGCTGGGCGACGTAGACGCCGTAGGAGCGATCGGCCCCGCCCGGCACGACCCGGTGCAGGAAGGTGACCGCGTCGCCCGCCTCCAGCACGTCCAGCCGGTAATTGCGAACGCGTGGCAGGATCTCGGCCAGCGCGGTCAACTCGTGGTAGTGGGTGGCGAACAGCGTGCGGGAGTTCAGGCGCGGCGTGTTGTGGAGATACTCGACGATGGCGGTGGCGATGGCGAGGCCGTCATACGTGCTGGTGCCGCGCCCGATCTCGTCCAGCACAATCAGCGAGCGAGGCGTGGCGTGGTTGAGAATGGCCGCCGTCTCCAGCATCTCGACCATGAAGGTCGATTGCCCGCTGGCCAGATCGTCCTGCGCGCCGATGCGGGTGAAGATGCGGTCGACAATGCCGATCTCCGCGCTTGCGGCCGGGACGAACGAGCCAAGCTGCGCCAGCAGGACGATCAAGGCCACCTGCCGCAGGTAGGTCGACTTGCCGGCCATGTTCGGTCCGGTCAGGATCGCGATGCGACCGTCGTCGTCGGACAACAGCGTGTCGTTGGGCACGAACGCGCCGCGCGGCAGCTCGCAGTCGATGATCGGGTGCCGGCCCTCGGCAATGCGCAGGCTGTCCCCGTCGTGTAGCTCTGGGCGGATATAGCCCCGGGTGGACGCGATCTCGGCCAGCCCGGCCAGCACGTCGATCGTCGCGACGGCGCGCGCGGCGGCGCGGACTGCCTCGGCCTCGCCGGCGACGACGGCCAGCAGGCGCGCGTAAGCGTCCTCCTCGGCGGCGCTGATGCATTCCTCGGCGGCCAGCACGCGCTGCTCCGCCTCCTTCAGCTCCGGGGTGATGTAGCGCTCGGCGTTGACCAGCGTCTGCTTGCGGATGTAATCGTCCGGCAGCGGCTCGCGGTTGGCGTTCGAGACCTCGATGTAATAGCCGAAGACCTTGTTGTAGCCGACCTTCATCGAGCGGATGCCGGTGCGCTCCCGCTCACGGCTTTCGAGGTTGGCGATGTAGGCGCGGTCGTTCGAGAGGGTCGCGCGCAGGCCGTCCAGCTCGGCGCTGTAACCGGGCGCGATCGTGCCGCCATGCGACAGCAGCGTGGGCGGCTCGTCGGCGATGGCGCGTTCGATCTCGGCGGCGGCCTGCCGGGCGATCGGGATCGCGCCGATCAATGCCGGGATGTCGTCGCGTTGCAGCAGCGCTGCCAGCTCAGGCAGCTTCGCCAGCGAGCGGCCCAGGGCAGCCATCTCGCGGGGACCGGCCTGGCGGTTGACGACGCGGTTGATGACGCGCTCGATGTCGCCGACGCCGCGCAATGTCTCGCGAACGCGGGCGCGCGCCAGCGCGTCGCCGCGGAACCACTCGACGCCATCGTAGCGCTGCTCGATGTCCTCCTTCACCAGCAGCGGCTGGTTGACCCATTGGCGCAGCAGCCGCGCGCCGAGCGGCGTGCGGGTGGCGTCGATCGTCTTGAACAGTGACGGCCCGTCGCCGCGCGAAGAGGACTCGACCAGCTCCAGATTCCTGCGCGTTTGCGCGTCCAGGCTCATGAAACGAGACATTGAGTAGGTCGAGAGGGACGTGATTTGCCGCAGGCTGTTGCGCTGAGTTCCCTGCAGGTAGGCGAGCAGCCCACCGGCCGCGCGGACCGCCAGCGGCTCTCCGACGCAACCGAAGCCCTCCAGCGACGCGACGCCGAAGTGCGCGCGCAGCGCATCGGTCGCGTCATCGAGCCGCCACGCCTCGTTGCGCTCGATGGAGCGGGCCACTGCCGGCGGCGCCGACTCCAGCAATGGTTCGTCAGCGCGTGCCACGATCTCGGCGGGGTTGAGCCGTAGCAGCTCGCGGCGGACCAGCTCGTCGGTGTCGACGCCGGTTCCCAGCCGCGTCGTCGCGAACTCGCCGGTCGAGACATCAGCGTAGGCCAGTCCAGCGCGCCCGCCGTCGCTGATGAGAGCCACGATGTAGGTGTTGCCGCTGCCTTGCACAAAGGCGGGATCGGTGACGGTGCCTGGCGTGACAACGCTGGTGACCTGGCGGTCGACCAGATCGCGCCTATTCGGCTTGTCCATCTGCTCGGCTATGGCGACCTTGTGCCCGGCAGCCAGCAGCCGCGCGATGTAGCCCTCGGCGGCGTGATAGGGGATGCCGGCCATCGGCACACGGTTGCCGCGCCCCATCTCGCGTGACGTGAGGGTCAGTCCCAGCACCTCGGACGCAAGCACGGCGTCATCGTCGAAGGTTTCGTAAAAGTCACCGAGCCGGAAGAAGACGACGATGTCAGGGTACTGGCGCTTGATCGACAGGTACTGGCGGCGGATGGGGGTGGTCATCGGCGCGGGCCGAGGGATGAGGGCCGAGGGCCGCGGTGGGTCGGGACACGGGACGCGGGATGCGGGACGCGGATGGCGGGTCTCGTAACGCGACGAAAGCGGGAGTGTCCGGCATGTACGTTCATGGAGTTAAGGTACCATGCGCCGCCGGAGCAGCGGTACCGATCGTCACTCTCGCGTCCCGCGTCCCGACCCACCTCGGCCCTCAGCCCTCAGCCCTGAAAACCTGCATCACCAGCCCCACCGGGATCTTCGGGACGAACGAGGTCGACTTGGCCGGCACGACCCCGCCGGAGCGGGCCACGTCGAACACCTGGCTCAATCGGATGGGACGCATGAGCAGGCCAGTTCCTGCCGCCGAGCGGGTGAGGGACAGCACGTCCTCGGCGTCGTCGTAGTAGTTGATCGCATCGGTCGCGGACGGGTCCACCCACAGGGCGCGGCGCAGAACCAGCTCGGAGACGACGGTGATGTCGAGGCGCCGGGCCGGTTCGCACGCTTCGCCAGGCAGCAACGACTCGGCGATTGACCAGTCGCGCAGCCGCAGGCGCAGGAACGTCGCGCCGCCGTTGGTGATGACGCCGGCTTCCGGCAGCGCGCCGTCGGTCAGCGCGCCGCGCAGCTCGCGGCCCGTGCGCGCGCCGACCGGGGAGGTCTCGATCTCGAACCACTCCGAGAGCGTGCCTGCCGCGGTGGTCACGTCGATGGCGTGGCGCGAGCGGATCAGGCGGTGGATCGGGCGGATGACGATGCCGGGATCGTGCGCCTCAACACAGCACGCGAGGACGCGCGACGTGTCCGGCAGACCGCGCTGCGCGTGGTAATCACGGGCGGCGGCGAAGCGGTGGTGCCCGTCCGCGATGACATACCGCTGGCCGCGCATCAGGTCGCGCATGCGCTCGACACTGGCTGGGTCGGACACAACCCACAGACGGTGCCGGTTGCCGAACGAGTCGGTCATGCAGGCGTCCGCCTGCGAAGTGGCGATTTCGTCCAGCAGCGCGGCCGGTGAGCGGTCCCGGCCGTCGTAGATCAGGTAGACGGGGCTGGGGGCGGCGTCCAGGTTCCGCAGCAGCCGCAGGCGACGCTGGCGGATCTCTTCCCACGTCTCCTCGTGCGGCATGACGTCAACGCCCGGCGCGTCGAGCGGGACGAGGCCGAAGACGCCGCGACGGGCGAGCGGCGCCCCGTCGTGCTCGAACTGCTGTTCGTAGACATAATACGCCGGATGATCTTCACGGAGGAGGATGCCTCGCTCTTGCCATTCGTTCAACAGTGCGCGGGACTGCCAGAACGAGAGGCCGTCGACCGGGTCCTCGATTTCCAGCCGGACGGCGCAATGCGCGCGCCCGTCAGCAAATGCGCGCGCCTCATTCGACGAGTCGAAGTCGAACGGTGGCCCCAGGGTGTGCGCCAGGCCACCGGGCAGGCCTGGGTCAAAGCGCAGTCCTCGGAACGGCAGCAGCGCAGACGTTGCCTGATCCATTCAGTCGAGCGTCCCGCGCGTCATATCGACCGCTTCCATGATGCGCCGGGTCTGGCGCTGCGTGGCGCCTCGCCGGACGACGCCGCAGGTATCAACGCTCCGGCGCCCGCGTATGTTCCACGGGCGATCGTAGCACCTCGAGTCACACGGGTCGCCGCTCAAACGAACGCCTTCAGTCGCGTCGCCCGGACAACCGATCGTTTCCTCCCGGATCGAATGCCCGTGGCTCGAAGCCGAACGCTCGCACAAAGGCCGAGTTGTCGCAGTGGTTGCCGCGCCGCAGCATGCTCAACTCATCGCGCGTGATGGGGCCACGCCCGCCGAACAGGTCGGTTGAGCGCGCCGCCGCTCCCATCAGGAGCCAGGGGATGTGGAGCTTGCGGGCGTTTCGGCCCCGTCTCCGCCGTGCGAGCGTGTCGAGCAGCGCGTCAAACGTGAGCGTCGTGCTGCCGCCCACGTCGAACGTCGCGTCACAGATTTCGGGTCGCTCAACCGACAGGACGATCCCGCGCGCCAGATCGGCGACATGGAGGGGCTGGACCAGGTCTCGGCCGTCGCCCGGGACGGGAGTGATAGGAAATGCCGCCAGACGGGCGAAGAACGACATCGAGCGGTCGCCTTCCCCGTAGACGAAGGATGGGCGCAACACGACATACGGCGCGCCGCTCCGTTGGAGGTGTTCGTCTGCCGCCCGCTTCGAGAGATGAAATGCGCTCTCCGCCCCTGCGTCCGCGCCGAGCGCGCTGAGCTGCACGATCTTCTCGACGCCCGTTTGGGCGGCGTGATCGAACAGCGCGATGGCGGCGCGGGTATGGACAGCGGCGAACGACGCGCCACGGCGCTCGCGGATGATGCCGGCTGTGTTGACGACCGCATTGTGTCCAGCTACCGCGCCAGACCAGCTATCAGGCTGAGTCCACTCGCCGCGCACACCGCTCAGGCGCTCCGTGGCGGGCAGGGAAGGCGAACCAGGCCGCACGAGGCATGTCACCTCGTGGCCGCGCGCGAGCAGCGCCCGCAGGGTGTGCCCGCCGATGAATCCGGTAGCCCCGGCCAGGAAGACCCGCATGGCTAGACCCGATACACCCGGCCGCGGTTCCACTGGTAGGCGATGGGGTCGACCTGGTAGCAGATCTCCGGGCACACATCCTGATCCCCCAGGAACTCCCAGTCCTGCTCGACCACGTACAGCAGGCGACTACGCCATGCTGCCTCGTCGCGCACGATGCGGACGACGTTCGCTTCGCCCGCGCGCTCGTCAACCGAGATCCCGAACGGCTTGTACTTCAGGAATGCGGCAGCTTCATCGAGCGAGCCGAACGCCGAGCCGGGAGAGTGTTCTGGCGGCGTTGTCATCGAAAGACGCGCTCGGCCGGTCGCGCCTGGGGAGTCGATGTCAATGGCGACCTGATCGTCACTATCGCCCACGCGGATCGCGGCAACGTGGAAGTTGAAGTCGGTTGCCAGGTTTCCAGCGCGCGACATCATCGAGCTGTCACAGTCGCTGCGGATGAAGTACAGCCCTTCGATCGGCGTCGATGACCCCGCGGGAGTGAGCCTGACGTAGAGCCGGTAGGCGACGTGCCAGTAGCTCATCCCGGTGAAGGCGGGCGCGAAACGAGGCCGCATGCGCCCGATGTGGCTGACGACGACGTTCCAGAAGGCGAAGCCGTCATGCGTCACGGGCTCGAGCACGGCGGGCAGGAGCGACGTGGCACGCTCGGCCGGCGTGCGGAAGGTGAACAGCCAGCAACGGTCGAGCGCGCCAACCATCGTGACCGGATTCTTCTGGACGCCGGGGATGCGAACCATCAGCCGCCGTCTTTCAGCGCGCGTCGCAGCACGGAGAACACGATGGCTCCAGTCCCGTTCAGCGCCAGCATCCAGGCAAGGAGCGTCTTCCAGCGTGGGACGCCAAGCGTGTCCAGTTGCACAGTCAGCGCGGACGCCATCACGATGTTGGACGCCGCCACGACGGCGAGGTTCACCCGTCCCATGTCGACGCGCTGGCTGACCCCCGTCAAACGAGCGGCAACGTTCATGGCAGCCCCGCTCACGAGCACGGCTTCTCCAAGCAGCATGGTCACCAGGCAGGCGTGGGCGAGCGCCGCAGGTCTCCGGCCCGTCACGAGAATGAGCGCGGGGCCGAGGACGAACCAACCGGCGCCTGCCGATAGCGTCAGCCACAACCCGGCCTTCGCGGGACGCCACGACGGCAGCACCAGCGCGAGCGACGATCCATAGACCAGCGAGCCACCGACGGCGACGCCTGTCAGCAGCGCCCACGCGCGGTACGGGATGCTGGAAAGAAGCGCGTCAGGCGAGTCAAGCAGGGCGAGCTGATCTGGCGGAGTGGCGGCTCCATGCCGGCATGTCATGACATCGATGTTTCGCGCTACCATCCCAACGCGTATGCCTCGGCGCGGGCGTCGGCTCCGGCGGTGAACGTCTCGTCGTCGTAATCGACGACGATGGCGCAGACGTTACCGGCGATGCGGGTCCACTCTGGCCACCACTCGACATCGTGTCCCCTCGAAGCCAGGTCGTCGCCGGCCTCCCGCTCGATGCGTCCTTCGAGGTTCAGGCGGCCCGGGCGATAGGTGTGCGGCCAGAACGACTCCGGGTAAGAGAACGTGCCGAAGCGGGGCGACTCGATGGCCTGCTGCGGGTCCATGCCGAAGTCGACGATGTTGATGAAGGTCTGCAGCATCGCCTGCGGCTGCATGTCCGCGCCGGGCGTGCCGAACGGCATGAACAGCTTGCCGTCGCGGAAGGCCATGGCGGGGTTCGGCGTCAGGCGCGGGCGCTTGCCGCCCTCCAGCGACGAGGCGTGGCCGGGAATCAGCCACGACTGCGAGCCCCGTCCCGAACAGACCAGTCCGAGGCCGGGCACGATCGGCGTGCTGCCGATGCCGTCGCTTGGGGTGGCCGAGAAGGCGTTTCCGTCCTCATCAACCGCGCAGACGTAGGACGTGTCCGGTTGCAGCGCCACGGACGACAGCGCGGCGACGTGGTCGGAGTAAGCGATGTAACCGTCGATCTCCCCGGCGTTCGGCATCTCGCCGAATGCGCGGTAGGGGTCGATTGCAGTGCGACGGGTGGCCGCGTACTCCTTCGACAGCAGCGTGTCGAGGGGAACCTGAACGAAGTGCGGATCGCCGTAATAGCGCTCGCGGTCGGCGAAGGCAAGATTAAAGGCTTCGGCGAAGACATGGATGTAGTCGGCGGAGTTGTGACCCATGTCAGCCAAGTCGTACGGCTCGAGCATGTTGAGCACCTGCGGGATGACCGGACCCTGACACCACGGACCGCAGGCGTAGACATCGACGCCGCGATAGCTGGTCGAGACCGGGGGCTCGATGTCGCTGGAGAAGCCGGCCAGGTCCTGCTCGTCGATGAAGCCGCCCTCGCGTTGGATGAATGCGGCAATCTCCTTGCCGATGTCGCCCCGGTAGAACTCGTCGCGCGCGGACTCGATTGCGGCGGCGCGGCCATGGCCCGAGGCACGCTCTTCGGCGGCGACCATGCGGCGTAATGTGTTAGCGAGGTCGGGCTGGCGAAGGACCGTGCCAACGCGCGGCGCGGCGCCGTCTTTCAGGAAGATGCCGGCTGTTGACTGCCATGCTGCTATCTGTGCCGTCTCCTTGGAGATGTTGCGGTTGAGAGACGGGTAAACGACGAAGCCGCCCTCGCACAGCTCGATGGCGGGCTGGACGACCTCTGCGAACGAGAGCTTGCCGTAACGGGCCAGCGCCGTCAGCCAGGCATCGGGCGCGCCTGGCACGACTGAGCGCTTCACGCCGACCGGGATGTCGCCATACTCGTTCTCCAGGAAGTGCTCCATGCTGGCGGAGCGGCCCCAGTTGCCGAGCCCGCTGATCGACACGAGATCGCCGCTCTGCTTGTGAAACACGATGATCGGCGCGACCCCGCCGAAGTTGCAGAGATCGGGCAAGAGAACGTCGATGCAGATGCCGGCAGCGACTCCCGCGTCGATGGCGTTGCCGCCGCGCCGGAACATGCGCATGCCTGCTTCGGTGGCGAGGTAGTGACCGCTGGCGAGCGCGGCGTGACGGGCCTGGATGGGAGGCCGGTGGGAGGTGCGGACGGTGGCCGGTGCGACTGCCATGACAAGGCTCCTTTCGTGCAGGCCGATGTCGGCGCGGAGTTCAGGATGGCAGGAAGGCGGTACGGCGTCAATGCACCCCAGGGTTCCTCACGACACCGTGATCGTTGAGCCCCGGTCGCCCTTGACCACGTCAATCCGTGTCGGAAACAGCTCGCGGATTTCGCCGATGTGGGTGATGACGAGGATTTTACGGAAGTCCCCTTCGATCGAGCGCAGGGCTTCAATCAGACCGTCGCGGCCGCGGCTGTCCTGGGTGCCGAAGCCCTCGTCAATGACGAGCATGTCGATGTTCGCGCCGGCCCGGCGGGCCAGCAGCTTCGAGAGCGCGACGCGCACGGCGAAGTTGACGCGGAACGCTTCGCCGCCGCTGTACAGCGCGTACGGGCGCTCGCCGTATTCGTCTCGGATGATGATGTCCAGCGTTTCGATCATGCGGTCGGACGACAGCGCCTCGCGCTGCGAACGGAAGCTGACGCGCAGGTTGCTGGACGACATGCGCTGCAGCAGCTCGTTGGCCTTGTCCTCCAGCTCCGGCAGGATGCTCTCGATAATCAGCGCCTGGATGCCGTTGCGGCCGAAGGCCTCGCTCAGCTCCCTGAGGGCGCCGGAGTCGAGACCCAGCGCCGTGGCCTCCGTGCTGAGCCGCGCGCGCTCCTCGTCGAACCGGTCGAGCTCGGCGAGCTGCCGCTCGATGCCTCCCTGGCGGGACCAGTGCTCGTTGCGCTCGTTGGACAGCCGGTCGACATCGTCGACAGCCTCGGCGACGCGTTCGGGCAGCCGCTCGTCGAGTGTGAGCGTTGCTAGCAGGCGCGTGATTTCCGCGCCGGCCTCCTCAACCGCCTGGCGTCGTTCGGAGGACTGCGCGACCAGCGCGGCGATGGCCTCCTCGATGCCTTGCAGGCGCGTGCGGGCGACATCCAGCTCCTGCCTGCGGGGGATGTACGGAGCAAAGTGGGCTTCGCCGTCGGCGGCCACGGTGTGCCGCGCCTCGTCGTAGTCCAGCGCGGTCAGGGAGGCGATCGTGGCGGCAAGACGCTCGCGGGATTCGTGGGCGAAGTCCTCGGCCGCGATCGTCCGATCGGTCGCCGCGATCTCAACTGTCAACTGATCGATCTGCTGGCGAACGGCGTCGCGTCCGAGCAACTCGCTTTCGAGCTGCTGGATCTGGCCATCGCGCGCCGCGCCGGACTGCACGATTGCCCCGAGACGCTGTTCTTCGGCCTCATGGGCGGCGACCTCGGCGGCAATTTGCTCGACGCGGCTCTTGTTGGCTCGGAAGCGGTTGCCAAGCGCTGTCCCGTCCGTTTGCCACGTGTCGCGGACGCGCTCCCGGTCGGCTGGCGACAACGGGCGGCGGCAGACCGGGCAATCTGCCTCGCCGGTCTCCAGCGTCGTTAGATGGGCCTTGATCTCATCCATGCGCTCGCGAAGCTGCTTATTCTCCGTCTGCAGCGTCGAGCGCTCGTCGCGCAAGGCCCCGACCGCGGCCCGCACGGAGTCGAGCTGCTGCTGGGCTCCGGCCGTGGCGGCGGCGTCGGCGCGCAGCGTCGCCAGCCGTTGCTCGTCACGGTCCATGTCGTCCAGCTGCTTCTGGGCCGCGGCGTGGACGTGGGCGTGCTGGTCGCGGGCGCGCTGAAGCGTCGCGAGCTGCTGGCTGATCGCCTGCTCGGCCTCGTGCTGCGCAGTCACGAGCTGTTTCACCTGACGCAACGCGACGGTGAATCGCGCGTTCTCGGACCGCCAGCGCTCGTGCTCCTCCGCGCCGGCCTCGATCTCGGCGGCGTCCGCCACGAGCGAATGCAGTGCCGCCTGTTCCCGCTCCCGCTCAGCGCGCTGCGCGTCAAGCGCGGCCAGCGCGAGCGTTTCCCGCTCGGCGCGGGCCGCGGCGGCGTTGAGCGTCTCCTTGCCGCGCTCGTGCAATGCGAGCTGGTGCTTCAGTGTGTCGCACAGCTCCTGCGCCAGATCGAGCTTCTGGCCCGTGTCGGTCAGGTGCGCGCTAACGACGGCCAGTTCGGCCGCCAGCCCCGGCCGCCGGGCAAGCTGCTCGTCGAGCGCGTCGATGCGGCCCCGGATCGCGTTGAGGCGGCCGTCAGCCAGCTTTGCGTCGTCGCGGGCCATGCGCGTCAGCTCGTCATACTCCTGCAGGTTCAGGATGTCGCCGAGGATCTTCTTGCGTTCGCTGGGCGGCTTCTGGGTGAACGAGTCGGCCCGCCCCTGCAGGATGAAGGCGGAGTTGACGAAGGTGTCGTACTCCATGTTCAGGATCGATATGATCTTCTGCTCGGTCTCGCGCACGGTGTCGCCGCTGATGGAGAGCCAGTCGCCGCCGCCGGGCTCGCGCACGTCCAGCTCGATAGTTTGCGCCGCGCGGCCGGTGAAGGAGCGCCTGCGGAAGACGCGGTACTCGCGCTCGCCGAGCTGAAAGATGAAGGTGACGTCCATCTCCACCTCGCCGGTGGAGACGACATCGCGGTCGTTGCTCGCGCGGGTTTTGCCCCAGACGGCCCAGGTGATGGCGTCGAGGATGGCTGACTTGCCCGCCCCGTTGTCACCGGACAGGCAGGCAATCGACAGCGTGTGAAAATCCAGCTCGGCTTCGTCACGATAGCTGAGAAAGTTTCGAAGTGTGAGGCGCACGGGTATCATGATGCTCGGTCAGATCCTGTCCAGATTGCGTTCGACCATGGGCAAGGAGCGCGCTCCGAGTATACTGCGGCCCACGGCGCTTCCGCTGTTGGCAGAGAGCAGGTATGGACTCCACCCTCGTCGATATCGCGTTCCGGTTGCTGGTGGTCATCTTCCTCGTGCTGGCAAACGGATTCTTCGTTGCGTGTGAGTTCTCTCTGGTCAGCGTGCGCAGGACACGCATCGACGAGCTGGCAGGCGAGGGCGACCGGCGGGCAAAGGTCGTAAAACGCTCGCTGGCGGACCTCGATTCGTATATCGCGGCCACACAGCTCGGCATCACCATGGCCAGCATCGGGCTTGGCTGGGTTGGGGAACCTGCGCTGGCTCGCATGCTCGATCCGGT
>DATKCN010000112.1:0-3105 GCA_035513175.1 Thermomicrobiales bacterium
CTCCGCGATTGAAGGGGCGATCAGGGCGCAAGCGTTGCGCCCCTACGATTGCCAGATTATCCGCTGATGCCTTGGTGTCGCTGTCTCAGCTTTTCTTCAAGAATGCTCGGCGTGGTCCGCCGCAACTCTTCGACAAAAGCATCGTCGCGGGCAATCGTCGCTTCGATGTCGTCGCGATGGTCCCAGTAGTACGCAAGCGCGGCGTAGACATCCGCCAGCGTGAGATCCGGATAATGGAACACGATCTCGTCAGGAGACATGCCGAGCTTCTCGTGCCAGATGGCGATATCCTGCACTCGGATGCGATGACCGACAATGCGAGCTTTCGGTCCACCCGCGCCTTCGACAATCTCAATGTGCTGTCTCAAAACATCGACCATCATGGTCTCCCTGTGCGTACCCGGCGTGCAGTATTGTACCGGCGATGAATCAGGAGGCGGCAGTTGGTTCGGCGGCGTGCTGCTGGGCGCCTACGAGCCAGCGCCACTGGTGGTGGACGTCGGCGCGCGGGGCAACGGCTTTCAGGTAGCGGACCTCGCGCTCGACCTGCCGATGCTGGAGCGGGTGGCGGACGCGATCGCCACCCGCTTCGCGCCCCTGTGGGATGTCAGCGCGGAGAACCTGCGAGAGGTGCGCGGCGGCCTGCCGACCATGACGCCGGACGGCTATCCGCTACTGGGTCCGGTCCCCGACGCCGAGGGGCTGTTCGCGCTGTCCGGCTGCTGCGTCGGTGGCTTCTCGATCGCGCCGAGCATGGGGGCGCTGCTGGCGGACTGGGTCGTCGACGGCGCGCCGCATATGGACCTCGCGCCGCTGGCCATCGACCGCTTCGGCAACGACTGGGACGACGGCTGGCTCACGGACGCCTGCCTGTTCGAGTACTCGCACGTGTACGACCTTCGAGCGGTGAGCGGGTAGCGGAGAGGGGAAGGAAAAATGAAGGTGGATTGCCTGCATGTGGCTGAGATCCGGGACGTGACGCCTAGCGCGGAGGGCTGCGAGGACTGCCTGCGGGAGGGCGGGACGTGGGTGAACCTGCGCATGTGCCTCATCTGCGGGCACGTCGGCTGCTGCGAGTCGTCGCCGAACAAGCACGCGCTGGCGCACTTCCACGCCTCGCAGCACGCCGTCGTGCGCTCGTTCGAGCCGGGGGAGCAGTGGCGCTGGTGCTATGTGGACCAGGACTTCGTGTGAGCTGCACGTCGCCATGAATCGAGGATGGCCGCCAGCGCCTGCCTGTGCGCAGGACCAGCCATTTCACGTTCGCGGACCTGCAGGCAATTCAGGGGCTGCGCCCGTCCCGCCCCCGGCAGGGAGCCGCACCGGTCCTCCCGCAAACCAGGGTTCGCACGGGCGGGTTGGCGTGTGTTGAGGAGCGGTTGACGCCGGAGCCCGGCAGGCGTACGATGATGCCATTGGAAATCGTGCGCTATCCATGCCGGTCGGACCAGGCAAGCGTCAGCGACGCCTCGCGACCGAGCGCGGAATCTGTCAGTTGCTGTTCGGACCGCCGCGTGGAGCGGTCCGCGCCCTCGTCTCTATCTCGCGGGATGTGCCCAGGGAGGCTGCCATGCATCGCTCTGCCAGGATTCGCCTGCTGACCGCCAGTCTGCTGGCGCTGTCGCTCTTCGTGCCACTCGTCGCCGGCAGCGTCGCGGCGCCGCCGCAGTCTGCTGCCGTCGAACGCGTCATCATCGTCTTCAACGACTCCGTCACCGACGCCGGAGCGGCGGCTGACGCCCTCAGCCGGCGCCACAACGCCACCGTCAGCTTGGTCTACGAACATGCGCTGAAGGGAGTCGCCGCCGAGATTCCGGCCCAGGCGATGGCCGGCATCGCCCGTGATCCGCGCGTCGCCTTCGTCGAGCGCGATCAGATCGTCCAGGCATTCGACGTGCCGACCGGCGTCGACCGCATCGAGGCCGACAAGAACGGCACTGCCAAGATTAATGGTGTCGACGAGCGGGTCGATGTCGATGTGGCCATTCTCGATACCGGCATCGACAAGGACCATCCGGACCTCAACGTCGTCGGTGGAGTCAACTGTTCCGGCGGTAGCCCGTTCAAAAGCTCGTGCGAGGACGGCAACTTCGCCGACGGCAACGGGCATGGGACGCACGTAGCCGGCACGGTCGCTGCGCTGGACAATGATTTCGGCGTGGTCGGCGTGGCGCCCGGTGCTCGTCTCTGGGCGGTCAAAGTCCTGAATGACAACGGCAGTGGCTACATGTCCTGGATCGTGGCTGGCATCGACTGGGTAACGTCCAAAGCCGGTTCAATCGAGGTCGCCAACATGAGCCTCGGCTGCGAGTGCTCCAGCGCGGCCATGGACACTGCCCTGAATAAATCGACTGATGCCGGCGTCGTCTACGTCGTGGCGGCCGGCAACAGCAAAAAGGACGCCAGCTCGTTCAGTCCGGCGAACCATGATCAAGTCATCGCCGTCTCGGCCATGGCCGACTTCGACGGCCTGGCTGGCGGCGCGGCCCCACCGACCTGCCGGGACGACGTTGGTGACGACGACACCTTCGCGACCTTCAGCAACTTCGGCCCCGTTGTCGATCTGGCCGCGCCGGGCGTCTGTATCGAGTCGACCATCCCCGGCGGCGGCTACGCGATGTTCAGCGGCACGTCAATGGCCAGCCCCCATGTGGCCGGGGCGGCCGCCCTCTACATTGTTGAGAAGAACATTGGACATAGTTCCACTGATCCTCGCTGGGAGACCGTTCGGGACGGTCTCCAGACTGACTGGGCGGTGCCTCAGTCCGATCCCTGTGGCTTCTCCGGTGGCATATCGAATGAGCCCTTCCTGATGCTCGTGGCCACCTGTGACACCGCGTCGGGCGATAGCACACCGAGCGTGTCGATCACAAATCCCGCCGACGGCGCCACCGTTTCCGGTTCCGTGACGATCACCGCCGCCGCGAGTGACGATAATGGCGTGACTCAGGTCGAGTTCTTTGTCGATGGGGCCAGCATCGGCATCGATAGCGACTTTTCGGACGGCTGGTCGGTCAGTTGGGACACGACAACGGTAATCGATGGTGGACATACGCTGACGGCCACGGCTACTGACACGGCAGGACAGACGGCGTCGCACAGCGT
>DATKCN010000113.1:0-7426 GCA_035513175.1 Thermomicrobiales bacterium
GAATCACTTCCACGGCAGAGAACCCCAATGGACCGAACGCAGCCCGGATACGATCCGCTTCGTCGGCAAGAGCTTTCCGACGCTCAAGCTCATCAGGTGTAAACGTATAGTCATTGGAATCGATATCGTAGAAGTTGACATCGAGCATTTCGACGGCGCTCATCTCGACCGGACCGATCCGCCTTCGAATCCGATCAATCTCCGCGATGAACGCTTTGCGCCGTTCAAGCTCTTCCGTCCTCACAGAAATGACAGTCGAGGGGTCGTTGGACTGTTGGCGGCTGGAACGGCATTCGCGGTCATCTCCGACGTCGTGCTTCATATTCGCACTCGCTCTCGTTCGCCAGGATTATACGTTGAGTGTTTCGACTCATGCGCCGGCCCTCGACCACGTCAGAGCCTGCGGCTGCGATGACGGCTGCCCCTGCTGCGTCGGTGTGCGGCTGGCACGTCAGAACCGTCGTTGTCGACCACCGTGAGTATGCGGGAAATGTCGCACCCTCCCCGTCATTGAATTCGGCAAGGGACTGTGTTCGACGGGCGTCCCGAGCCTGACGGAGGTGTCCCGCCCACGGGCGCTTCACGACCTCCCCAAGGATCACAAATCATGCGTCACAAGGACGTTCAGCGGCGCGCAGCGTGATGGGGAATTGTCGTGCGTCGGCCAGGCCAGGCCCCGGGCCGCGAGGACACTCCGGGGTCTCCGACCGATAGACGAGCGCGATCGTGACTTTTGACCCTCTGGCCTGAGCCGGTTCCCGCATATGGTTGAGCAGTACGCGCGCCGAATCTGCTTGTAACGCCCGCGCTGTCGCAAGGAGCCGTTTTCCGTGGTCGATACGCACGCCACCGCCGCCGCCCGGCATCCGCGGTTCAACGGCCGCGCAGGGTGGCTTGCCTCCGTGCGTCGGTGGTGGAACGGGACGTTTCCAACCACCCACTCTCTGGACCCCGAATCGTGGCAGCGCCGCCATCGAGTCATCGTCGTGCTTCTGTGGCTGCATGTGGCGGGACTCTTTGTCTTCGGCATGGTTGCCGGCCGTGGCATGGTCCACCTCTTACTCGACTGCCTGCCGGTGGCCGTGGCGGCCGAAATTGCCTGCCTCTCGCGCCTGGACCGCCGCGCGCGGATGCTGGCCAGCAGCTTTGGGCTCATTACCGCCTCCGCGGTGCTCGTTCATCTTGGCCACGGGTCGATCGAGATGCACTTTCACTACTTCGTCGCGCTGGCGGTCATCGGACTCTACGAAGACTGGCTTCCGTTTCTTGGCGCCATCGCCTTCGTGCTGATCGAGCACGGACTGCTGGGCGCGCTCTGGCCGGGAGCCATCTACAACCACGCCGCGGCAATCGAACATCCGTGGCGCTGGGCCGCCATCCACGCGGCCTTTGTCGCGGCCGCCAGCCTGGCCACGCTTGGGCACTGGCGATTCGCCGAGCAGGCGCGTGTGCGCGAACGGGCCGCTCGTCAGGCTGCTGAAGCGTCTGCAAACCACGCCGAATCGCTCGTCGAGCAATTGCGCGTGACGGAGGCAACCTACCGCACGCTGTTCGCGGCGAATCCGCACCCCGCCTATGTCTACGACACCTCGACACTGCGCGTGCTCGCGGTCAACGATGCCGCCTTCGCGCAGTATGGCTACAGCCGCGAGGCGTTTCTGTCCCTGCGGGTGAGCGAGCTCCACATGCCCAACGACCAGGCCCGGTTCCAGTCGGTGATGGCCCAGACGCCTGACCAATTGCGACTTTCGAGCAACTGGCAGCAACGGCGCGCCGACGGGTCAACACTCTGGGTCGATGTCGCCTCCCATCCGATCACGTTCGAGGACCGCGCGGCGCGGCTCGCGATCGCCACCGATGTCACGGCCCGCAAGCGGGCGGAAGCGGCCTTGCAGACGAGCGAAGCGTTACACCGCTCAGTCGTTGACAGCGCCATGGACGCGATCATCGTGCTTGGCGCCGGCGGCACGATTCAATCCTTCAATCACGCTGCCGAGCGCATCTTCGGATATCGCGGCGCGGATATGCTTGGCCAGTCGGTGACGCGCCTGCTGCCCGAGCGCATGCAGGCAACGGTCGCGACCAGCGTGCAGCACCATCTGTCATCCGAGGCAACCAAGTCGGCGGGAACGACGGTCGAGCTGGTCGGCGTGCGGAGCGACGGGGTCGAAGTGCCGCTGGAGATGAGCATGACGGCCGGGTCCGCCAATGGCTCGCTATTCGTGACCGGCATTCTGCGCGACATCAGCGAGCGCAAGGCGCTTGAGGCCGAGCTGACGCATCAGGCCTTCCACGACCATCTGACCGGACTGCCAAACCGGGCGCTGTTCAATGATCGACTGCAACACGCCGTCCTGCGCGCGGTTCGCCGTGACAGCTCTCTGGCAGTCCTGTTCGTCGACATCGACAACTTCAAGCGTGTCAACGACAGTCTCGGGCACACCGCCGGGGACGAACTGCTGATCACCGTCGCGGACCGGCTGGGCGGATGCCTGCGCGCTGAAGACACGTTGGCGCGCCTGGGCGGCGATGAGTTTACGATCCTGCTCGAGGACATCGACGGCATTGACGACGCCGTCGAGGTCGCGCGCCGCATCTCCGAACACGTGACATTGCACGTGATGTGCGACAACCGCGAGATCAGCATAGGCGTCAGCATCGGCATCGCGTTGAGCGTCGCGGGACAGATGGACGCGGAGGAGCTGTTGCGTGACGCCGATGTGGCCATGTACGCGGCGAAACGGCGCGGCAAGGGCGGCCATGCGCTCTTCACCCCGACGATGACCGAGGCGGTCTGGGAGCGGCTGACGCTCGAAAGCGATCTGCGCCACGCGCTGGAACGCTCCGAGCTGCGGCTGCAGTATCAACCGATTGTGGACCTCGCGAACGGCACGGTCGGGGCGGTGGAAGCGCTGCTGCGCTGGGATCATCCGACCCGTGGGTTGATCGAACCGGTAACGTTCATTCGCGTCGCCGAGGAGACAGGGTTGATCATTCCCATTGGCGCCTGGGTGTTGCGCGAGGCCTGCGGCGAGGTCGCGGGATGGTCGGAATTCACCGTCGACGGACGACCGCTCTCGCTCAACGTGAACCTTTCCGGACGCCAGTTCCAGCAGCTCGACCTGGCAGAATCGGTTGCCTCCGTGTTGGCAAAGTCGGGCCTGGAGCCATCGCGCCTCAGGTTGGAGATCACTGAGACGGCGCTGATGGAGACTGGCGAGGCAACGCTGGCAACACTCCAACGGCTCAAGGCGCTCGGTGTGCAGATTGCCATCGATGACTTCGGCACGGGTTATTCGTCGCTGTCCTACCTGAAGCAGTTTCCGGTCGATGTGCTCAAGATTGACCGGTCGTTCGTCGACGGCATCGATCAGCATCCGGAAAGCCGCTCGATCGTGCGCGCACTGGTCGCGGTCGCCATGTCGCTGAACCTGAACGTCGTCGCTGAGGGCATCGAGACCGACGCGCAGCGCGAGGAATTGATCGCGTTGGGCTGCGACGTCGGCCAGGGGTTCTACTTCAGCAAGGCCGTGTCTCCAGCCGGCATAGCGGCGCTGCTCCGCCTGCAGCGCGTCGACGGCGCGCGTGTCGCCGAAGCGGCAGACTAGCGCCTCCACGAGGCGCGCGCGGCTCATTCCACACTGGTTGCGAGACGATAGCCGTCGCGTCTGGCGAGCACGCCGGAGCGGCGCCAGGCAAGGCTCCAGCGCGCACCGCGTCTGAACGACAGGAGTCGATTGCCCATGAAGAAGCACAGGCGAAGCGACATCGACGATCTGCCGAAGGAGGCACATGTCGTCAGCGAGGAAGACGCGGAGCAGGTCGATCTCGTCACCTGCCCGCCCGACGAAGGACCGCGTTATCTCACCGACGATGTGCGGGCTCTGTGCGCCAGTTGTGGCACGTCAATCAAGCCCCGACCACACGTGCCGAAACTCCCCTCAACCGTCTGCATCCACTGTGGGAAGCGCATCGTCGAAGAGGACTAGGCAGGCAGACAGACCGACGCCTAGCCGGGCAGTCCGCGCATGACATTATGCCACGCTCCGTTGTGCGTCGCGCACAATCTCCGAGGGCGTTTCATGGCCTGGCACACGTACACTGTGCGCGGACCATAACACACAATGGGTCCGGGCCGCGAGGGACGCTGTTTGAGCGTGTCCCGGAACGAACCGGCGGCTGGGAGAGCGGATAGTGGCGAAGGAGCTGGTGTGAGCGTGAGTTCGAGCCTGCGGGAGTTTCTTGAGATTCCGTACGACGAGCTGGAAGAGCTGAATCTACAGGCCAAGGCAGAGCGACAGGCGCGCACGGACCCCGAGGAAACCAGGGAGGCGCGGCTGCGCTACCTGGAGAGCGAGAAGCGCATCAAGGCCGTGACGGTCGCCTTCACCGATCTGGAAGGTCGCCTGCACATGCTCGATTACGACAAGAAGTTTCTGCTGAAGTCGTCCGACAATCTCACGTTCGACGGCTCGTCGGTGCGCGGCTTTTCGCGCCAGCAGGAATCCGACCTGCGGCTCGGCATCGACTGGCCCGCGTTCTACTGGCTGCCGGCCGATGTGTTCGGGCCCGGCAAGGTGCTCGCCTTCGGCGAGGTGCAGGAGCGCGACGGGACCCCGTACCGCGCCGACATGCGCGCCCGGTTGAAGGCGTACATGACGCAGAAGCACGGGGCCGAGGGCATTACCTGCTTCGCGTCCAACGAGATCGAGGGCATCCTCGTCAAGGGACGCAAGGCCGAACAATCCTATTCCGACACCGGCAAGTTCGAGTTCATCAGCACCAGCGGTTACTACCACTCATTGCCGGGCGATCCGTTGCGGGAGTTCATCGACAGCTCCGCCGAGGTGCAGCGCGCCATGGGCTTCGAGAACGAGAAGGACCACCCCGAGGTCGCCCCCGCCCAGTTCGAGATGAACTACTCGTACACCGAGGCCACCATCGCCGCCGACCAGGTGATGCTCTACAAGCTCATCTGCCGCCAGGTCGCAAACCGCATGGACATGACGGCCAGCTTCCTGCCCAAGCCCTTCACCGGCGTCAACGGCAACGGCATGCACACCAACATCTCCGTTGCCCGCAACGGGACCAACATCTTCTACGACGCCGACGGTGAGGAAGGCTTGTCCGTCCCGGCCTGGCAGTTCATCGACCGCGTGCTCACCAGCGCGCTGGACGTCTGCCTGATCCTCAACCCCAGCGTCAACGCCTATCGCCGTCTCGACCCGCACTTCGAGGCGCCCAACGAGATCAAGGCCTCGCCGATCGACCGGGGCGCGATGGTGCGCATCCCCATCGGCAACAAGCACTCGGCCCGCGTCGAGGTGCGCTCGATCGCGCCAGACGCCAATCCATACATGGCGATCTATGCCATCCTGCGCACGGGTCTCGAAGGTCCGCTGGTCGAGGGCATCCGCTCCGGCGGCTCGATTTTGCCGGACAACATCTATGACGCCATTCACCACCTGTGCAGCAGCCCGCACGCCGCGGCCTTGCTTGGACCGGAAGTGCGCGACCGTTACGCCGACCTCAAGCGCGCGTCGGCGGACCGTTGCGCGCGGCTGCTCGGCTCGACGATCAAGCCCGCCGAGATTCAGTTCCACCACGAGGTGACGAACCAGCACCTCTGGAACCGCTTCTAGCCTTCACCCCCCCGGCCCCCTCTCCCAGTGCTGGGAGAGGGGGAGATGGGCATGCGCGGGTGGGTCACTTTCTCAGATTGCTCGTCAGGCAAGGTGATAGGCTTGAGTCGCCGTGACGCATTCTCGCGTGTTCGGCGCGGGGAACGATTCTCCGCCGGACGCGTTACATGTGTCATGGAGCGTTGGCTGGGGCGACATTGGCGTCGCGACCATGCTCGCCCGACTTGAAACCGAGCATTCTCGATGCAAACCGATCGACCACAGATGTACGAGGCCGATTACCGCGTGTCGCCGGACGGCCAGATCGAACGGCGCGACCGCCGCTCCGCCTGGTGGAAGCGGGCGCTGGGTCCTCTCATCCCGATCCTGATCTTCGGCGCCACCAAGCTCAAGTTCCTCTTTGCCGCCTTGAAGGGCGTCAAGTTCATGGCCACCGGCGTGACGATGCTGGTGAGCGCTGGAGCCTACGCGCTGCTCTTTCCGTGGCACTTTGCCGTCGGGCTGGTGGTCCTCATCTTCATTCACGAGATGGGGCATTCGCTGGTGCTGAAGCGCTATGGGATGGCCGCGACCGCGCCGATCTTCATCCCATTCCTGGGCGCATTCATCGGCATGAAGCAGCTCCCGAAGAACTCCGTCATGGAAGCCTACGTCGGGCTGGGCGGCCCAATTCTCGGCACGTTGGGCGCGTTCGCCGCCTGGGGCGTCTATCTGCTGAACGGCGAGCCGATCTTCCTCGTGCTGGCCTTCTTCGGGATGTTCCTCAATTTGTTCAACCTGCTGCCGATCCTCCCGCTGGATGGCGGCCGCGCGGTCGGCGCGCTGTCACGCTGGGTCTGGCTCGCCGGGTACGCGGGATTGATCGGTCTGGTCGTCATGCGCCCGACGCCGATTCTGTTCATCATCCTGCTGGTCGGCGCCCCGGAAACCTGGAACGCCATTCGCGGCCGCAGGGACCGCGAGTACTACCGCGCGTCCGGCGCGGACCGCCTGCGGATTGCGGCGCTCTACTTCGGCCTCATCCTCATTCTCGGCGTCTCGTTTTTCGAGATTCAGAGCTCGCTGGAGGGCATGCGCCTGCGCTAGTGTAGGCGTATCATCGCCAGACGCCAGGCGGGCCGATGCCGTCGCGGGAGATGACGCAGCATGAAGATCGAGACGTTCGCGCTCGAACGCTGGATGACGACCTGGGAAACGCAGGTCGAGTACGACATCGCCGAAAGCGGCATTCTGCCGATGACGGTGAACGAGCTGCTCGATCTCCTCCCACACGCGCAGCGTAGCAGCGCGCTGGCGCGCCTGCTGGACACCCGTCTCGGCTACAGCGAGGCGCCCGGCTCACTCGAGTTGCGTTCGCTGCTCGCGTCGACCTATCGCGCCACCGGACCCGACGAGATCCTGGTCACCACCGGAGCGATCGAGGCCAACTTCGTGGCCTTCAACACGCTGCTCGACCCCGGCGACCACGTCGTGGCCGTCTACCCCGCCTACCAGCAGCTCTATAGCGTGCCGCGCGCCATCGGCTGCGACGTCTCGCTCTGGACGCTGCGCCGGGAAAACGGCTTCCGCTACGACCTCGATGAGCTGGAGTCGCTCGTCCGCCGTGAGACACGGCTCATCGTCGTCAACACCCCGCACAACCCAACCGGCGCGATGCTCTCCCCCGAACAGCTACTGCGCGTCTACGATCTCGCGGGCTCTGTCGGCGCCCGCGTTCTGAGCGACGAGGCCTACCGCTGGCTGGAGGTTCCCGGCGGCGATTCGTTCGCCCCGCCCGTGCGCGA
>DATKCN010000114.1:0-8543 GCA_035513175.1 Thermomicrobiales bacterium
CGACATCAACCGGTACGAGCGACTATTCAATGCGCAGCAGATGCGCGTCGCTCACCATCGTGTCGTCCATGCTACGCCTGCGTCGCGGGTTGCGCAACCGCCGTGGCTGGTACATTCGTCCCCTCTGGAGCGCCCCATTCCGGTCAGGGAGCGGCTGGCAAATCTTTCATCCCGAAACGTGACACAGTATTCGGCCCGATTCCCGCTCGGCATTTCAGACGGCAGGATGTCACACACGCCCCAGCCCCCGGGCGCCTCACGGGAGAGGCTCCATCCCAGGCCAACCATCCCCCGTCACGAGACTCAGTCGAACCCAGAACGGCACACTCATCCAAGCCCAGGCGCCTGGCGCAACCCAATCGACCCAATCCGCAATCTCTCCCTTCGAGTGCTGCCGCACCCTCGCAGGGGCGCCGCAGCACTGGTGGGGGCCGAGGGGTTAGAGCGGTTTTCGGAACTGCTGCACAGGGCTTGTCATCCTGAGCGCAACCCTTCGACTTCGCTCAGGGCAGGCTCCGTGAAGTCGAAGGACCTACTCGACGCCACGTTGTCGGCAGCGGAGCAGGTCCTTCGACTGCGTTCCGCTGCGCTGCACTCCGCTCAGGATGACAGCCAGGGGGCGAGTTCCTTGACAACACCCCTGGGGTCAACTACTAAGGATGACAACCTTTTTGCGAACCGCTGTGGGTTCTACACCGGAGTTCGCCGATGCCAGCCCGTTCGTTCCTGATAGGCCTTAGCCGCCGCCAGCACCGAGTTCTCGTCCCAGGCCCTGCCAGTGAAGGAGAGTGACGTTGGCAGGCCCCGTTCGCCGAAGCCGTTGGGCACGGCGATGCCGGGCAGCCCGGCCAGGTTCGCGGCGCCGCCCAGCGGCGAACGGTTGGCGCGGCTGAAGTACGCGTCGAAACGCTGGTCGATCGGGCTGGCGACGATCGGCAACGTCGGGGCGACGAGCGCGTCGAAGCGTGAGGTCAGCTCGTCCATCGCCAGCGCGATGTGGCTCCGGATGCGCAGCGCCCGCAGGTAGACGTGCGCGGGCAACGCCAGCGAGGCCAGCCCGTTGACGCGGTCTTCCGGCGCGGTCAGCTGCCGCACGTCGCCGCCGGTCATCAGCTCCTCGAACAGCGACGACAGCTCGGCCTGGATGATGACGCCGGCCACCTCGTTGTACGGGAAGTCGGGCAGCGAGACCGTCTCGATCGCTCCGAACTCCTCGAGCACCCGCAGCGAGGTCTCGAAGTTGGCGCGCACGTCGTCCTGCACGTTCGTGGTCGCGTCGGAGAGCAGGCCGAAGCGGAAGCCGCTCGTCCGCTCGCCTGCCGCGGGGTAGACGTAGGGTCGCTGGCTGCTCGTCCGGTCGCCCGCGTCGTGCCCGGCGATGGCGTGCAGCACCAGCCCGCAGTCGTGCGCGGAGCGGGCCATCGGGCCCAGCTTGTCCATCGTCCACGAGAGCGCCATCGCACCCCGGCGGCTGACGCGCCCGTAGGTGGGCCGCAGGCCGCTGACGCCGCAGAAGGCCGCCGGGGTGACGATCGAGCCCCACGTCTCGGAGCCGATTGCGAAGGCGACCGCTCCCGCCGCCACCGCCGAGCCGGACCCGCTCGACGAACCGCCCGCCCAAGCCTCCGCGTTCCAGGGGGTCTTGCCCGGCCCGGTCAGCGACGCGTTCGGCTGGTTGTAGCCCATGCCGCCCGCGAGCTCGACCATGCCGAGCTTGGCGACCAGAATGGCCCCGGCGTCCCGCAGCCGCTCGGCGACGCGGGCCTCGTCGTCGAACGTCTGGTCCTTGTACGGCACGGCGCCCCAGGTCGTCGGGTAGCCCGGCACGGCGACCAGGTCCTTCAAGCCATAGGGGATGCCGTGCAGCGGACCCCGGTCGTAACCGGCCGCCAGCTCCGCCTCGGCCTGCGCCGCCTCACGCATGGCCCGCTCCTCGGTCAGCGTGACGACGGCGTTGTGCTCGCGTCCGACAGTGTCGAGTCGTTCGAGGCACATACGGGTCAGCTCGGTCGGCGTCGCCTCCCCCGCGCGGAGCATCGCCCCCAGCTCATCAATGGTGCTGTAGTGCGTGGCTGTTGTCGCCATCTCAGCCCTCCGCCCGGTATGCCTGGAAGACGAAGTCCGGCTCATCGGCGTTCTGGAGCGGGTAGGCCCGCATCCTCGCAGCCTGCTTCAACTGCCGCTCGACGCCGTTGCGCACCTCGGCCATGTCGTCCTCGCTCAGCTCGTACCCCAGGGCGTGCCGGACCGACGCGACCGCCGCGTCGATTTGCCCCGCGTCGATCTCGACCTCCGGCTGTTGCTGCGGCTGACTCTGCTGCTCGCTCATCTGCGCCTCCTTCGCGTTGCGCGCATCATAGCGCGAACGGTTCCCACCCCTCGGCCCGCTATCCCAATGCTGGGAGAGGCGGAGGTTGGGCAAATGCATTGCATCGAGATTGGCAGGGCGGACCGTGCGCCGGCCCGTTCGCCAGGGGCAGAGGGAGAGACCGTGGATTGACGTTCCATTGAGATCGGCAGCGCGCCGTCCAGCAGCGTCATCTCCTCGCCTAAATCTGGGAGAGGGGCCGGGGGCGCCGCAGCACCCTTGAAAGCGTCAGGTCGCGTCGGCCCGCGTTGCCGCCGTTTCGAACGCCGCTCCTGTGTCGGAGTGCGGCTCGACGCCGTCCTCGTCGTCTTCCGGCTCGTGCTCGTGCTCCTGTTCGAGCTCGATGTCGTCGTCGGGGTTGGGCGCCTGGTCCTGTCCCCGCAGGGTGGCCAGCTCCCGTTCGAGGCGCGCGACCCGCTGTTCGAGCATCTGGAGCCAGCTGGCGAAGCTGGCGGGCTCGGAGCTGGGAGAGCTTTCGACGAAGTGGCTCGTTTCGGGCGGCGCGTCCCCGTTGCCGGACCAGATCTCGGTGAGGCGCAGGGCCTCGACCAGGTTCGCGACTTCCCGCGGGGTCATCGCGACGCCGCTGCGGGGCGTCCAACCGTGCACGTGGCGCACCCAGTCGTCCATGCTGAACCACCAGCGGCCGTAGCGGCTCGGCGGCGCGAGCGGCAGGCGGTGGATGATGCCGGCTGGGCTGAGCAGCAGCAGGTCCGGCCAGACGCGAAATTCGGCGGAGGGGCGAATGTCGGCGGTTTCGCGATAGAGCTGCTGGTTGTTCCAGAGCCAGTCGGCCAGCGCGTTGGCGGAGTTGACGGCCTGCCAGTAGGGGTTGGCGTCGGAGGCGTTCGCCGGCAGCTCTTCCCAGTCTCCGTTCTGATCCTGCTTTTCCCACAGGCCGTTGACCGCGCCCCGCAGAGGCCTGCTGATCCTTTTCAGCTCGGTCAGAATCAACGTCGAGGGGTTTTCCGGGCGGATGATGAACCAGTCGACGTTGCGCCCGATATTGAACTCCGCGAACACCCAGAACGAATCGGGCAGCTGCTTGAGGGTGTCGAACACCTCCTGATCGATCATGCTGAGCTCGCCGGCATAAATTCGCGCCACTATACCCCTCTACAATCTCTTCACTAACCGCATTGACATTGCCGCGGCCATCCCACATCGACGCCGCCGCGTGGCTGCCACGGCGGGAGCCGCTGCCATCGTGCGCGAATGCTGGGGCCCGCGTGATCCATAGTTACGTGAGTTACTTGCGCGAGCGCGCGATCCACGACGGCGAGCTCAGGCTGGTTTCAGTCTAATTGCTGGCAACACAATACCGCGAAATCACGATTCAAACAAGCGGCGCCCCGGATTGTCGGGGTTGCGTCGAATGGGGTTGCGCGTCCGCGCCAGAGGGCTGGCGGCTACTGCGGCGCCGTTGGGGCCGGGGCGCGCTGCCGGATGACGTACGAGCACATGTGGTCGCCCGCCATCAGGTGGCAGACGCGCTCGACTTCGGCGTTGAGCAGCCGGCGGTAGGTCTCCAGCTCGTAGTAGCACGCCTGGGGGAACGTCATCGCGATCTTCTGGATGGCGCAGTTGTACTGTCTGACGGCGTATGCGCCGGGGCCGGTCTTTTCCCACTGGGTGAGGTATCCCAGCTCGTCCATGCCACTCGCCAGCGCCGCGACCTGCTCGTCGAACGATCTGGCGCGGCTGACGCGCGCTTCCAGGAATGCGTAGGCGCGGTCCGCGCGGCGGTTGAACAACAGGTCGACCTTCTCCGGGCCGTCCATCATCACGAGATCGCTGAGAAACTCGACGGCGATCGAGTCATATCCCCTGGGAAACAGGCTCTCCGACTGCGAGGTGAGACGGTATGCGCGCGCGGGCCTGCCCACGGGTCGGCGCACCAGCTCCGCGGCAACCAACTCCTCACGCTCCAGCGCGGCCAGATGCTTGCGCACGGCCATCGGCGTGATGCCGATGCCCCGGGAAAGCTGATCCACAGTGAGGCCGTCGGCGCGTTTGAGCGCGTTGAGGATGTCGTTGCGGGTCTTGCCGCGCGGCGCGGGCAGCGCTTCGTCGTTGCGGGTCATCTGTCATCATGCCTGAGCGTGTCGTGGATGGTCCACGAAGCGAATGAGTTGCCAGTCACGTCATCGTAACATAACGCGGGGGAGCGGGCCGGGCTAATCAGGACAAAAGCACTCTGCAGC
Source organism: Thermomicrobiales bacterium (assembly GCA_035513175.1). GTDB lineage: Bacteria > Chloroflexota > Chloroflexia > Thermomicrobiales > CFX8 > DATKCN01. The sequence continues at coordinate 4,573 of DATKCN010000114.1, forward strand.
CTGCTGGCGCCCTGCGATACGCTTGGGCCAGCGGCCGGCACGATCACCGCCGGAGATGGACGACATCCCGCCACGTCCGGCCCGCGGCGTCCTTGAGTGGCGCACAGATGGTGGGGAACCAGGTCCGTGTCGATGGATGTTGACCAGCGACGATCCGCCAGCCCGCCGCAACCGAGCATGCCAGGCGGTGGACAGCGACAGGAATCGTTAGACGACGACAGTAGATTCACCCCGGAGGGGCAGTACGTCCCCCCTGGAGGCAGCGTGCGCGTTCTGGCCGCGCTGTCGTATATCGGCGCGATGTGCGCCCCGGTGTCGGTCATCGTCCCGGGCCGTCAATTCGCGTTCCGGCATAGCCGGGTCGCGCTGGCACTGCATGTTGGGCGCTTCATCTGGGTCAGCGTCATCCTGTTCATCTGGTGGACCACCCGTCCGGCGAACGACCGGACGTACACGTTCGCGGACTTCATGGCGGACGCCGCGTTGCTGCTGGTCGTGGGCGTCCCACGCGTCGATGTCTTCAGCCAGGACATCTCGCCGTGGATCGTGACACCGCTGGTCGTGATGTGGGCGCTGTCGCTGATGGGCTTCGTACTGGCGCTGACCGGCCGCACGGCGGACCTGGAAGCCTTCATCAGCGCGAACTGGAACGAGATGGTCTGGACCACCGGCTGGTCCCGCGCGCGCGCCGCCGAGGAGCGCAGGCGAGCGCGCATCGCCCGCCAGCGCCAGCTGGACCGGCTGCAGCGCACGACGCTGGCGATGGGGGTGGAACGGGAACGCCGCGAGCGGCGCACCGAGGTGGAAGACGCCATCCAACGGCTCCAGGCGGAGCGCGACCACATCGACCACCTGTTGTCGCTCGGCGAGATGAGCCGCCGCCGGTACGACACGCTGGGCGCCGACATCGATCAGGAGATCACGGACCTGCGCGCCGAACTGACCGACATCACCCAGCGCACCGTGACGACGCGACCGTCGGGCAGCACGCTGCGCGCCGGCCGGCTCGACCGCGCCCCGGAGAGCGAGGTGGACACGATCGCGATCATTACGCCATCCGGTGTGCCGCTGTTCACCTACGGGAACTTTCAGCTCGACGAGGCGCTGGTGTCCGGAATTCTCAGCGCCTTCGACTCGATCACCGAGGAGATGTTTGGCTCGCGCGTTCACAAGACCGAGCTGGCCGAGGGGCAGGTGCTGCACTTCGCCCACGGGCAGCACGTCGTGCTGCTGGCCAGCTTCATCGACGAGCCGTCACCCCGCCAGATCGAGCAACTGCGGCTGATGCTCCAGCAGTTCGAGCTGGCCAACGCCGGACCGCTGTCCCGCAAGTCGTACGACACCGACTTCCTGCACGAGGTGCACATCCCCTTCCGCTTGCACCAGCGCGTGTAGCCGGTCCGACCGCCGTCCACCCGCGCACAGGGCGTGACGAGCTGGCATCGCCCGGTACAATTGAGTCGCACGCGACACGCGCGTGGCTGGAATGCGCGAAGGACCATGGTGACGACGAAGCGACGGGTTATCTCACTCACGCTTGCTCCCCCGCCGAGGCTGCCGGAATTGGCGGCCATGGCGGCGGCCGAACCCGCGTGCCCGCTGTCGTTGGCCCCCGATCCGCTGCCGCGCCTCCACCCTGACGAGGCGCGCGCCCTGCTATCCCGCTACGATGTCGGACCCGTCGACGGCAACGGGCGGCTAGTGGTCGTAGCGATTAGCGGCGGCGTTGACTCAGCGGTGACGGCGCTGGTGTTGCGCGAGCGCGGCTACCAGGTCGTCGGCATGAACATGCGGCTCTACAACCCGCCGGACGACCGCGGCCACGTCAATCCCTGCTGCTCGATCGAAGCGATGGAGGACGCTCGCGCATCCTGCCGGCGCATCGATATCCCGTTCTATGCGCTGAACATGGCCAGGGAGTTCGAGGACACCGTCATCCACACTTTCGTCAGCGAATACGCCAGCGGGCGCACGCCGAACCCATGCCTGGAGTGCAACCGCCAGGTGAAGTTCAAGCATTTGATCAACCGCGCGCGCATGTTGGGCGCGGAGCATCTGGCAACCGGGCACTATGCCCGCATCGAGCAGGACGCCGCCGGGGTCTACCACCTGTATCGCGCGCTCGACGAATCCAAGGACCAGTCGTACGTGCTGCACACCCTGTCGCAGGCGCAGCTCGCGTACCTGCTGTTCCCGCTGGGCAGGCTGCACAAGACGGAGGTGCGGGAGCTGGCGCGCGCCTTTGGCCTGTCGGTGGCCGACAAGGCGGAGAGCCAGGACATCTGCTTCGTCGGCAAGGGCAGCTACGCCGAATTCGTGCGTCGCCGCCGCCCCGAGCTGACGGAGCCGGGCCCGATCGTCGATGTGCGTGGCCGCCGCCTCGGAGAGCATCGAGGGCTGCTGCATTACACGGTCGGGCAGCGCAAAGGGCTGGGCATCGCCGGACCGGAGCCCCTGTTCGTCGTGCGGTTGGAGGCGGCGGAGAACCGGCTCGTCGTCGGCACGCGGGTGGATATGAGCTTCACGAGACTCGACGCGTCCGGCGTGTCGTTGACGAGCGATGGCTGGCCAGCCGGCCGGTTCGACTGCTCGGTTGTCGTGCGCTATCGGGGCACGCCGCACGCCGCTACAATCGAGCCGCTGGAGCCAGGCCGCGCACGCGTGCATTTCGCCGATCCACCGTTCGCCGTCGCTCCCGGCCAGGCCGTCGTCTTCTACAGTGGCGACGAGGTCCTCGGCGGGGGAACCATCACCGCCTCGTCCCAGAGCGACGGACCTGTCGCCACGGCGACTGCCGCATGAGCGACGGGTGACGCGCGTGGAGGCCCGGTGCCGCCGTCGATACTACTGAGCCTTACGATCGCCACCTGCTACGGCTGCGCGTTCCACGTCGTCGCCGGGCGCAGGATCTGGCAATGGCCGCTGTTCTGGGTCGCGGCCGTCGCGGGCTTCTTCGCGGGCTACATGCTTGGCGTCGCGACCGGCCTGGAGGCGCTGCGCGTCGGCAGCGTGCCTGTGCTCGCGGCGTCGCTTGGCGCGGGCATTGCGTTGCTACTGGCGTGGTACTTCAGCGTCCCGTGGGCGAACGAGGGTGACGGGGGACGACGGTCAGCATCACGCGAGTAGACGATGGCACATATGGCGCTGGTTGACCGGGCGTGACCGCGAGGCGCGAGCGTGCGACAATCGTGGCGCGTCAGGTTCGGCCGGATCGTCGTGGTCCAGGTTCGCGCGCGGCGGTGGGGTGACAATTCGGGGTGGGAGGCAGACTGCATGAAGAAGGCGCTATGGATCCTTGGTGGGCTGGTCGCGCTTGCCATTATCGTCGGCAGTCTTATCGGCCTGTACTACCTTGGCAGCTCCGAGCAATCCGATCTCGAGCGGTTGCGCGATGTGGTCATCGTCGTCTTCGGCATTTTCCTTGTGCTCGCCGCGCTGCTCACGGCCGCTTTGATCGGCGCGCTCGTCTGGCTCGTCCTCACCCTGCGTGGCAAGCTGGTCCCGCTCTTCGACGACAAGGTCAGCCCGCTGCTGGACACGCTCGGGGAGACCGCGAGCCGCGTCAAGGGCACAGCCGAGTTCATGTCGGAAGAGGTCGCCTCGCCGGTCATCTCGTTCTACGGGACGATCGCCAAGGCGCGGGCAATGACGCGCGTGGTGACTGGCAAGGACCGCAAGTCCGGCCCGGGTCTCTTCACCCGTCTCCGAAAGCGCTGACAGCTGTCGACTGCCGACCATGTTTGAGGAGGACGTCAGATGCCGCTCATCCGTCGTCGCCGAAAACCTGAGGGACCGTTGACGGCCCTGCGCGACATCGACTGGGACACGCGCCTGCGCGACAGCAGCGGCGACACCTCGTCTCTTTCATTCTTCAGCGGGTTCGTTCTCGGCACGTGCGTCGGCGTCATCGTGGCGATCCTGCTGGCGCCGGAACGGGAGTAACCCCTCCCCAACCCCTCCCCGGCGCGGAG
>DATKCN010000115.1:0-16337 GCA_035513175.1 Thermomicrobiales bacterium
TTGCGCCGGTAAATCCCTCCCGCGCGAGGTACGCCGACAGCAGACCGTTCTCAGCCGCGCGTCCGGCGTGCAGGTGCTTCGACATGGCCCCTTCGCTCAGGAACGCCCACAGGCCCGCCGACTGCGTGCCTGCCGATCCCAGCGCCTGAGCGAGGCGACCCGCGTCGAGCCTGAGCACGGCCCCGGCGCCCGCCGCGGCGCCGAACGCGCCGCAAGTCCCGGTGGGGTGCCAGTATGTGTAGTGCGACGGGTTCACCGTCTCCGCGAGCCGGATGCCAACCTCATACCCCAGGACGATCGCCCGCAACAGCTCCTTTCCGCTGGCGCCTGTCTCCTCGGCCGCCGCAAGCACGGCAGGGATGATCGGCGCGCCCGGGTGGAAGGTCGACGGATTGTGCAGGTCGTCCAACTCGACGATGTGGCTCGACAAGCCGTTCACGAACGCGGCGCCGGCCGGGCTGGCGCTGGCAGCGTCAGGGAACCGGCGCGCTCCCGAACCGGCCATGAGCCGGTCACAGGCGGCGCGGGCCATCGCGGCGGGCGGCTCCATGCTGCCGCGCAGCGCCGACCCGCACAGATCCAGCAGGCAGCGTCGCGCGGCGTGGATCGCGTCGGGCGAAATGTGGTCGTAGCCAACCGACGCAACGTGCTCACCAAGCTCCTCGGCCACTGTCCGACCGCGAGTCACTGCAGCACCCGTTCCAGCTTCGTTCGATGGTTCGGTCGAACGCCAGGCACGATCGCCTGCAGCTCGCACGCCACTGCGATCAACGCCTCACGTCCGGCGCTCATCGCCTCGAGTTCCAGCTCGTGGAACCGCGTGACTCTGCCGTCGGACAGCCGGGAGCCCCGGCACGTGTCGATCGCCAGTTCAAGCTCCAGCCCGTCGTCGTTCGACAACATCACGACCACCCGATCGTTCTCCAGGCGCGCCAACGGCAACATGTCCTCATTCTCCGCAATGATCCGCGCCCGCGCGACCGGGGACAACCGGTCGTCTTCCGGATGCCAGATTCCCGCACTGATGCGCGCGGCGACAGCGCTCGACACGAACTGCTCGTCCTCGAGCCGCGACGCGATGTGCGCCTCGGATTCCGAAATCGCGATGTCGCGTCGGCCTTTGAACGTCATCTGCGCCACGTCAGACTTTCGACGGAGACGCAGGGACGCGCTCGCGGCTGCCAGCGCCTGGTTCTGTGTGTCGAAGTACAGGTCGTCCTGGGAGACGTTCCGTCGCGATGTGACGCGGAAGTCGCCGATCACGGCGATGTCTTCGAGCCGCCGGATGCCGTCTGGGTCGATGTCGAACTTGGCCTCTACCTCGCGCGTGTCAGTCATAGATCGCCTTCAGCAGGTCACGGATACGTCGTTCCGGGTGAGGCATCCCGCACTCCAGCATGCGCAGAACCGTCGCGCCGTAGTCGTACTCGACCCGATGCGTCACGCACGTCCAGCGATTGGCGGCCGTCCATGTGAACTCGCCCCAGGCCGCCCGCCTGTCCCCGTCGCGGGGAAGCCCACACGCGGCGATGTTCGCCAGCGTCAAGCCATGAAACTCTCGCGTGAACGGGATGTGGAGATGACCGAACGCAAGCACGTCTGCATCGACACCCTCGACGAGCGCGGCCAGGTCATCGTCCGCCATGTCCGGGAAGATGTGTCGGTCCACATCAATTGGATTCGCGTGGACGACCAGCAGTGCGCTGCCGTCAGGCGCCGTGATCCGACGATCGAACCTCAGGTCCGCGAGCGCTCGAATCCTGTCACCTCCCAGCGCGTCCCTCGTCCACTGAATCGACGCTCGCTTCTTCTCACCCAGCTCCGGATCGCTCGTCCCTCCATCGACGATGTCTCGATCTGTGTTGCCAATCAGCACACTCGCGCAGCGCTCGTGGACGGTGTCGAGGGCGTCAGCCGGATCTGGACCGTTCAGGCAATGATCCCCGGCCGCCACGAGCTCGTCGTACTGCCCCCGAGCGTCGATGTCATCCAGCACCGCCGTGAGCGCCGGCAGGTTTCCATGCACGTCCGAAAGCACTCCGATGCGCATGTCCGCGCTCATCCTGCTGCCTCGACGGCGACCTCAGGCTCGACGGCATCGGACTCAGTGACCGGCGGAGCTTGTCCGCGTCGCTCAATCCCGACACATTGCTTGAGACGTCGAGGGAATTCGGATGCCTCCATCCGGCGCCACGTCGCGACAAACTGATGGTACGCCCGCTCCCGATCATCCGCCCGGTGAGCGATGAGCGTCAGCAGCGCGACCTCGTCACGTGGCGTTGTGCGATTCGTCAGCGCCGATCTGATGCGCTGATGCCGTTGGGCTACGGTGCCGCGGTCGATGGCGGAGGCAATTTCCAACAGGCGATCGAGCCGCGCCGACGCATCGCGCCGTAACTGCTCTGTTATGCGCTCGATCATGACATCGGCGTCATGCATGTCACCGATGTGTTCCTGAATCTCCTTGACCTCATCGATTAGTCCGTTGACGTCTGACGGCAGCGCAAACCGGAACAGTTCAAGGGTATAGCGCAGCCGCTTGGCGGCGATGCGCAGATCATGCAGTTCCGTGACGTTCGCCGGATCGGAAACGTACGGACCGAACGACAGCAGCTCGTTCAGGCGGACCTTCACGATCTCGCGGGCGTTGTCGAGCGCAGGCTTCTCGCAGTCGATGGCCTTGATCCTGCGCGCCTTAGCCATGAGTATGCTCCGCCAGGAATCCTCGAAAACGCACGTCGAAGCGCTCGTCGTCGAGATGTTCGAAGAACGCGATCAGCGCGGCGCGGTTCGCGTCGCGCTCCTGTCGTTGAGCCTGCAGGATGCGATTAATCGTTACCCGTTCTGGCTCCGGCCGCGATTGGCGGTAGTCCGTCAATGCTGCCCGCATGACGTCGTAATCTCGCACGCCGCCGAGCACGTCCGTCAGCTCCTTGACCGTGCGGTGAAAGTATCCGTACTTGCGCGGGAAGCAAGTAACCGCGACATCCATGGCAGCCCGCAGCCGCCGCGACGCCACCCGCATGTCGTGCAGCGCCTCCGGATCACGGCCCAGAATCGTCCTCGACTTGTGGCGCAACATCTCATCGAAGCGCGTCTCGATAATGCGGCCGATCGCGACCTTAAAGTTGGTCGCGCCAGTTACGCCCGAGACCTTTGCCGCCTTAGCCATCGTTCACGGCGCCTTCTCGTTCACTTGCCCCTCTCGCTCGTCCGGTTCTCCCGAACCAGGCTCGAGTACCTGTACCTGCCGCTGATCGAGAAACGGCACGCCGACGACCCCTTCGCCGGTCGTCGGATCGCGCTCGTCGAGCCCGTCAATCGGGCGCGACGACCGCGACTGATCGAGCGCCGCCGCAGTGGAGGGCTCGTCACTCTCCCCCGCGGAGCTGTCGACAGGCATGCGTCCCTGCATGATGAGCAGGTCACGCAACGCGGCCTCTCTTGCCGATAGTTCGGCTCGCGCGTCATCCAGCTGCCGCAACGCGCGCTCAAGCTTCTTCTCGGCCTTGCCGATCGCCTTCGCGCCCTTGTTGGCGCCGCGGTCCTTTGTGCCGGACTTCCCGCCGCCTTTGGCCTTTCCGGCCTTCTTCGAAGTCTTGCCCATGCTCGTGCCCCTTCAGACTCGGAGGGATGCGGTGGATTCATAACCCCGTCTTGCCAAGCGTCATTGTCGCACGATGTCCTGGACCACGTCACGAATCGTCCGGTGCAGCGATTCCACCTTGCGCTCGCCGTCCAGCACGACGAGCCCGTACTCGGCGCAGATGCGTTCGAACTGGTCGAACACGCGCTGCTGGTACATGTGAAACGACTTCGCGGGGTCGCTGCTCAGACCCAGATCGAGCCCGGCCTCGTACTGGTCCATGGCCTTGATCGGAGCGCTGGGTACGCGCGCTGCCGTCACTTCAGGAGCCACGCGCAGGTAGAAGACGACATCCGGCTTAGGCGCGAAGCAGTACAGCGTCTGCAACCAGTCGCGATTCGCGCCCCGTGCCACGTCACGCGCGAACGCCGTGTAGATGTAGCGGTCCGCGACGACTGTCTCACCGCGTTCCAGCGACGGCACGATGACGTTCGTCACGCGGTCCGCGAAATCGGCGGCATAAAACAGGCTGAACGTAATCGGGCGCAACGCGCCTTCTGCCTTCGCCTTGTGGATCGCCTTGGAGATGTGGGGGGACGCGCTCCAGTCAGTTTGGACGACAGGCGTTCCGCGCTCCTTCAACCAGGCCACCAGCAGCTGCACCTGGGTGCTGCGCCCCGAGCGGTCGCCGCCTTCAATGACGACCAATGTGCCGGGATAGCCGTGCGTTCCAGCAGGACCGCTCGGCGCCGAGTCGTTCTGCGCCAGCATCGCTATCGCCTCCCTACGGCTCCAGCACCGGCACGACCAATGATCGCAGGAGCAGTTGCTGCGTTCGTATCGGAGCGGTCGCGTCAACCGGGGATAGGCTGAACGGCTCGACAAGCCTCTCATACTCTTCGATCACCCGTTCCTGAAACTGCCGGAATGACGCGATCGTCCCGCGAATCGACGCGTTCTCGGCGGCCTCTTTGGCGGTCGCCTCGCCCGCGATCCCCATCACCCGGATCAGCGATTGCTCCGCGTCGATCCTCAGATAGATAGAGAGATCGGGCCGCAACGCGAATCCGTACAGGTTATAGATCCAGTCCCGCTCCACGCCACGAACGATGTCGCGGGAAAACGCGGTGAACACGTAGCGGTCCGCCAGCACTACGTATCCAGACCGTAACGCAGGCAGCACCTCCGCCTCCTGGCGTTCCGCCACGTCCGTCGCGTGCAGGATCGAGTACGTCAGCGGCGTCAGGCTGTGCTGCCTGCGCGCGTAGCGAATCGTTCGCGCCACGAGCTTCGACGAGTTCCAGTTCGTCCGCACGACACCGTAACCAAGCGTCTGCAGCCAGACGTGCAGCAGATCCAGCTGTGTCGCCCGCCCGGAGCCGTCCACGCCGTCGACAACAATTAACGTGCCAGGGAATGCGTGCCGGGGCCACGCCGCCGGATCGGCGGGATCGAGGCGCGCCAGCGGCCAGAGCGACACCGTCATGCCGTCCGCCGCCTCTTCGAGCGCCGGGCCTCCGTGTCGATCAGGATTCGGCGGCCGTCGTCGCCGATTGGGTGAAGCGTCACCCGTATCTCGCCCGGCTTGCCCAGATCGATTGCCAGCAGCCCGTTCTCTTTGCCTGGCGTACGATCCAGCAGCGACGGTGCGTTGACGACAACCATCGCGTGTCCGCCAGCAGAGAGCTGCCACGCGTGCACGCGATGCACGTGCGCGCACATCGCCAGGTCGACCCGCGCCGCGATGAGTTGCTCCAGAATGTCCCCCGCGTTCGGCAGTAGATCTCCCGTCTTCAGCTTTTTGCGCGGCGTCGGCAGCAATGACCGGTGCGTGCAGAACACCCGGTGCGCCTTCATCGGCGACGCGCTATAGAACTCGACCGCGCGAATCATCGACTCCTCCGGAATGACCGGCTCGCTGTCGAGCCCCACTATCACATATCCTTTCGAGCGATCGAAGAAGTCGACGTCGTTGAAGAAGTGCGTGAACGGCGTCTCCAACGCGCTGCCCGCGTGTTCGAAACGCGCGGCGTCCGCCGTGTCAGGCGCGATCAGGAAATAGTCGAAATCGGAGCCCGCGGGCGGCAGCGGTCCGGGCCCGCCGCCGAGGTAGTCGCGATTGCCGGGGATTGCCCGCACTCGACCCATGTCGAGCGACTCCAGGAACTCAACGACGGGGACGAACTGCTCGAACAGCCCCTCCCGGGTCAGGTCCCCGCTCACGACGATCAGATCGGGATCAAGCGCGCGCACGATGCGCTCCGCCTCGTCGAGTCCACGATCAGCCATGAGCCCAGGCGCGTAGTGGAAATCCGACAGCTGCACGATTCTCAGCGGGAACCGAACCTCCCTAACGACGCGATCTCACGGCGGCGCACTCACTTCGTCATGAGCTGGCATCAATTATCCCCGGATTCGCGGGACATCGGCGAGCACTGGCGACTCGTCACTTGAATGTCCACAGCGCTGTGCTGCGAGCGTCTTCAGGTCATGAGCCCCGGGACGCGGCCACACGTCCACCCCATGTATCATCTAAGGCGTCGCCAATCGCGGACACGGTTCGCGAATCCACGCGCCGATCAACAACGAAGGTGATCCTTCACGCATGGCAGCCAGGACACGCAACGCGCGCGACCCCTCAAAGAACGGCCGTGCGCGCCGCCCGTCCGGCGACCCGCTTCGCGCGCCGGAACTGTACCTGAACCGCGAGCTGAGCTGGCTGGAGTTCAACCGCCGCGTCCTCGAAGAGTCGCTGGACGAGCGCAACCCGCTACTTGAGCGCGTCAAATTCCTGGCGATCTTCTCGTCGAACCTGGACGAATTCTTCATGGTCCGGGTCGCAGGACTGCAGAGTGAGCTGCTGGCAGGAGACGCTGAGGTGGGCCGCGACGGCCTGTCGCCGAGCGAACAGCTCGCCGCGATCAAGCTCACCGTCTCCGACCTTTCCTCCCGGCAGCGACGCTGCTGGCTGGAGGATATTCTGCCCCGCTTACGCGCCGAGGGCGTCTGCCTGGAACAGTATGACAGCCTTGGACCCAAGGACCGGCGATGGCTGAAGCACTACTTCGAGCGGCAGGTGTTTCCAGTGCTGACGCCGCTGGCCGTCGATTCGGGCCATCCTTTTCCGCATATCTCGAATCTCTCGCTCAACATGCTGATTGTGATCGAGGACAAGCGCGGCGAGCACTTCGCCCGCATGAAGATCCCGCCAGTCGTGCCGCGCTTTGTGGAGATCCCGGAACGGGAATCGCCGCGCGCCGCGACGACTGGGAGCAAACGTCGCTTCGTGCTGCTCGAGGATGTCATCGAGGCAAACGTTGATCAACTCTTCCCCGGCAAGCACGTCAAGAGCACGCACATGTTCCGCATCACGCGCGACGCCGACATTGAGTTTCGTGAGGGCACGTCAGACAGCCTGCTGAAGCTGATTGAAGCAGAGTTGGAGCAGCGACTGTTCGGCTTCGCAGTGCGGCTCACCGTCGAACCGACAATGCCCGCCTCGATTCGCTCATGGCTCGCCAACAAGCTGAACGTGTCGAGTGACGACATCTACCAGCTTCCTCGCCCACACGGCCTGGCCGACCTGATGGAGCTGTACGCCATCGACCGCCCCGATCTGAAAGACCCTCCGATCGTCCCGCGCTATCCGTCCGAGCTACGCGTGGCGGGTTCGGTCTTCGCCGCGCTCGATAGACAGGATATCCTGCTGTACCACCCGTATGATTCGTTCGCGGCCGTGGTCGACTTCATTCGTCAGGCTGCAGCCGACGAGCACGTTGTCGCGATCAAGCAGACGCTCTACCGCGTTGGGTCCCACTCCCCTATAGTCGACGCATTGCTGGAGGCCCGCGATGATGAAACACAGATCGCGGTGCTCGTCGAGTTGCGCGCCCGCTTCGACGAGGAGAGCAACATTAACTGGGCCCGGGCACTGGAGAAGGAAGGCGTGCACGTCGCCTACGGGCTTACCGGGTTGAAGACGCACTGTAAGATCGCGATGGCCGTGCGCCGGGATGGCACGCGGCTGCGGCGCTACGTGCACCTGGGCACAGGCAACTACAATGCCGCAACGGCTCGTGTTTACACCGACATCGGGCTGATGACAACCGACGAGGACATTGCCGCCGACGTGTCGGACGTCTTCAACTACTTGACCGGGTACTCCGCGCAGACTCGCTTTCGTAAGCTCCTCGTCGCGCCGGTCAACATGCGTTCCGGTCTGACCGATCTGATCCGGCGTGAGACGGATCAGGGATCCAACGGGCGCATCATCATGAAGATGAACTCTCTGTCCGACTACAAAATGATCGAGGAACTGTACCGCGCCGCCCAAGCCGGCGTGAAGATCGACCTCATCGTCCGCGGCATCTGCTGCCTGCGCCCCGGCATCCCCAGCGTCAGCGAACGCATCCGCGTTCTCAGCGTCGTCGGTCGGTTCCTCGAGCATGCGCGCCTGTATTACTTCGCGCATGGCGCCAGGGATGGCGGCGAGATAGTCTATTCGGGCAGCGCCGACCTCATGCGGCGCAATCTCGACTTCCGCGTCGAGGTGCTGTTTCCTGTCGAGGATCCTCGGCTGCTGGAGCACGTGCGCGACAACATTCTGGGATTACAGTTGCGTGACAACGTGCGCGCTCGCGAGTTGCAACGCGACGGCTCGTATACGCGTCTCGGCGCGATCGATGATCAGCCGACGATAGATTCGCAAGCCATCTTTACGCGCGAGGACCTTGCCGCCGCGAACAGCGGCATACTCATGAGCCTCAGGGACCCCTCGTAGCGGTTGACGTCACGACGCGACCGGTCTTCAGCTTCGTCTCCCGTCGGCACGCGATGCGTAGTACATGCGTTCTACTCCGTGCTACACTTCGCCGGAACTTGGGATCGGCGGGTCACGCGCGGGCGGGGTGGACGCGATGCTCGAACTATCCATGCGCGAGGCGCGACGGCTTGCGATCGGAGCGCAGCTGCTGGCGGGCCCGCCACCGAAGCGCCCCACGAAGGAGCGCATGCGAGATGTCATCCGCCACCTCGGCGCACTCCAGATCGATTCCATCAGCGTCGTCGAGCGCAGCCACCACATCGTGTTATGGAGTCGGCTCGGCAATCATCCTCGGGACTGGCTCTACGAGCTGCACGGTAAAGACCGAGCCCTCTTCGAATATTGGGCGCACGCCGCCGCCTACGTGCCAATCGAGAACTTCCGCTATTTTCGCCGGATGATGCTCGAGCACGCGAGTAATGGCAGCACGGGCTGGGGCAGCCGCTCCCGAGAATGGTTGGACGAGAACCGACATGTGATCGATCTGATTCTCGATCGTGTCCGTGAACAAGGGGCGGTGTCCACAAAATCGTTCGCGGCGCCTGAAGGGGCTGCCCGCGCCGAAGCCTGGGCCTGGCACGGCAACAAGCCAACCAACCTCGGACTGGATATCCTCTGGACCACTGGTGTGTTAATGATCGACCGCCGCCAGGCGTTCCAACGTTGGTACGACCTCACCGAGCGCGTGCATCCGGAGTGGGACGACGCGCAGATCCCCACAATCCAGGAGGAGCAGAACGCGCTTGGCGAAATTGCCTTGCGCGCGATGGGCGTCGTGTATCCGCGCTGGCTTCCGGATTACTTCCGCACCGACTGGGGCCGCAGGTCGATCGACGGCTCGGCCTCCGGACGCATACTCGATCATCTGGTCGACACCGGCGCCGGCGTTACGGCGCGGGTGCGAGGCATCGAAGGTGAGGCCGTCGTCGCGAGCTATCTGCTGGAGAAGCGCATACCGCCCAGCCGCACGACCTTGCTCTCGCCATTCGACAGCCTCGTCTGGCACCGGCTGCGCACGTCGGAACTTTTCGACTTCTTCCTCCAGCTCGAGTCGTACACTCCCGCTGAGATGCGCCGCTATGGCTATTTCTCACTGCCCATCCTCTATCGCGATCAGCTCGTCGGCAGGCTCGATCCTAAGGCCGATCGCAATGCGCGCGTTCTCACCGCAAAGGCCGTGCACCTGGAACCGTGGTTCGCGCCGAAGGCGGACGAACGGTTCTACCGCTCACTGGCAACGACGCTACGGGACTTTGCGCGCTTCAATGGCTGTGACGCGATTGAAATCGGAGCAGGCGATCCCCCGCGATCGGCCACACTCCTTAAAGACGCCATGCTGCGGGAATGAGATCGAGGCAGTCGCCAGTCGACTGCCTCGATTCACATGCGCATGAAGTGCGCGCGTCGTCCGCCACGACGCTAGTTTCGCCGGTTCATCCCGGACACAACGGTAATCCAGTACAGCAATGTCAGCAACGCCGCAGCGAATCCGGCGACGTACGTCAGCGCCGCCGCGCTGAGCACCTGGCGTGCCTGCCCAAGCTCCGTGCGGTCCACGATTCCGAGAGTTGTGAGTTGCGCGAGCGCTCGCGACGATGCGTTGAATTCGACCGGCAGCGTCACCAGCGCGAACAACGTCGCCGCCCCGAACAGGGCAACGCCGGCCCACGCCATGCCGCTGACATTCAGTAGCACACCAGCCAGCAGGACCCATATACCGAAGCGTGACCCGAAGCCGGCCACCGGCACGAGCGCGCTGCGCGCCTGCAATGGCGCGTATCCACGCGCGTGCTGAATCGCGTGGCCCACCTCATGCGCCGCGACCCCGAGCGCCGCCACCGAGCGAGCGCCGTATACCGGATCGGACAGCCGCAGGGTTCGCGATCGGGGATCATAGTGATCGCTGAGAGTCCCCGGCACATACTCAATTGGAACGTCCGTGATACCGTTCGCTTGCAGAATCTGCGCGGCGACCTCAGCGCCAGTAATGCGGCGCTGATTCGGCACATTCGAATACTTCTTAAATGTTCGGGTCACGCGAAACTGCGCGAACATGACGAGCAGGAGCGCGGGTATCATGAAAACGAAATAGAGAGGATCGAAATACATCGCGCCTCCACCACCTTCTAGCGCCTGATCGCCAGGCATAGTTGCGTAACACCGAAAACATCGGGTTTTCACGTTGCAATTCAGCGGCGGAGCCCGAGGGTTCGAGCGTTCGCCGCCGTCATCAGGGATGGTTGCTGTCGGGCGGTGAACTGAACGGACCCCCGCTCTGACAGTCAGGAAAAAGTATGCCGCATCAGCGATCTCGAATCAATCATGTCTGGCCCGTCGCCCCGGACCCGAACGCCCTGCACCAGTGACACGCGGCGCCGTCGCGCGGGACCTCGACACGTTGCTGGACGACGTCCTCCTGGAGTCCATCGCGCTCGGGAGAGAACATGCGCCCGTCTTCGGGCCGAACGATGTGCCTCTGTACGACGTGCTCGCTTACCACCTGGGCTTCGCAAATAAACGCTTTGAGCCGCGACGCCTGGACGCGGGCAAGCGCATCCGTCCCCGCCTGTGCGTGCTGGCATGCGAAGCCGCGGGGGGCGCCATGAGCTACGCGATACACGCGGCGGCCGCCATCGAACTCCTCCACAACTTCACCTTGCTCCACGATGACATCCAGGATCAAAGCCCGCTCCGCCGGCACAGGCCGACCGTCTGGAGACTATGGGGCGTTCCACAGGCGATTAATGCCGGCGACGCCATGTTCTCACTGGCACACCTGGCCCTGAACCGGGCGGTCGAAGCTGGTGCCAACTCGTCGACGGTGCTGTCGCTGTCGACCGAGCTGCACCGGACGACACTTCGCATCGTTGAAGGGCAGGTGCTGGACGTTGGCTTCGAAGCACGGGACGATGTCACGTCGGGCGAGTATCTCACCATGGTCACGGGCAAGACGGCCGCGATCTGCCGCTATGCCTGCTGGGCTGGAGCCATGCTCGCGGACGCGAGCGAAGCAGCGCGCGACGCGTTCGCCGGTTTCGGCTTGGCGCTCGGCATCGGCTTCCAGCTTCGCGACGATCTGCTCGGCGTCTGGGGAGATCAGGCAGCGACCGGCAAGGCCGAGGCCGACGATATCCGCCGTCGCAAGAAGTCCCTCCCGATCATCGTCGTCTGGGAACGCGCGAGTGCTACGGATCGGACGCTGCTGCGAGAGTTGTACGCGAAGCCCGAGCTTGACCAGTCGGATATCGCCCGCGTGCTGCAACTCATGGCGCACTACGAGGCCCAGGCGGCCGTTCAGGAGCAGGTCAGCGCCTGGCATGCCCGCGCGCTCGAGGCACTGAGCGACGCACACGCGGCCGAGCCAGCCAGGACCATGCTGCTCAATCTGGTGCGGTCAATGGAATCTCGCCGGGCATGACGAAGGCGCGACCGCTACGCCAGCCACCTCGAAAACCACTTCTCCGGCGTCCGATCGTCGACATATCGCCGGACATCGTCACACCCGAGTGAGACGTCCGACGCATCGCACAGCTCGATAAGGACGACTTGCGGACGGGTTCTGAACCGCAATGGCAACTGCGACAAGCCCAGGCCGTTGGAGACGCACACGACGGCGCCGCGCACCCAGTGCGTCCCATGATAAATCGACGGCTCGTTGCGCAGCGGCTCGCCGATCAACCAAAGAATGACGCGCAGGAACGGCGTCCTGCCGGAAGGCAGCAGGCGTAGCTGGCCGCCGTGCGTGTGACCGCACAGCGCCAGCCGAATCCGGCCAACCGGCATCATGTCCACGACAGTCGGGGCGTGCGCTAGAAGCAACAATGCCTCCGCGCCCGCCGGGAGTCCGTCGAGCGCCGCCAGGATGTTATCTCGTCCCGTATACGGGTCGTCTACGCCGACGATCCACGCCGTGCGTCCGTGAAGCTCGACACTCGTCGCGTCGTTCGAGAGCACGGTGACACCCCCGGCCCGCAAATCGCGCTCGAGTGACGCTACATGCGCGGGACCGCCTCGGTGGTCGTGATTCCCGAGCACCGCGAAAACGTTCGCGAGCGGCCAGTTGACAAACAGCGCGGCACGCTCGGTTGCGCGGCCATCGTTGAAGAAGTCCCCCGTCAGCGCGATGATGTCCGGCCCGAACGCCAGCGCTTCACCGCGAGCGCGCCGCAGCAGATCCTTCGGCACGGCCTTGTGCCCAAGATGAAAGTCCGACAGGTGAACGATGCGCGTTCCGCGCCACTCCTCGGGCAGACCGATGAGCCCAATTCGCAACCGCCTTACGTGCAGCCAGCGTGGCGCAATGCGCAGCGAGTAACCGACCAGCGCGCCCACGAGCGCGAGTGTCGATGCGGCGCCCGCCGCGCTCACCCTCCGAGATTTCATCAGCCTCCTTCGTTCCGGCGCCTTGCCGCGAGGGCGTCGAATTCGATTGTAACGACCTCTCGACGTGGCGCGCACGCGTCCTCGCGGCCGCAACGCGAAATGGCATGCTTGAACAAGTCGTCGGTACGCTGTCGAACGGGCGGATCATGGCATCAACGGACACACGCAACAGTGTAGATTGGAGCGGCGGCACGGGGCCGCTCCTTGCGGCTATCGCTCTTCTGAGCGTCGCCGGAATGCTCGTCGCCGGATATCTGACCTACACCCATTTTGACCGGGACGCGCTCGTGTGCTCGGTAGGCGAATGCGGCACGGTTCAGGACAGCGCCTACGCGTCACTGGGACCAATCCCCATTTCGTTACTCGGCGTTGGCATGTACGTGCTGCTCGGCGTGCTGGCAATCGCCCGCCGGTCACACGCGGGTCTGCTGTCGTTCGAGCACGCGTCCATCGCGTCCTGGTCCTTGGCGTTCATGGGCACGCTCTACGCCGCCTACCTGACCTACGTCGAGATCTGGGTCATCGACGCCATCTGTCAATGGTGCGTCATCTCGGCCATCGTCGGACTGCTCATCCTCGTCGTCGAAACGGTCGTCATCTGGCGCGTCCTGCTTTCAGACGACGCCCCCATGTCGGAATCACACCGCTAGCTCGCGCTCGGTGACGAAAACCTTGCCGAATCATCGCCTGGAACGATACTGTTATGCGCACACCGAGCGCGACGTATCGCGGACCCGCGTCAGGATAGGCAATGGTTTCGATCACCGCAGCGATGGAAGACTACCTGAAGGTGATCTATCGCCTCTCCGAGGATGGGCGCCGCGCGACGACGCAGGCGATTGCGGAACGCATGGCCGTCGCGGCGCCTTCGGTCACCGGCATGATTAAGCGCCTGGCTGATCTCAATCTTGTCAAACACGAGCGCTACCGCTCAGTTACCCTGACCGCCAGCGGCCGCAAGGCGGCACTGGAAGTCGTGCGTCATCATCGCCTGCTGGAGCTTTACCTGGCCGAGGCGCTCGGGTATTCGTGGGATGAGGTGCACGCTGAGGCCGAGCGACTGGAGCACACGATTTCCGAGGCGTTCGAGGATCGCATCGACGCCGTCCTCGGTTACCCCACCATCGACCCGCATGGCGATCCCATTCCGAGCAGATCGGGAGCCGTGAGCGAGATATCGGACGACCGGCTTTCATCTCTGGATGTCGGAGAATCGGCCACGATCAGCCGAGTTGCGGACACGGACGCCGAGAAGCTGCGCTATCTCGGCGCAATCGGGCTGTACCCCGACACTGAAGTCGTCGTCATCGAGCGCATGCCGTTCGAGGGACCCTTGAAAGTTCGTGTTGGCGATACGGAACACTACGTCGGTCCGGAATTGGCGCGCTCCGTTCACGTGCTCCGCTCCTCACGCGTCGGAGACGACCGTGATTGACGCCGGTCGCGCTGTAACCGTCGAGCCGTCCCGCGAGGGCTCCGAGCATGCAGCGCTGTGGCGCGTGCCGCCGCCCATCCCTGCTGGAGCCCGGTTCACGGAGTCCGCGCTGCTCGATTCCATCCTGTTTCGTCGGGGCGTCCGCTCGAACGCTGACGCGCACGATTTCCTCAACCCTCGCGAGACGCCGCTCGGAGATCCGTTCCTGTTGCCCGACATGCGGAGCGCTGTCGATCTGATTCGAACGGCGATCGGCCAGCAACAACGCATCGTCGTATTCGGCGATTATGACGTGGACGGGTTGACGTCGACCGCCATGCTCGTTCGCGTGCTCCGGCGGCTCGGCGCGGACCCAATTCCGATCATTCCGCACCGCGTCCGCGATGGCTACGGCGTCAATTCCGAATCCCTGCAACGCATCGTCGAAACGCGGCCTCAACTCGTCATCACGGTGGACTGTGGGAGCAGCAGCCAGCTCGAGTTTGAGCACCTCGTGGAGATGGGCGCGCAAGCCATCGTCCTCGATCATCACCAGTACTCGGGCTCGCTGCCCGCGTCGGTCGCTTTCGTCTCGGCCCGCCGGCCCGACAATGCGTATCCGTTTGCCGACCTTGCCGCCGTCGGAGTCGCGTATGCGCTCGCGCGTGCGCTGCTCGGCGACGACGGCGCCTCGATGTATCTCCCCTATGTGGCGCTCGGGTCCGTCGCCGATGTCGTCGGGCTCACTGGTGAGAATCGCGCGCTCGTCGCTCGTGGACTCTCTAAGCTGCGCCGCTGGACGCTACCCGGCCTGATTGCCCTGTGTGACACCGCCGGTGTCGATCAGCGCACGCTCAACACATGGGACATCGGCTACCTGCTGGGGCCACGGTTGAACGCCGCCGGCCGCGTCGACACGCCGCGGCTGGCGCTCGATCTATTGCTGGCCGAAGACATTGCCGCGGCAACCCCGCTTGCCAGCAGGCTTTCGGAGCTGAACGCGGTCCGGCAAGGAGAGACGCGCCGGACTCTCGACGCGGCCGAAGCGCAGTTGGCCGAGCTTGGCGGTGCTACCGCGAACGCGGCCATTGTCCTGAGCGGCGAAGGCTGGAACGTCGGCGTGGTAGGGCTCGTGGCCGCGCGGGTCGCCGAGCGGCACTGTCGTCCTACGGTCGTGCTTGAAGACGCGGGAGCTGTCAGTAGTGGCTCGGCTCGAACGGCGGGAGGAGTCGACATCGTCAAAGCTTTGGCGACGTGTAGCGACCTTTTGCAGCGCTTCGGAGGCCACAGCGCGGCGGCCGGCCTGAGCATTGCCAGCGTGGACGTGCCCGAGCTGCGGCGGCGGTTGTCCGGCGCGGTCCTGGAAGCGCTCGGTGGCCAGATGCCGCGCCGGGAGCACGACATCGACGCAATCGCCTCCCACGCTGACCTGTCGCTCAATACGGTCGATCTGCTCGATCGACTCGAACCGTGTGGGGAGGGCAACGCGCGGCCGGCGTTGCTCGTCCCGGCGCTGCGCCAGCGGTACGTCAAGACCAGCCGGGACGGCGCGCACCTGATGTTTCAGGTCATCGACGATGCCGGCTACCGGCATCGCGCCGTGATGTTTGGCGCGGGCAGCCGCATGCTAGAACTGCTGGCGTGCCCGTCCGTCGACATCCTCACACGTCTCGATCGTGACACCTGGCAGGGTCGGACGCGCTTGAATCTGCGCGTCGTCGACTTCCGCGCCGCAGAGCCCGGAAACAGCCCATAGACGCCCGTCGATGCCGGTATAATCGCGCGGCGCGCGACGGCAACGAAATGGGCATTCTGTGGGTTCATTCTTCCGCGGCATCCAATCCTACAGCCGCGACATCAAGCTGTTTCTTCTGTACAGCCTGATCGCCAATGTCGGCATCGGCGTTTTCATGCTCATCTTCAACCTCGACCTCAGCCAGCTGGGTCTCGCTGAGGACTTCATCGGCCGCTTCAACGCCTTCAGCACCCTCGCAATGGGCGGTGTGGCGCTCTCGATCGGCTTCCTCGTCAATCGCTTCGGCGTCTGGCTGACGGTTACGGTCGGCCTCGTACTGTTCATCATCACGTCCGTGCTCGCCTGCGTCATCACCAATCCACCGCTGCTGCTGCTG
>DATKCN010000116.1:0-7214 GCA_035513175.1 Thermomicrobiales bacterium
TCCTCCTCAAGGTGGACACGTGTAATCCCGATGGTCCGTTTCGTGGCGCCGGATCCGAGCTCGAGATACCCGTTGACCGCGATCGGAAGATCGTATTGGGAGATCTGATAGCCCTTCATCAGGTCGGGGTACATGTAATTCTTGCGGTCGAACTTATCGAACTCCGGGATGGAGCAATTGAGTGCGAGCCCCGTGATGACTGTCTTCTCGATTGCGGCGGAATTGATGACAGGCAACACGCCCGGGAGTCCAATACATACCGGGCAGACGTGTGTATTCGGAGGGGCGCTGGCGTATTCGGCGGAGCACGCGCAGAACATCTTGCTACGCGTCGCCACTTGGGCGTGCACCTCGAGGCCGATGATGGTTTCGAAATCCACTCTGCCGTCCCACCGATGCTCAGGACCCGTACGCGCCCCCCGCGCAATTTGGGCCGCGCGAGTATAGCACGACACCCCCTGTCACGGAGTCCCTCGACTGCGTCGATGAATTCGCCCATGACGTCATAATGGCAGACGCGTCCCAGCCTTGACATCGATACGGGCCCATGACTGAGGCGTCGATTCGCCAAATGCCAGGCACTGTGAAGTCTGGGGCAATCCATGCTAGACTGGACAGGTTGCCCGGTGCTTTTCGTGGCGCGAATGCACCCACGGTGGGGGCGCCAGCGAGGCATGTCGATGCCTCGAAAATTAAGCAGAAACGACTGAGGCCGACCGGCAGGGACCAGGAATTCAGAGAGTGTTTCGCGGGAGGCAGGACAGCCAACTATGGTCGTGATGTCTGACACGAAACTCGTCACACTTCAGATCGATGGGCAGGAGATAACGGTTCCGGCCGGAACGTACATCCTCCAGGCGGCAGAGCACGCGGGAATTGAGATTCCGAACCTGTGCTACCAGCCCCTCCTTCGACCATGGGGATCGTGCCGACTCTGCACGGTTGAGATCCTAGGCGCGCGCGGCGGTTTGATCGAGTCATGCGCGACGCCGGTGCGTGATGGCATGGAGGTCTCGACCCATTCGCCAGCGGTCGTTGATGCGCGTCAATTCATCCTGCAGATGTACCTGATCGACCATGCACTCGATTGCCCAACCTGCGACAAGTCCGGCGAATGTTACCTGCAGGACAACACGTATCTTCACAACGTCAATGCCAATCCGTATCAAAGGCCGAAGCTGGCCCAGCCATACAAGCATCTGCGCGAGACGATTGACTACAAGTGGGACCGCTGCATTATCTGCGCGCGTTGCACGCGCGTCTGCGACGAGATGATTGGCGTCACCGCGATTTCCGTCGTAGGCCGCGCGCTCGAAGCGGAAATTGCGCCTTCATACGGGGTCGACCTGCGTGAGACGAGCTGCACGAACTGCGGCATGTGTATCGCCGTCTGTCCAGTCGGCGCGCTGACCGACCGGCACTTCGGGCATCACCCGTGGGAGCTGGACACCACCGAAACGACCTGTGGCTTCTGTGACGTAGGTTGCACGCTCAACATCGAGCATAATCGCGGCCTCGTCCGGCGCGTCTCCCACCTCTGGGACCGCGGCGTCAACCTCGGCTACACCTGTGAGCGCGGCAAGTGGGGGCACGAACACGTGCAGGATCCAACGCGCCTCCGCTATCCGCTGGTGCGCGAGCTATCCGGTCACGTCGAGGTGGAAATGACCGAGGCGCTCGACATCATCGCCGATGCGTTTCGACAACATCAAGGCGCGTCTTTCGCCGCGCTCGCGTCGCTCGACAACACGAACGAGGAGAACTACGCGCTGCAGCAGTTCACCCGCGCGGTGATGAGCTCCAATAACATAGACCGGCTGCTGAACAGGGGTCAAGCCGCCGTCGATGAGGCGCTGCTCGATTCACTCGGAGTAGTCGCGAGCCCGGCAGGCATGCAAGAGATGCGAACCGACTCCAGTTGCGTGCTCGTCGTCGGTCCCGACATTGGCTATCACGCGCCGGTCGCGTCCTACTGGCTGTATTGGGCGCTCCGCTACCGCGAAGCGAAAGTGATCGTCGTCACCTCCGACCATCAGTTTCTCTGCGAGCGCAGCGATAATTGGATTCCGGCGCCTGCTGGCAGCGAAGCGGATGTCCTGAACGCGATGGCAAAAATCATCATCGCCGAACGGCTGTGCGCGGCGGGCGTGTCGAGCGACACGTTGAGCGCGACGCTCGACACCCTGAACGTTGCCGACGTCGCGGCAGACGCTGGAGTTTCGGTCGAATTCCTGACACGCGCGTCGATCATGTACGCGACCGGAGGCGCCGGCAAGCAGAGCGGGGCGACCGAGTATCCGCCGAGCACGATCTGGCACACGGTGGCGGCGCGCGATGACGACGCGGGAGGAGCGGCGGCGCTCGCCGCGAACAACCTCGCGCTCCTGACCGGAAATCTCGGCAGGCCAGGCGGCGGAGTTTTGGCGCTGCGCCGGAACGCGAACGCTCAAGGATCGGTCGATGTCGGTTGCCATCCTGGGCTGCTGCCGGGAGGACACAAAATATCGGACGCCACGTCGCGCGCAATGTTCGGGGAACTATGGTCGGAGCGTTGGAACTCGGCGGCGACGCTGCAGAACGGCTTCAAGCCGGCACGTGAGCTCCCGGACGCGATGGGCGTGTCGCGCGGCGACCTGCCCCGGGCCATCGAGGCAGGCGAGGTCACGGCGATGTACGTCTCCGCGCAATCGCATCAGTGGGCGGGTCCGATTGAGCCAGCGCTATTGTCCGCTCTGGCGCGACTGGAATTTCTCGTCGTCGAGGACTGCTTCCCGAGCGCGCTGACCAGCGTCGCCGATGTCGTGCTACCGGCTGCGATGTATCTTGAGAAGGACGGTTCGTTCACAAGTCTCGATCGCACGGTCCAACGGGTGCGCATGGCCGTATCGGCGCCGGGCGAAGCCCATCCGACGACATGGTTCCTATCCGAGATTGCCGCTCGACTTGGGTATGATTTGGCCGTGAACCCGGCAGCAGCGGTCATGGATGAAATTGCCTCCGTCGCCGATGACTACGCTGGCATCTCGTTTCCGCGTCTGGAGCGCGGCGGCATGCAGTGGCCGGTTTCGCCATTTGGATCGGGTCAGACCGTGTTCCTGTCGATCGGAGAGGGTTTGTCGCCAGACAGCGTGCGCATCGTCGCTGACTAACGCGCCGAGCAGAGGAAACATAGGCGATGTTCGACGAATTCAAGGGATTCATGGTTACGCTCAAGCGGATCGGACGCAAACCGATTACGTTCGAGTATCCCGACGAGAAGCGACAGTTCGCGCCGCGCTTTCGTGGGCTGCCATCATTGCGAGCTGACCCAGAGACCGGCGAGGCGCTGTGCGTCGCCTGCGGCCTGTGCGCGCGGATCTGCCCGACCGCATGCCTTGAAATGCATGTCGTTCCGTCAGAGGAGGGCGATCGCGAGCTGGGTGAGTTCATTCTGCGTTCAGGTCGATGCCTGTTCTGCGGGTTCTGCGCCCAGGTGTGTCCGGTGGACGCGATCACGATGAGCGGCGCTTACGAGCGGTCGGTGCTGGAGCGCGAGGGACTGATCTATACGAAGACTGAACTGGCGGCGTTCGGCGCCCAGAACGAAACGTGGTGGGGCGCGGATGCCCCTGTCGCGCGATAGCGCCACGCTCCAACCGAAACCGTGCTATCAGGGCGCGTCGTTGACGCGCTTTCGCTTTTGACCGACACTGACGGCAACGGCGAAAGGATGAGGGAGGATCACGTGTCACGAAAGCATTACCAATTCTACTGCGCAGGTGAGTGGCGAGAATCGAGCAACGCGCTGGACGTGACGAATCCGCACGACGGCTCTGTTGTCGGCACGACCTCGTTCGCCACGGATCGGGATCTGGAGGACGCCATTACCGCGGCTGAATGCGCGTTCCAGCAGATGCGCGTCATGCCGTCGTATGAACGGGCGTCGGCGCTCTCCAAGCTGGCGGGGATGCTGGACCAACGCCAGGAGGAAGTTGCCACGCTCATCGCGAAGGAGTCGGGAAAGCCGCTGCGCGACGCGCGGGTCGAGGCGATGCGAGGAGTGTTCACGATTCAGGTCGCCGCCGAGGAAGCAAAACGCATTGGCGGGGAGATGATTCCCCTCGACTTGCTGCCGACTTCGAAAGGACGCTACGGCATTACGAAAAAGGTCCCGATTGGTCCGATTGCCGGCATCTCGCCGTTCAATTTCCCGCTGAATCTGGCGCTGCACAAGCTGGCTCCCGCGATTGCGAGTGGCAATCCAATCGTTCTCAAGCCGCCTACGCACGATCCGCTCACAATGCTCACGGTTGCCGAAATGGTTGACGAAGTTGGGCTGCCGAAAGGCGCAGTGTCAATCATGCCGATGGATCGCTCCGTCGGGGATCGGTTGGTCACCGACGATCGCTTCAAGCTCCTGTCGTTCACGGGCTCGCCAGATGTCGGATGGGACATGAAGGCGCGGGCGGGCAAGAAGAAGGTTGTGCTGGAACTGGGCGGCAACGCCGGAGTCGCGATCGACGAAAGCGCAGACGTGGACAACGCCGTTGCTCGCGTTCGCGCGGGAGCGTTCGCGTACTCCGGACAGGTCTGCATCTCGGTGCAGCGGGTCTACGTGCACCAGAGGCGGTACGATGAATTCTGCACGAAGCTGGTAGCCGCGGTGGGTACGATCAAATCCGGTGACCCACTCGATCCGGACACGGAGCTTGGGCCAATGATCGACGAAAGGGCAGCCAGCCGCGTCCACAACTGGGTTGACGCCGCTGTGTCTGAGGGCGCGCGCGTGCTAACGGGCGGAGCCGCGCAGGGGCGATTCTACGAACCGACCGTCATTGTTGACGCGGACCCTGCTTCGTTCGTCTGTTCCAGAGAGGCGTTTGCGCCGATCGTGACGGTCTTCCCCGTCCCAGACTGGAAGACCGCGCTGGCGAAGATCAACGACTCGGTATTCGGACTCCAGGCCGGCGTGTTTACGGCGAGCCTCGAACATGCGCTGCTCGCGTTCGAGTCGCTGGAGGTCGGCGGCGTGATCATCAACGACATCCCAGTCTACCGAATCGATCACATGCCATACGGAGGCGTGAAGGACTCCGGTCTCAGCCGGGAAGGGTTACGCTACGCGATTGAGGACATGACCGAGACGCGCTTGATGGTGCTCAGCCGCCCAGACTAAATTCGATCAAACAATCGCGGCCGACATCGGGTCCGGTTGTGGCGCGCCAACGATCGATCGCAACAGCGTAAGGGCCTCGCGGTCTTCCGCGAGGTCGTCGCCCTTTTCAGTTTCGAGGAGCGCCGGGAGGCCCTGGAGCCGGGCGTCATTCATGAAATTCCAGAAGCCGGCGATTCCGATATATCCCTTACCGACATGTGCGTGCCGATCGCGCCTCGAGCCAAGTTCTTTGAGGGCGTCGTTGAAGTGCAGCGCCTTCAATCGATCCAGGCCGATCGTCGCGTCGAACTGCTCGATCGTGTCCGCGTAGGCTTCTGGAGAGCGGATATCGTATCCGGCTACGAATACGTGGCACGTGTCAAGACATACTCCGATCCGCTCTGGCTTCCGTGTAGCGGCAATGATCTGAGCAATCTCCCCGAACGTGGCGCCAAGCGTCGTGCCTTGTCCGGCCGTCGTCTCAAGCAACGTCATGACCTTGTAGCCTGGAAGTTCGTCATGGATGCGATCCACCGCCAAGGCGACGCGCTCAATTCCCGCCTCGGTCCCGGAGCCGGTATGGGCGCCAGGATGCGTCACGAGATACGGAATGCCTAGCAGCTCGCAACGTTCCAGCTCAATGCGGAACGCTTCGATCGACTTCTCCCAGAGGTCGTCCTTCGGAGACGCCAGGTTGATGAGATACGAGTCATGGGCGACCACGGGTCCAATTCCATGTGTCTCACACGCAATCGTGAAGCGCGCAACCTCGTCATCCATGATTGGCCGGGCGCGCCACTGGTTCTGATTCTTCGTGAAGATCTGCAGCGCCTCCGAGTCGACGCTGCCGGCCCGTTCGACTGCCTTGTCAAAACCGCCCGCAATTGACATATGCGCCCCAAGCTTCAGCACTGGTTCCTACTCGCTTTCCCGCTCTGCTTGCGTTTTCAGAGTCGCCAGCTGTGGGCTGTCGTACCCCGTCGTAAGCTTCCCGTCCGAGACAATCAACGGCCTCTTAATAAGCGTTGGCTCGGCAGCCATCGCTCGTACGAGATCGACGTCAGACATCTTGTCGATCTCGGCGGCGCTTGCGCGGTAGACCTTCGACCTGGTCGACAGTACGTCACGCGGGCGCGTGTCGAGCGACGTCAACAGCTGACGCAGCTCATCCTCTGAGAAACGTTCCCGAAAGAAGTCACGCCGTGTCGCCTGAACGTCGATTTTGGCGAGGAACTCCTCCGCCTTACGACAGCTCGTTCAGGTTGGATGAACATAGATATTGACGTTCAACCGCCATGAGTCCTTCCAGCCATGTACGTACACGAATCGCCACATTGTATCATCGTGTGCGATGTCTGGGCGAAGATCGAAGGGGGCCGGGTGTCGCATCCACAGCGTATTGCCGTGACCGGATTGAATGGACAGCTCGCGCAAGCGCTGCTCATGCTCTCCAAGACCGGAGCCGACATCTTCGCGTTGTCACGGCCTGAGGTCGACATTACCAACTGGGCGAGCACGCGCGACGCCATCGCGCGCGCCAGACCGCACGTCATCGTCCACGCGGCGGCGGCTACGAACGTCGACAAATGCGAGCAGGATCCAAAGCTGGCGTTCGAGGTAAACGCCCTTGGCACGCGCCACGTTGCTCAGGCTGCCCAACGTGTTGGAGCAGTGCTGGTGTATGTCTCGACGAACTACGTCTTCAACGGCGCCAGCGTCAATCCGTATCACGAGTGGGACGTAACCGCGCCGATCAACGTGTACGGGGCGTCAAAATTAGCGGGAGAGCACGAGGCGCTCGGCGGAACGCGCAGGTGCTTCATCGCGCGAACAGCGATGTTGTATTCCAACACAGGCAGCAACTTCATGCTCACCATGCGAAGGCTCATGACCGAGCGCGATGAGGTGCGCGTCGTTGCCGACCAATACGGGAATCCAACCGACGCCGGTGATCTTGCCGACTCGATCCTGTCCATGATCGACCGCGCACCGTACGGCGTCTACCATCTCGTCAATGAGGGTACAGCGTCCTGGTTCGATTGGGCATGTGAGATACGCGCGGCCACCGGTGCGAAGTGCG
>DATKCN010000117.1:0-3309 GCA_035513175.1 Thermomicrobiales bacterium
ACGGGTTGATCAGATCGTCGGGCGACCTGGAGCTCATGGCATTGCCCCCGCCGGCGGGCGCCGCAACCGGAGGAGCAGGCGCCGTGGGTGCGGCCGGCGCAACCGGCGCAACCGGCGCGGCTGGCGCAGCTGGCGCTGCTGGCGCTGCTGGCGCTGCTGGCGCTGCCTGCACGGGTGTGCCCTGCGCCGGTGTCTCAGGCGGCAGGTCCATGGCCTTGAACTGGCCCGTGAGCCGCTTGAACTCGGCGCGGTCGTCGATCTTTGCTTCGACGTGCCACTTGTTTTCGTGGAGCATCGCGCGAATCACGAAGGCGCCGTCGCCGGTGACGTGCGACATCGTCGCCGGTTTGTTCGCGTCGAGGTTCTTCTGCGCCTCCGCGGACGCAATCTCCTTCAGGAGCGCGACGATCTGCGGGCCGGCCAGCGGCGTCTTGGTGAGGGGACGCATCTGGCCACTCACCTCGAGCTTGACCAGGTCGCCATCGTCCATCACGAGGGCATCGGCCTTGTTGCTGACCATCGCGGCGAGCAGGCGATCGAATTGCGCCATTAGTCTACCTCGCGCACGTGCGCGATCGTTTGTGTGTTGACGAGCACGACCCGGGTGGCATCGACCACCGGCAGAAAGCGGCCGTGATACGAGTTGAGGAAGTCGAGCAGGCGGGGACGGTCGGAGGGTGACTCCAGAAAGATAGAACCGCGGCAGACGCTGCCGTCAACGAGGGCGACCTCCACCATTACGCCGAGCGAGGCGAGATCCTCCTCCTCCGTGGTCTCGAAGTGTGTATCGGCGCGCAAGACGTTCGCCTTGGCCACTAGCATCGCCTGGCCGTCCGTCGCGAGCGCGAAGTAGGGCTCCGGGTCGTTCAGGAGATCCCCGGGTTCCTCCGGACGCGCGCGGTAGCGGGACACCTGGCGCAGAAACACGTCGCCCTCCAGGCACCGCCCGTCGCGCAGCGTCACCGACAGGGGGCGCCGCAGTTTCTCGATGCGGTAATCGCTCATGCGCCATTGTGGGGGCGGAGCAAAGGAAGCGTCAAGACTCCGCGCCAGCGGCGGCACGCGCCGATCACGGATGCAGGTGGGTCTCGCAGTCGGCGATCTCGCGCTCCTCGGTCTGGAGCGTCACGTGATGAATGCCCATCTGCTGCATCAGCACGAACGCGCGCTCGATCACCTCCTGCTGCCGGGCAGGTTCCCGCACGATGGCGTGCGCGCTCAGCGCCACGACGCCGGACGTCACCGTCCACACGTGCAGATCGTGCACCGATTCGACGCCGGGAATCCGCTCGAGCGCACCTCGTACCTCGCCCAGCGAGATGTGCGACGGCGTGGACTCCAGCAGCACGTCGACGGACTCGCGCACCAGGGCCCACGCGCCGCGGATGATCAGGGCCGTCGTGAGCAGCGACGCCAGTGGGTCGGCGTGCAGCCACCCGGTAAACTTTATGGTCAGCGCCGCAACGATCGTTCCGACAGACGACAGCAGGTCTCCCAGCACGTGCAGGTAGGCGCCCCGGAGGTTGAGGCTGCCGCCGTGCAGCGGATGAAGGATCCGCGCGGCGACGGCGTTCGCCACCAGCCCCACTGTGGCGATGACCAGCATCAGCGTCCCGCCGACCTCCTCGGGAGCGCGGAATCGGCCGACCGCCTCGATGACGATCCAGACCGACAGACCCAGCAGGGTGGCGCCGTTGATCAGCGCGGCGAGGATCTCCCACCGGAGGTACCCGTAGGTCTTCTGTGGCGTTCCGGGCTGGCGCGAAAACCAGGCCACGAACAACGACAGCGACAGCGCTCCCGCGTCGGTGAGCATGTGGCCGGCGTCTGCCAGCAGCGCGAGCGAGTTGGAGATCCAGCCGCCCACCGCCTCCGCGACCAGCACGACGAGCGTGATCGTCAGGGCAGATCTCAGCGCCCGTCTGGACCGCTCCGGGGTGCGGTGCTCATGTGAATGCGAATGGTCGTGGCCGTGCGCCATGCTGCGATTCGTTTCGTTTGACTAGTAGTGGGTCCCCTCGCTTCCTAACTTAGTGGCCGTGCTCGGCCGCATCGGCGTCATCGTTGTTCTGCTGCTCCTGAACGGCTACTTCGTGGCCGTCGAATTCGCGCTGGTGCGATCGCGGCGCACGCGTCTGGAGTCCATGGCCCGCGGCGGCGATCGTCTCGCGCGCATTGCCCTGCGGGCGACGGCGAACCTGCGGCGCATGATTTCGGCCAGTCAGCTGGGAATCACCATCTCGTCGCTGGCCATCGGCGCGCTGACCGCGCTGAGCATCGCGGACGCCTTCGGGGCCTGGCTCGCCGAGTCCCCATTCACCCTCGCGGTGTCCGGAAGCGCGATCGTGGGCTCGGTGCTGGCCATCGCGATAGTCGCCTGGTTTCACGTCGTCTTCGGCGAGCTCGCGCCGCGCAGTCTCGCGCTGTCGCACCCGGAGCGGCTCGCGCGACTGCTCGCGCCCGGCATCTTCGTCGTGGAATGGGTGCTGCGCCCGTTCACGATCCTGATCAACGCGTCTGCCGAGTTGGTGATGCGCGCAGTGGGCCAGAAAGTCGTGTCACTGGAGGAGTCGCTGCATTCGCCGGAAGAGCTGCGGATGCTGGTCGAAGCGAGCGAGGAGGGCGGCGCGCTCGAGGCCACCCCGGCCAACCTGCTCGAAGGGGTGTTCGAGTTCTCCGAGAAGAACGCGCGCGAGGTCATGACGCCCCGCACCGAGATCGACGCGCTGCCGGTGGACGCCACGCTCGACGAGACGCTCGCGCTGGTGGAGGAAACCCGGCGGTCGCGGTATCCGGTGTTCGACGACTCGATCGACAACGTCATCGGGCTCGTGCTGGCCAAGGACCTCATCCCGATCCTGCGCCAGCCGGCGCCCCCGGAGTCCGCCGGCAAGGGGTTCGATCTCCGGGCCATCATGCGTCCCATCCACGTCGTGCCCGGCTCGCGCGAGGTGGAGGAAGTGCTCGCCGACTTCAAGCGTCTCAAGGAGCACCTGGCCATGGTCCTCGACGAATACGGCGGCACCGCGGGTCTCGTCACGATGGAAGATCTCCTGGAGGAGATCGTGGGAGAGATCCTCGACGAGAAGGACGAGCCGCCGGAGCCCGAGGAGCGCGAATCGCCCGACCTGGTGCTCGTGCCAGGGTCCAACAACATCGCCGACCTCAACGAGCGCTTCGGCCTGGCCGTGCCCGACGAGGACTACACCACGATCGGCGGCTTCGTCTTCGGTGTGCTGGGACGCCTGCCGGTCATCGGCGACCGCGTGACGGCGGGAGGCGCCGTGTTTACCGTCCGGGAAATGGAGG
>DATKCN010000118.1:0-2002 GCA_035513175.1 Thermomicrobiales bacterium
TGCGAGGTCACCGCCGCGCGGTTGTGCGCGAAGATCGTGGGTGGCAGGACCAGCTTGCCGGGCTTTTCGACCATGGAGGCGTTCCTTTCTCAACCGATGGCACGCGCCGTCACGCTACAGCAGACATGTTCCCTCGCGCGCGACAATCCTCCCACGCTTGACGACCAGCCAGCGGGCGGGGCGCTCGATGACCGCTTCGACGTGCGTCTCGCCGTCGACGAGGACGAAGTCGGCGGCACAGCCCGGCCGCAACCCATAAACCTGCGCGCCGATGACCCGCGCGCCACCGTGCGTGGCGATGTCGAGCACCAGCTCGATCTCGTCGTCGCGGCGCAGATTGTTGCGGTAGGCGACCAGGAAGGTCCGCAGCAGCATGTCGGGCATGTTGAGCGGCCCCCAGGCGTCGCGGATGCCGTCGTTGCCGGTGCACATGCGCACTCCGGCTTCCCGCAGGCGCTTAAGCGGCGGGATCGGGACGCTGCCGGACGGGCCGTGGCTCATGATGGCGATGTCGTTCTCCAGCAGCAGGTCGACCAGGCGGCCGTAGTGCGCGTCATCGACGCCGCCGAGGCAGAACGCGTGGCTGATCACGACGCGGCCCTGCCAGCCCAGCACGCGCGTGCGTTCCGCGATCAGCTCGACTGAGAACGCGCCCAGCTCCCCCGGCTCGTGCAGGTGGATGTCTACATCGACATCGAAGCGTTCGGCCATGCCGAAGATAGCGTCGAGATGGCCCTTCGGGTCGCGATCGATGGTCGACGGGTCAAGCCCGCCGATCACGTGCGCGCCCTCTTCCAGCGCCCGCTCCAGCAACTCGACCGTCCCCGGGCGCGCCAGCATGCCCGACTGTGGGAAGGCGACGACCTGGATGTCGAGCGCGTCGCGCATCTCCTCGCGCGTGCGCATCACCCCCTCGAACCCGGCCAGCCCGTGCTCGGTGTCGATGTCGACGAAGGTGCGGATGTGTGTCGTGCCCACGGCGATCGCCAGCCGGGCCTGCCGCAGCGTCTGCTCGTGGTAGTCAATGTCTCGCTCGCGGCGCACGGCGCGCTCGTTCTCGATCTTGTCGAGCAGGCTCGGGCCGACCTCGTTGCGATGCCAGCCCATGCCCAACAGCGTCTTGTCCATGTGCGCGTGCGCGTCGACAAAACTGGGGAACAGCAGCCGCCCGCCCCCATCGATGATCACTTCGTCCGGTCCGTGCGGCAGGTTCGGACCGGCCTCCGCGATCAAGCCGTCAGCGATCCGCAGGTCGATGGGATCGCCGTTCAGCGGGCGTACGTTTTGGATGAAAATGGAACCCCTCCCCCCGGCCCCCTCCCCCTGAGGGAGAGGGGGAGAATCGTCATCAACGTTCGTAGGGGAGGCCCAGGGTGGCCTCCCGGTTGGCTGGCTCACAGCCCGTAATGCGTGTTGATCTCGCGCTGGTAGGCATCCACCGTGCCGTTGAGCACGTCCGCGACGGCGACCGGGCGACGGGCGGTGGCGGCTTCCATGATGGCGTAGGCGGTGGCAAGGTCGCGGACTCCTTCGCGGCCATCGGTCTCCGATTGTGTGCCGGAGCGGATGGCGTTCATCCAGTCGAGGTAGGCGAGCGCAAAGGCGTCTGTGACGCCGCGAGGGAAGAGCGCCTCCTTCACCTCAGGCGCGGCCTCCCGCGCGAAGATGTCCTCGACGTTTTCGCGTGAGCCATCATCGCGGATCAGCAGCGAGCCTTTCAGGCAGCCGCGTGAGCCATAGAGCGTTACTCCTCCTGGCAACGACGTCGGCTCACCGTGTCCGGCCCAGGTGAAGGTCAGCGTCCCTGCCGCGCCGTTCGCGAACTCAGGCAGCGCGAAGAAGGCATCGTCGGCGTCTGCCTCAACACGGTCGATGACGCTGCCGTTGGCGTCGCGGCGCACGCGCACCGGCTCGATGATGCGCGCGACCGCCGTCATCGTCTCGATCTCGCCGACCAGATAGCGCAGGCGGTGCGCCAGATGCACGCCAATGTCCAGCGACG
>DATKCN010000119.1:0-2784 GCA_035513175.1 Thermomicrobiales bacterium
CAGCAGCTGCCACGTACGACCCAGCTGCATCCCGGCCGCGCCCGTGCCCAGATTCTTCAGCCCCGCCTGGATGCGGCTGCCCGTGGCCCTGAGTGCGGGCATTACGCCGACGATCACGGCCGCGAGCACCGCCAGCCCCGCGACATACGCGGCGAGCGCCGGCGACAGACCGGGTTCGAACCAGAACGGCAGGCTGCCGCCCAGCTCGCGACGCAACAGTTCGGCGATACGGTTGAGCGCAACACTGGCCGCCGCCAGGCCGATCACCGCGGCAGTGCCCGACAGCACGAGCGCCTCCGCGAACAGCTGCAGTACCACCCGACGCCGGCTCGCTCCCAGTGCCGTGCGCACCGTGATCTCGCCCAGTCGCGTTGCCGTGCGGGCATACATCAGCACCGCGACGTTCACGCCCACGACCACCAGTAGCAGCGTGATCAGCGCCTGGACCAGGCGGAGCCCCCATGCGACGATGGGTACGTCGATGTCGAAGTAGGCATGCGTGTACGGCACGACCTGTGCGCGGACATGCCCGTGGATGTCGGGATGCGACGTCGCCAGGCGAGTGCGGATCGTTTGCACCTCCACGCCTGCGCGATCCATGCTCGCGCCGGCCGCGAGCCGGCCGAAGACGTCCAGCGACGGACCGGCGCCGCGCGCGTAGCTCGCGGGATCCAGCCGCAGCGGGATCCAGTACTCGTGGTTCACCGGGAAGCGAACGTCGGACGGCGCAACGCCAACCACCGTGTGGTCGGTGCTCCCGAGCCGCAGCGTGCGGCCGATGATGTGCGGGTCCGCAACGAACCGCATCCGCCACGCGGCCTCGCCGATCACGACGACGTGCGGCGCGTCCGGCCGCTCATCCGCGTCCTGCAGCAACCGGCCGAGGAGCGGACGCGCGCGTATGAGGGTGAAGCCGGACGCCGACAGCTCCGCAACGCGGATCAGCTCGGTGGCGCCATCGCCAGCGATGAGATTGCGGTTGAGCTCGCGATACGCGCCGAGGTCCTCGACCGTCGTCAGCTGCGCGCGCCAGGTCTCGAGATCGTGGAGATGCGTGTCCCGCCTCGTATTGCCGTCACGCGAGTCGATGTTCTGCAGCATCACGACGCGGTCGCCCTCGGGCACCGGCAGCGACCGATCCATGATCGCCTGGATCATCCCGAATGACCCGGCTGCAATCGCGATCGCGACCGCCATGCCGAAACCGCCGACGATCGTCAGCCCCGGATACTTCACCAGCATCCGCAACCCGAGCCGCAGGTCGAGCGACAGCCCGTTCAGCCAGCCGAACCCGCGGCCATCGCGCAGCGCTTCGCCATAACGATCCGTGCCGCCGAATGCGACCAACGCGCGCCGCCGCGCTTCCTCCAGCGCTAGCTCTTCCTCGCGCATCAGACGCTCAGTCTCCATGTCGACGTGGAAGCCGAACTCCTCCTCCATGCGCGCTTCCGCCGCCCGGCGTGCAAACAGCAGCCGCAGCCGCACGCGCGCGGCATCGATCCACTTCATCGCATGCACCTCCTGGCTCGTGCATCGGCGTCGATTGTCGAATGGCTCATGCGCTGCCGAGCACCGTCTCCAGCGCCGCCGCGAAACGGCGCCAGCTATCCAGCTCAGCCCCCAGTGCGCGGCGACCGGCGGCCGTCAGCCGATAATAGCGCGCGCGCCGGTTGTTCCCCGTCACGCCCCAGTCGCTCGCAACCAGACCCGTCTTCTCCAGCCGCTGCAGCGCCGGGTACAACGAGCCCTGGTTCACCTCCAGCACGCCGTCCGACTGCTGCTGCACGCGCTGACTGATGCCCCAGCCATGCATCGGCTCCAGTGACAGCGTCTTCAGAACGAGCAGGTCCAGCGACCCGCGCAGCGCGTCGGTTGGCGTTCGAGCGGTCACGGGCGGACTCCGTGCTGGCTGCTTGGCCGTCAGGCTTTCTGTAGCAGTCGAGAGGAAGATAGGTCGCGGTGCTGTAGCTGTCAACAGGAGAGTTATCGACGACCGGCGCCCTGGCCGTGCGTCATCCCGCGTCAGCCGGGCTTTTCGGACTGGCGGCCAAACCGAACTGCGCCAATGAGGCGATCGAGCCCACGGGCGACAGTTATGTTACGTATGGCCAGGGAACGGGCCCCAACGCAGGCATCAGGTACGTCGTCTGGCATGCCTACCGTATTGAAATGGCCAACAACCTGCATCCGGGATACAGGCAGTACGGCGGGACGACGTGGACCGTGAATGGCGGATCCTGCAACGGCCTTCAGCGTAGTAATGCCGGTTACAACTCGGGTTGTCAGTCGGGGCCGTACTACTGGACGTGGGCCGGTGAGATTCAGAGACACGAGGACGAACATTTCCAGCAGGCCGTCAACGCGAAACCCACGTATAACTTGCCCGCCCAGATCGAGGAGCTCCTCGGCCACGCCCAGTTCGCCCTCGAGACCAATGTGGTGAACCTGTATAACCTGGCTCACCAGCACATCTGGAATCAGGTGTTGGCAATAGATGGCGGGACAATGGGTCGGCCCTGGAAGTTTCTATGTTTATATGCCGGGCACAGGTCTCTTTACCCTCCAGCAAATGTGGTACCCATTATGAGCAAAAGAAACGCAATTCCGGGCCTGAACGCACTGGTGCTTGCTGCCGTACTGGCGGCGCCGGTGGAGGCACAGGAGAAGGCACGGCGCGTCACGGTGAATTCCGGCGTAAAAGAGATCAGTACGTTCGTCGCGGCGAACGATACGTCTCCCGCGACGATCAAGGCCGCGTTCCACGTGATCGCGAACGCTTTCGCC
>DATKCN010000120.1:0-34307 GCA_035513175.1 Thermomicrobiales bacterium
GGCGTGAGTGTCGCGACTGAGACGCTGGCGGCGCTCGCGCGCGAGCACAGGAACGTTGCTGGCGTCACCGACGCGATCGACAGCCTGGAGCACTTCCGACAGCGTGTTTCCACCATGAAGGCGGTCAATCCAGAGTTTCGCGTGCTGTCAGGGCTGGATATCCACATCGTCAGCATCATGGAGATGGGTGGCGACGGCATAATCCCGGCAACCGCCAACGTTGCGCCTGAGCCTTACATCGACCTATACAAAGCCTGGAACAGGCGCGAGCTGGAAGGGGCGCACGAGCTGCTCGCGCGTTTCATGCCCGCGATGGACATGCTCCGCGTCCCCGGCAGCTTGCTGAGCATTATCAAAGAGGCGATGACGATGCGCGGTGTCGTCAACGCCGGAGCGCCTCGCCAGCCGGCGCTGCCGCTCTCAGCCGAGAGCCGCGCTCGACTGCGCGACACGCTTGCCCGGTCGGGACTCCTGCCCGAGACGTCGGACACATAGCATTGTTTTCCCTCGAACCCGGCGGACTGCTTGCCTGGATCGTCGTCGGCATCCTGGCGGGATGGATTGCCGGGACCGTCACCCGAGGCACTGGATTCGGGTGCGTCACGAACATCATAATTGGCCTCATTGGAGCGTTCATCGGCCAGCTCGTTCTCGAGCTGCTCGACTTCCGTGGATCGGTTGGATTCTTTGGCAGCATCGCCGTCGCGACATTCGGCGCGGTCATCCTCGTCGGCATTGCGAATCTCGCTCGACGCTAACGAGGGGGAGACAGCCGCACGGACGATCATCGACGTCACCGCGGTGTCAAAGTCGTACCAGACCGGCAGGCGCGACATCATCGCGCTACACGACGTCAACCTCCGAATTGAAAGCGGCGAGTGGGTGGCGATCGTCGGTCCGTCGGGTTGCGGCAAGTCGACTTTGCTGAATCTCCTGGCCGGGATCGACACGCCCGACAACGGCGACGTGGTCGTGTCCGGCACATCGCTGGCAGGAATGAGCCAGGACGCGCTGGCGGCCTGGCGCGGACGCGCGGTCGGGATCGTGTTTCAGTTCTTTCAGTTGATGCCGACGCTGACGTCGCTGGAGAACGTCATGCTGCCGATGGATCTGGCAGGCGAGGGGCACAACCGCCGCGCGAGGGCGCGCGAGCTGCTGGAGCGCGTCGGGATAGGCGAGCTGGCCGCCAATCTGCCCTCTGAGCTCTCGGGAGGGGAGCAGCAACGCGTTGCGATCGCGCGCGCGCTCGCGAACGACCCAGCGCTGCTCCTGGCGGATGAGCCGACGGGCAATCTCGACTCTCGAAACGGAACGATTGTCGTCGATCTACTGGAAGATGTCTGGAGGCGCGGAGCCACGGTCGTGATGGTGACACATGACCCGCAGGTCGCAGAGCGGGCGCAGCGTGTGGTCACCATGCGCGATGGGCAGGTCTGCTCGGATCAGGCTCGCGTGGTGGACGCTCTACGGTTGAGAGCCTGACGTGTGGGTTCTGCTGAGCAAGGTTCGGCGCGACATCGGGCGCCGGCGGCTGCGCAACGCGTTGACACTGACTGGGATCGTGCTCGGTGTCGCCGGAATCGTCGCGATCTCCTTCACGGGCAGATCGATCGCGGACGCACAACACCTGACCTATGCGGGCAGCCAACGAGCTGATCTGGCGGCCTTCGCGTCGAATCTGAGCCCGACGACCAAGAACCTGATCGACCGCCAGCCCAACGTCATCGTGACTGACACACGCAATGTCCACACGACTCGGTTCAGCACTGGCGATGGGTGGCACAACCTGCGGCTGGTCGGCGTCGAGTCGCTGCAGGACATGCGACTGGACATCGTCGAGTTGACCAGGGGCCGCGCCCCAGGGCGCGGCGAAATCGTATTCGACGAAAGCACGGCAGATCTCAATCCGGTCGAGATTGGAGATGTCGTCGCGCTCCGAGACGCCCCAGGAAACACGATCACCTATCTGACTGTCGTGGGATTTACGCAGTCTCCGGCGTCGCTCGGCGCCGGGTTGCTGAATCGCGCTACCGCGTATACGCCAAAGGCATCGGTGACAGGGATCACCGGCCGTTCGACGGACAATTTCATACTTATTCGCGTCGAAGATCAGCAGCGCGCCAGCCAGACCGGCCAGGACATTTCGCGGCTGCTGTCGAAGCGTGGGACACCGGTCGGCACGTTTGACGTTCGCGATCCGGAGCAGTTCGTCGGATCGCGCGAACTCGACACGCTGCTGCTGCTGCTCAGCATCTTTTCGTATCTCGGGGCGGCGCTTTCCTCAGTGCTCGTAGCGAACACGCTTTCGGCGGTCATGAGTGAGGAGATCGCGCAGATTGGGATCATGAAGTCGCTCGGGGCGTCGAAATGGCACGTAATGGCGACGTACCTGGCATACGTGGGAATGCTCGGGTTCGTTGGCACCCTGGCAGGATTGTTGGCCGGCGTTTTGATCGGACGCGAGATCACCGCCTACCTGACCGGGCTAACCGGACTGCAACAGCCGGCGACGACGATCACCATGCGCGAAGTTGGGCTGGCCATGGTGGTGGGCGCGCTCGTCACCGTGACGGCGTCGGCGATTCCGGTCATTTCCACGGCGAATCAGCGCGTCGCGCCGTTACTACGGTCTCCAGGCATCCGCGGCGCGAGCGGTGGTCGCGCCATGCGATGGCTGTCCGCACCGATCTCCAGAATCAACGTCGCCGCAGCGGTCGGGTTGCGCAACGCGATGCGCAGACCGGCCCGCACTGTGTCAACAATCGTCGTCGTGACGGTGGCGGTGGCCGCGTTCATCGCGACTCAGGCGCTGAGCAGGTCGGTCTCCGAAACGGTTGACGAACTGTATGACCTGTACGGCGCCGACGGCTGGATTTCGTTCCAACAGCCGGTCGGCGTGGGTTACTCGTCATTTCTCGAACGCGATCCGTGGATCACGCACGTCGAACCGTGGACAAGCGCGCGCGGCGCGTTCGGATCGACGCGAACCGACATCTGGGGGATGCCTGAGCGCGACCCACTCTACAGCTACCGACTGATCGACGGAACGTGGGTAACGAAGAGCAACCCGGCGAGCGCGGTCATTACGAGCAATCTGGCGGCGGAAATCGGAGCCCGCGTCGGCGACCTGCGCGTTCTCGACGTAGGGGAGCAGCGGGAGACAGTCACGATCGCGGGAATCGTCGATGACTCCAGCACGTACCTCGGCAGCGCGGCGACGGGCAAGGTGTTCATGCACATCAGCGATGTCAACCGCATTCGACGCCTTGGACAACAGGCGGAGATCTTCGCGTTTACGCTGACATCGAACGATCCGGCCGATGTCGAGACCGCATTAGAAGCAATT
Organism: Thermomicrobiales bacterium; assembly: GCA_035513175.1. Taxonomy (GTDB): domain Bacteria; phylum Chloroflexota; class Chloroflexia; order Thermomicrobiales; family CFX8; genus DATKCN01. The sequence continues at coordinate 3,347 of DATKCN010000120.1, forward strand.
GAGCACCGCGCGCGTGAGTTTGGGCCGACGACGTACTCCGCCGCCGCGGACCAGCAGGCATCGGCACAGGCAATCGGCGTGCTGACACTCATGCTGAACGCCATGGTTGTAGTCGTCGCGGTAGTCGGCGTCACGGGCATCGCAAACACGCTGTTGATCAATGTTTCCGAGCGCCGCCGAGAATTCGGCATCCTGCGATCATTGGGCGCGGCGACGCGACACGTGCTCGGCGTGCTCGTTATCGAGGGGTCGACGCTGGCCGCGATCGGTCTCATCGCGGGGACAATCGTGGGCTATCCGCTGGCGCGTCTGATGGTCGAGCTTACCAGCGGGGAGCTGTTCGAACTGACGTTTCACCTGTCGCCGGGGGCATTGGCGACGACATTCGGGGTCGCGATGCTGACAGTGATGGCCGCGTCGGCGCTGCCGGGGCTGGTTGCCGCGAGAATCCGGCCAATTCAGGTGCTGCGGTATGAATAGGCAGCGAGGGGCCATCGCGGCGCTGGCGGTCGCGCTCGTTTCCGTCATTGCGATTGTGATCCTGTGGGACCGTACCGACGCGATCGACACGGCGGTGGTAACACGCGGTTCGATAGACGTGACCATCCAGACGGTCGGCACGATTCAGGCGCCTGACGCGGACGTCGTCCGAGGCCGTGTGGGAGGCACGATTCAGGCGATCGGCGCGCGCCTTGGCGACGAGGTTGCCAGCGGTGACATTCTCCTGATCCTCGACCAGGAGCCATTCGATCGAGCAGTCACCGAGGCGGAAAATCAGCTTGAACAGGCCGAGTTCGCGCTACAGCTCGCCGAGCGTCGCGCGAGCGAGGCGCCGGATGACGATGGACGTCGATTCGATGTGCTGGCTGCCGCGGACAGGGTGGCCAGAGCCGAACGGGCGGTCGCCGACGCGCAGGCACAGCGCCGACAGAGCGTCATCGTCGCGCCGGCGCCGGGGACGATCATCGAGCTGACACCTCGACAGGGAGACACGGTTGGCGCGAATCAGACGGTGGCGCGGATCGCGCTGCCGGAGGATCTCCGGCTCATCGCGGACGTCGACGAACTTGACCTGCCCAACGTCGAGCCGGGCGCAAGCGCGAGATTCAGGCTGGATGCGTATCCCGCGGTCGAACTGGAGGGCGAAGTGCGAACCACCGCGCCGGTCGCGCGGCAACAGGGTGGAGCAACTGTGTTCGCAACGACCATCCAATTCGAGTCGCAACCCACGATCGACATTCGACCCGGGATGAACGCGGACGTGACGATCGTCACCGACGCGCGGGAAAACGTGCTGCTGATTCCCGAGAGCGCGTTGCGCACGGTTGGCGCGCGGTCCTTCGTGATCGTCGTCAGCAGGGACGACACCACTGAGCGCGAAGTAACACTCGGATACCGGGGACAGGGACTCGTTGAGATCGTTTCCGGGATCTCTGAAGGCGAGCGGGTTCAGCTGAGATAGGGAGTCAGTCGCGGCGACACCGGTATAGCGGTACTTTGCGGCAGGCTTCCGTTCGTCATGAATCAGGACCGCAATGCTAGTGCGCGCCGAACATCAATTCCGTACGCTGATACAGGTACAGGAACGCGCGGCGCTTTGTCGGGTTCGGAGAAGATGATCGGGAAGGTCTCGAATGGTCGCGACTCAGAAAGCGCCCCCGCGGCAGACAACTGCCCTCAATCCAATGCTGCGGGAGCCATCCAGCGTCGAGGAGACCGGGCTCGACATCAGCTTCATCTCCGACCTCGTGCTGAAAATCATCTACTTCAACTCGATGACGACGGCCCAGACAATCGCCGACACGCTCTGCCTCCCATTTTTCAACATCGTCGATCGGGCGCTCACCCTGCTCAAGCGCGAGGAGCTGATCGAGGTTATAGGCAGCAGCGGATTCGGCGAGCTGGCATATCAGTACCTGGTGACTCCCAAGGGCTCCGCCCGAGCGCACGACGTAATCGGGCGCACCGCCTACGTGGGACCTGCGCCGGTCACGCTCGATTCATATCGCGAGGTCGTGAGATCGCAGGCGATCGGGAACGTTAAGGTTACACCCGCGGACGTGCGACGGGCGACCGCCGACCTGATTTTCGCGGACGACGTGCTCGACATTCTCGGGCAGGCTGTAACAACCGGTCGCTCGCTGTTCCTGTACGGTGAGCCCGGCAATGGAAAGACCGTGCTCGCGGAACGAATCACCGAGCTACTGGGCGGATCGGTGCTGATCCCGCACGCGGTGACAATCGACGGCCAGATCGTCAAAGTGCTTGACCTCCACAACCACATTCCAGTGGCGTTGCCGGGAACGAAGTCTGAGATCGATCGGCGGTGGGTGACATGCAAGCGCCCCTACATCGTCGTCGGCGGTGAACTGATGCTACAGAGCCTCGATCTGGTCTGGGACAGCGCCAACAAGTTCTACGAGGCGCCGTTTCAGATGAAGGCCAACGGCGGGATGTTCATGATCGACGACTTCGGCAGGCAGCAGGTGCGACCGAGCGAGCTGCTGAACAGATGGATCGTGCCGCTGGAGAAGCGGCTCGACTACCTCACGTTGCACACCGGCAAGAAGATCGAGGTGCCGTTCGACGAGATCATCGTGTTCTCGACGAACCTGTCTCCGAAGGACCTCGTCGATGAGGCATTTCTGCGCCGCATCCAGTCGAAGGTCAAGATCAACAATCCGACGTTGGATCAGTACCGAGAGATCTTCCGCCGCCAGTGCGACGCGCTGTCCGTCCCGTTCGATCAAAACGGACTAGTGTATCTGCTGCGCGAATATTACGTGAAGCCGAAGCGCGAGCTAAGGGCGTGCCACCCACGCGACATTCTGCGGACGCTCACCGGCATCGCGAAGTATCTCGATCGACCAGCGCTGCTGTCAACCGACCTGATCGACCGAGCCTGTAACACGTATTTCGTCGACCTGTAGCTGACGCTGCGCGAGGCGCTGATGGATGCGCAACAGGATTCTCAGCAACGATTCATCGGCATGCGCTATAGTTCGTGACAGACGAGAAACAATCACTCGAGTCCAAGCGCCGCGATGGCTTTCGACGTGCCGGTCGGTGACGGGCATCGGTCCGAGCCGACGAAGTGTGCGCCACGCTGGGTTGCAGTCACAGCACCGTCATTTCGATCGTCGTGTGTAGAGATACGAACTGGTTTACTCATACGAGGACTACATGAGAGTACCTAACAACAAGTTCATCGTTCCAGCAGGGGCGCTCGCGCTCGTCGCGTTGGCGGTTATCGTGCTTCTCTCACTTGACCGCGGCCAGGCGCGCCCCACGACCGATATCGTGACGCTAACGGCGGATGTGCGAGCCGGCAACGTATCAAAGGTGATCGAGCGACCGTCCGGACGCGCCGCGATCGTCCACTACGAGGACAGCTCGAAGGACCCCCACTCTGTTTCCGTTCCGAGCGGCACGTCGTTGACTGAACTCTTCACGACCGCGGGAATCCCGATCAGCGCATGGCCCGACATGCAGGTCAGCGGAGAGTCCGCGCTGACGACGGCTTCGCCCGTGCTGCGCATCGTGATCGTGATCGCGATCATCGTCGCCATCCTGTTCTTTATCCGCAAGACTCAGTCGGGATTCGGACGGCAGAGCTCGCGCAAGGGCGCATTTGATCCGATCAAGCCCGGAGAGCGACCGGTGCTGATGACAGATGTCGCGGGCGCAGAAGAGGTGAAAGAGGAGATTTCCGACATCATCGAGTATCTGCGCGACCCTGAGCGGTTCCAGAAACTGGGCGCCAAGATTCCCCGCGGCGCGCTGCTCGTGGGCCCTCCCGGAACGGGCAAGACGCTGATTGCGCGGGCGGTAGCGGGTGAGGCAAGGGCGGCGTTCTTCTCGGTCAGCGGCAGCGAGTTCGTCGAGCTATACGTTGGCGTCGGCGCGTCACGGGTGCGAGAGTTGTTCAAACGCGCCCGGGAGTGCGCGCCTGCCATCATCTTCGTGGATGAGATCGACGCGATCGGGCGTCAGCGGGGCCGCGCCGATCATTCGACGGAATACGATCAGACGCTGAATCAGATTCTTGTGGAGATGGACGGGTTTGAAGCCAGCGCAACGGTTGTCGTGCTGGCGGCAACGAACCGGGCCGACATTCTCGACAGCGCGCTGACGCGGCCCGGACGGTTCGACCGCAAGGTGTTCGTCGATCTGCCGGATCGGGCGGCGCGCGCGGCGATTCTCGCGGTTCACGCCCGGGGCAAGCCGATCAGCGACAAGGCTAACTTCGACACCATCGCGGCCCGGACCACCGGAATGTCGGGAGCTGAACTCGCGAATCTGGTGAACGAGGCGGCGATCCTCAGCGCTCGCCGCGGGTCCACAGAAATCGAGATGGACACGTTGCTGGAAGCGATCGACCGGACACTGGCGGGCGCGGCGCGCAAGAGCGGTCGGTTCAGTGAGCGCGAGCGACAGGTGATCGCATATCACGAGGCTGGTCACGCGCTTGTCGCACACTATTTGCCACACGGAGATCCGGTACTGAAGGTCTCGATCGTGTCCCGTGGCCGCGCTGGCGGATACACGATGATCGTCCCGGCAGAGGACCGCGGTCTTTGGACGCGCGCGCAACTGACGGACCGGCTGGCCGGACTGCTGGGCGGATACGCGGCGGAAGAGATCACCTTCGGCGACATTACGACCGGCTCGTCAAACGACCTAGAACGGGCTTCGACTACGACACTGGCGATGGTGTCTCGCTACGGCATGGGGAAGGCGTTCGGCCTGCTCTCGATCGGCGAGGGCAACGCAAGCGCGGCATCTTTCTCGCAACGCACGACGTTTGCGGCGGAGTCGGAAGCCAGGTTCCTGGTCGAGACGGCGCGAGACCTCGCGCGATCGGTGATCGAAATGCGACGCGACAAGCTTGAACTGCTCGCTCGCCGCCTGCTGGAAGTAGAAAGCCTCGACGGCGACGAGATTGACGAACTGCTCGGACCGCCCGTGACCGCCGAAGGCATGGCCGTGCCGAGCGGGACGCGGGTTCGAGCGTTGCCGTCTCCGGCGCCGGCTGCCCCACGGCGCTCTGGCCGTCCGAGCCGCTCCCGCCGGATCACGGCGATTCCAGCGGCGGCGATGGCAGCCATAAAGAGCAGCTGGAGACAGCCGGTTTCCTGACGCGCCAGCGCGGGGACACAGTTGTCGAGGACCTCCGCCCGAATCACATTGACTGACGTCGGAATAGCGGCGATCCCGGTCAGGACTCCATCGATCCCTGGCACGAGTTCGCCACGCGGCATGAACCCGGAAGTCCACGAAAAGGAACGACCGGCGTCATCCGCCCCATCGCGCGAGACGCTGCGTGTACGCGCGACACCGGAGCGCGATTCGGCGCGCGTGCTGCCGGGCCGTCAACGTTCGAGCACCTGGCGGCGGCGGAGCTCAAACTCGTCGTCGGTGATGAGCCCGGAATCACGCAACTCCTGGAGCGAATCGAGGAGCTGAATCGAGCGCCCCACGCGCAGGTTCTCGTCGTATTGTGGTTCGGGGCGATGCTCCGGTTGTGAGTCCCGACCACCTTGAACCTTCGCCTCCATGAGCGCGCGCTTGAACGCAAACGGATCGGTGATGCCCAGGATGGAGTTCACACCGATCTCCGACCCGGTGATGATCTGGATGTCTCCGTATCCGAACAGCCGGCCAAAGATCGATTGACGCATCTCGACATCGTTTACCTTCTCCAGCGCTGAGTCGAACGTGCGCTTGTTGAGGATGCCGTCGACCTGCACGATGCGATAGTTCGTCACCGCAAACTCTTCGAGCTTCCAGGCCAGGAATCGATAGGCTGCAATACAGAACGGCACGATCGATAGCGCCAGCAGGAACAGCGTCAACCACTCCCCGACGCGGTCCAGGCGCGTGTATGCGAACAGTGCGAGCAGCCACAGCGCGATGGCTCCCGCCACGTACAGGAGCGTTTGGAGGAGGAGGAACAGCACGTGTCGGTGGGCGCGCAGCTTGATGAGCTCACCGTCGGCAAGCAGGTCGTCCAGATACGCCACGAGAGGTCTCCGATCAGAGAATCGACACTCGTCCGCCAGGGCACGCTTCGTGTGCGCCTATTCTAACCGTAACTCGCCAATGACGCGACGCGCAGGGGATTCCTTGCCAGCGATGCGAGCGATATACCGCGAGAGCGCGACGCCCACCTCGGTCCACACGGAATCTGCAATGCGAAGGCTGTAGACGAGATCGACATCGCCACGATCCGCGGCTCGCAGGAGCTTGAGGCTATTGAGCTGCAACGGGGCAATGTCGGGACGAACGCTCAGGCACCGATCGCAGACGATGCCGCCATCGGGGCTGAGGCCATTGACGACCGGCTCGATGCTCGCCCCACAGTTGATGCACGTCGTCAGCTCGGGCCGGTATCCGAGTTGGCGCAACATGGCCATCTCGTGCAGAAACGTCACCGCCCGGTGATCTTCGCCTTCCGAGAGCAGCCGGTAGGAGGCGAACAGCAGCTCATAGAGCGCGTCGTTCGCCTCGTCGTCCGGCACGAGCGTGTCGACGAGCTCCGCGAGGTAGCCAGCGACGGCGATGGTCGTCTCCGAGAGCCGGAGCCCGCCGAACGACTCGATGGTCTCAGCCTGCGAGATGATGTCGAGCGAGCGAGCGCTGGCGACAAGCAGCCGCGTGGCGCAGAAGGGCTCCAGGTGGCCCGCAAGGCGGCTCGACGGGCGGCGAGAGCCTTTGGCTACCAGACGCCGCTTGCCCCGCTCCGCGGTCATCACGGTCACGATACGGTCGGTCTCGCCAAGGTCACGCCGGCGCAGCACAATGGCGTTAACGCGATAGAGCCGCGAGCGCCGGGAGCCCTGATTGTCGCCGCCCACCTGTACGTCGCTGGTGATGGACATGCCACGTTCCATGTCAGAGGCTATCACTACGTTTTCACCGAGTGATCTACACTTCCATCGCACAGCGCGCGAGCGTATGGAGGCGCGATGTTTATCTTGCACGGCTTTTCGTTCTCGCGCTCGGGTCGTATTGTAAGCGGCCAGAGCGGCGGACGCCCGCGCGGAGGTTGCCGAGCGGCGCGGACGACCTTGATCTGGGACGCTGGAACGCGCGCGAAGCCGTCTGACGCAATAGATCAATCGAGGGCGCCATGCTGACACACGCCATTGCGACCGTCGCGGTCATCCCTGCCCGGGACAAGGATGAATCACATGAAGTTGTCTCGGACATTGTCGCCTGGCTGCGCCGACACGGATGCGCGACGGCCACCGAGGACGAATTGCGGTCAGGACGGACGGCGGACGCGGTCGTCGCGCTGGGCGGGGACGGGCTGATGATGCGCATGGCGCACAGCTTTCCGGGCGTGCCGCTGTTGGGGATTAACTTCGGCAAGGTTGGCTTCCTCGCGATGGTCGAGCGCTCCGGGTGGGAAGAGGCGCTGACGAATCTGTTGCAGGGTGAGTTCTCGATCCAGGACGGCCCGACGCTACAGTGCCGGGTGCGGCGGGACGGCATCGTAACGGACGGTGGCTGGGCCATCAACGATGTCGTCGTCCGCAGCGGCATCCAGATGATCGACGTGGAGCTGTACATTGACGGTCGTTTCGTCAACACCTACCCGAGCGATGGGATGATTGTCGCGTCGCCGCAAGGGAGCACTGCGTACTGCATGGCTGCCGGAGGCCCGATACTGACGTTCGGCGTGCATGGATTCGCGGTAACGCCTATCTCACCTCACTCGCCGATCCGCGCGACGATGGTGGTACCGGAGGAGAGCGAAATCGAGATGGCGGTCGCATCCGAGCGCGACGCGTTTCTCATCCTCGATGGGCAACTCGTCGACGAGCTTCGACGGGGTGACGTCGTGTCAGTATCGAAGGGCGTCAACCACTTCAGGCTGATCGTTACCGAGCAGACGGACTTCTATCAGGCGTTCCAGAGCAAATTCAATTACCTGATCCGGCCGGGAGCCGTGCCTAGCCTTGGTCACGAGCGGCACGAGCCGTAGCCGGTCGTGGCGTAGAAGCTTCGTCGGACGCGTCATCGACGGGCGCCTCCGGGTCAGATTCCGGCTCGTCCGCGTCGGGCGCGCGAATTGACTGGACAGTGTCGTGCTGGTCCCATTTCGGCTCGGCTCGCGGATCGTCGGCGCTTGCGCGGAAATCGCGGATTCGCCCACCACCGATGGATTGAAGCGGGGTCGTGCGCGCCTGCCGCGCGGCAGGCATCGACAGGGGGTCCGGCTCGTCGATAGTCGTGGGCAGCACGTCCTCGTACTGCGTCACGCCACAATACGGGCAACTCTCCCAGCGCACGTCGACGAGGCGTTGACACGCGACGCACGGCAGGCGCAGCTCCGTCCTGCAGTGGGGGCAGTAGAGGAATTCATCGCGGACCGATCTGCGACAGGTGGGACAAACGGGGAAGTCATCGAGGTCCTGGAGCAGGTACTCCTCCTCCATCGTGCGCTGGAAGGCGTCATCCAGCGTCTCGCGGGGGCGAAGGATCAGATAGATGATCGCGCCGGGCACGAAGAACAGCACGACGATCAACGTCGAGAACACCTGCGTGACCGCGTTCGCGGTGCGCGACGTTATGTCTCGATAGGTCCAGACGATTAACGCGAACCACAGCGCCAACGCGTAGGCGCCGGTCAGGGCCACAAACAGCTGGAGCGCGCGCGCGAGAACTTCTTCCAACGACCTCATTCCTTCCGTTGGGACGGCCGGCGGGCGGACGCGCGATCAGGAGAAAATACGCTCGTACCGCGCGACGTTGCAGATGAAGACGGCCGCGCCACCGACCTGCACCTCAACCGGATTCGGCATATAGAACTCGCCCGGCTCCATGATCGGCAGCAGCGGGTTCACGTACTGCGTCCGCGTATAGCATGTCTGCTTGACGATGCGGAGCACGTCGGGAACGATATCGTCTTCAACGCCGACGAGAAATGTCGCGTTGCTCTCCCGCAGGAATCCTCCCGCACTATTGATCTGAGTGGCGCGGAATCCGGCGTCCATGAGTCCTGCCCTTAGACCGTCGGCATCCTTGCCCTGAACAACCGCAAAGATCAGCTTCATCTATCACAGCTCCCGTGCCGGGTAGCGGCCTCGACGTCGAGGCGCGCGAGGACATGCTTCAGAACGGCAGTATGCACCAGATCAGGCGGCTGTGTCGCGTCCACAACGCGCCAGCGCCCCACGTCGTTCCGCGAGGCGCGCCGGTACCATTCAGCGACACGCTGGTGGAAATCACGCGACTCCCGGTCGATTCGATTGCCGGAGCCTGCGCGATGGCGCCGCTGCAAGCCAACCTCAACCGGGAGGTCGAGCAACACGGTCAGGTGGGGGGTGGTCAGGCCGACCGCGAGCTCCTGGAGGCAGGCGAGCGCATCAAGCTCGAGGCCGCGGCCAGCCCCCTGATAAGCGAACGTCGAATCATGGAAGCGATCGCACAGCACGATGTCACCGCGCGCCAGCGCAGGTCGGATAACCTGGCGAACGTGCGCCGAGCGCGCGGCGGTCATGAGATACGCCTCGGTCGCCGGATCGAGGTGGGGCCCTGATTCCAGGAGGATGCGGCGCAGGGATTCACCAAGCTCCGTCCCGCCCGGCTCTCGTGTTGTGACAACGGAACGTCCGGAGACGCGCAATGTCCGGTCGAGGAGCGCGATCTGCGTCGACTTACCTGAGCCCTCCGTGCCCTCGAATGTAACGAACATGGTCAATGGAAATGCCCGTCGCGATAGATCTCGACGTGGCGATGAGGCTCGCGACCGCGGCTACGGGAACCAAGGTTATAGCGGTCAGCGAGCTGGTGCTGGAGACGGCGAATGTACGGCGTCTGCGGACGCAGCTCGACAGGCGCGGCGCCGTCAAGCACTGCTGTAATCGCATCCTCGGCTTCGAACATCGCGGACGTCACGTGGTCCCCGTCCACGCTGAGTTCATCTTGATCGCCGGCGTCATCCTCTCCGGGGGCTGCTTCACTCACGAGGTCACGGAGCACGTTCATCATCTGAACGACCGTGTTGGCGCGCAAGACATAGATGGCAACGCCGCGACTCTCGGCCTCACGCAACTGAGGCGGGCGCTGCCGATAGTAATTCTTCAGCGTGAGAACCATGTCGGCCTCGCGCACGTCACGCACGATTGCAGAGGGAATCGAGAGCGCCTGCAGCGACTGCTCAAGACGGTTGCGGCTTACCCCGAACGGGAAGATGCGCACGGGACGGGCTGCCGTCCCGCGGCCGTGCGTAAGCGGATTGCGCTGGACATCGGAGCGCACGCCGGTCGCATCCGATGCCTGCTCGACATCTCCCCGATCGTTCCTGCCCCTGTGTGGAGCGCGCCGGCTGTCGGGTCGGTCCGGGTGAACGGGCTCAATGTCCGACACGGTCACGCTGCCGTCGGCGTGCCGCTCGCGGATCTCGGCGCGTTGGGGTTGACCGCGCAGCATTGCGTCGACAGTGGACGCGACATCACGAACGACGGTGACGCTGTCGCGTTCGCGAATCTCGACCATCACAGTAAAGGTGGGCGGAGCCTTGCGTTCGAGAATCGACTTCTGCGTTCCGCGACGACGGGCCTCCTCGTCGCTGAGCGTCACTGACTGTATGCCGCCAATCAAGTCGGACAGGGTGGGATTGATCATGAGATTTTCGAGCGTGTTGCCATGGGCGGTGCCGATAAGCTGAACACCGCGTTCCGCGATCGTTCGCGCGGCGGCGGACTCCAGCTCGGTGCCGATCTCGTCGATGACGATCACTTCGGGCATGTGATTTTCGACTGCCTCGATCATCACGGCGTGCTGCATTGCCGGAGTCGGCACCTGCATGCGCCGCGCGCGGCCGATCGACGGGTGTGGTATGTCCCCATCCCCGGCGATCTCGTTGCTCGTGTCTACGACGACGACGCGACGCTGTAGATCGTCGGCAAGAACGCGCGCCACTTCCCGCAACATCGTGGTCTTTCCGACGCCGGGACGCCCGAGCAGCAGGATGCTCTCACCGGACTCGACGAGGTCGCTGATGATGCCGATCGTGCCGTAAACCGCCCGACCGACGCGGCACGTCAGGCCGACGATGTCCCCGGATCGATTGCGAATCGCGGAGATGCGATGCAACGTGCGCTCGATTCCGGCGCGATTGTCGTCGCCAAAGCGTCCGATGCGTTGCTCGACCTGCGCGAGATCTTCGCGGGTTATCTCGTCGCTCGTGAGAAAGAGCGCGCCACGCTGGAAGCGCGCCTCCGGTCGACGACCCAGATCGAGCACGACCTCGATCAACCCGTCGGTCTCCGCGTCGCCAACGCGGTGTCGCAGAGCGGACGCAACGCGCGCGGGCACAACGGCGAGCAGGTCATCGAGATTATCGGTGATTGCCGTGTCCACGGTCACCGCCCTGGGCTGCTCAATCGAGGAATCGCTCGTGTCCCACGCAGTCAACTGGCCATACTCTCCATCCGCTGACAACCGGACGCCATAGTGGCAGCAGTCGTCGGCCGCTTCATGCGGTTGCAATAGGTGGGCGCCCCGCGTGGCACTCGCTCCTGGGATTCGGCAAGCGGAGCAACTGCTCGCGATATGACGAGAGCGGGCGCGGTGGTATGACGGATGAGCGCCACCCGCTCCGACTCGACGAAAAATCCCCTGTCGGCGAATTGCCCCGCAAGCTCGCCCGCGTAGGCCGGAATCACCACCCGCAGCGTGGAGCCCGGTCCCACTGATGAGCCTCGAGCGGCGGCAAACGCGATGTCACGCGCCTGGCAGCGGTGTCGCTCTTCAATAAGGATTCGGGCGGTTGGTCCGTCGCGTCCGGTGCTCACGGTGCAGTGCGCGATGATGCCCTCGGCGCTGTCCACGACAAATGCGTTAGTCACCGGCGGACGCCCGGCGGCGCGAGCAATCGGCGATTGGACGGGGGTTTCCCACGCGGCGCTCGTCAGCGCCTCGGCGTGTTGAACTCCGAGCGGAGTCACGTGGTGGTAGAGCTGATGAATCGACCAGACATCACTGTCTTCCTGACGCCGGAAGCCTTCGACGCGAGGCGTTGGTTCGCGCGGAAGTGTGCCACGAAGACTGAGGAACCGTGTGAACGGCTCAAACGTCGCAGACCGCAGCCCGTGATACGCGGGGCTGTCCTCGAACGCCGAAGCGAACAGGCGCTTTGCGCGCGCCTGCCCAGCCTGCCCGATCGCGAACTCGAGCAGCGATGTCCAGACCGCGTTGCAGTCAGATGCGTGATCGCGGAGCAGCGCGGGAGTGGCCGCCAGCGACACGACATCCCAGCGATACCGATGTGATTGCGGCCGAGCCGTGACTGCCGCGCACAGTGCCCCATCCAGCAAGGCGACGTAGACGCGGTTTCGCCGGGGGACGAACGGCATGGTCGCGGCAATCTGGTTGACGAGCTGCTCGGGATAACGCACACCGACCGCGGGCGCGTCCAGAAAGGTGTCAAAATCCTCGAGGCCCCACAACCCGGGAATGCCGGCTGGTGTCAGCGATCGCACGACGAGCGTGTTCACGATTGTGCACTTTCTCCCATCCAACGACGCGGGCCGGATGGCAGCTCACTTCACAGGGCGCGCCGCCCGGAGAGCGCGCGTCCGAGCGTGATCTCATCCGCGTACTCGAGATCGCCACCGACGGGGAGGCCGCTGGCGGGGCGGCTGATAGTGACGCCGGAGGCAATGAGCTGCCGAGCGATATACATCGCGGTTGCGTCACCCTCGATGTTCGGATTCATGGCGAGGATGACTTCCTCCGGCCGCTGCCTAGCGACGCGCTCAATCAGCTCGCGAATTCTGAGCTTATCCGGACCAACGCCGTCCACCGGTGAAATGACGCCATGCAGGATGTGATAAAGCCCTCGGAACTCGCCCGTGCGTTCGAGTGCCAGCACATCGAGCGGCTCTTCGACGACACAGATGATCGACGCGTCACGGGCGGGATCGAGGCAAACCCCGCAAGGGTCACTTTCGGTTATGTTGAAGCAGCGGGAGCATAGGATGATCCGTTCCTTGACGTCAATGATGGCCTCGGCGAGACCAAGGGCCTGTTCACGTGGCGCGCGCAACAGGTAATAAGCCAGACGGGACGCGGACTTGGGGCCAATGCCGGGAAGCCGTCCCAACTCATCGATCAACCTGGCGACTGGCTCTGCCGTAAACTTCGTCGAACGCAACGCGAGCCTCCACCAGCACCGTTACCAAGCCGAAGTATACATTGGACGAATCGCCCCACGGGACTTACTCGTCGTCCCAGCCATCCGGATCAATCAGCTGTCGTCCCCGCGCTCCGTCCGCGGGCCCGATGATTCCATCATCTTCCATCTGCTCAATCAGCCTGGCGGCCCGGTTGTAGCCGATGCGCAGCCGTCGTTGCAGCATGGAGGCAGAGGCAGTTCCCTGCTGCCGGACGATGACCAGCGCCTGTTCCAACAACGGATCGTCGCCATCGTCCCCACCCTCGCCAGCCGAGGGCAACTGCGCCCATTCCGGCTCGTACTGCAGGCTGGGAGAGAGCATCCGCCAGTGCTTCACGATCCGTTGCAGGTCCGAATCATCAATGAACGAGCCCTGAATGCGATGCGGCTTGGCGGCGTCGCCGGGCATGTACAGCATGTCACCCCGACCGAGCAGGCGCTCAGCGCCTGGCATGTCCAGAATCACGCGGCTATCGATTTGCGATGTCACGGCAAAGGCGATACGGGCGGGAACGTTGGCCTTGATAAGGCCGGTGAGGACGTCGACCGACGGCCGCTGCGTAGAGATGAGCAAATGTATGCCTGTGGCCCGCGCCATCTGGGCCAGCCGCACGAGTAGCGTCTCGACCTCGTCCGGCGTCGTCATCATCAGGTCGGACAGCTCATCGATAATCACAATCAAGTACGGCATTTTCTCGAGCGTCGGCTCAGCGCTCCGCCGCAGCTCGTAGCCGTCGATGTTGCGGACGCCGAGACGCGAGAAGACCTGATAGCGCCGCTCCATCTCTCGCAACACTGCTCGCAGCGCTGAAACGACCTTGTCCATATCAGTCACGACCGGCGTCTTCAAATGCGGAATGCCCTCGTAACCCGTCAGCTCGACCATTTTCGGGTCGATCATCAGCATGCGCAGATCGTCCGGCGTCTTCGTCAACAGGAAGGTGGCAATGATGCTGTTGATGCAAATGCTCTTGCCGGAGCCGGTTGCGCCAGCAATCAGCAGGTGCGGCATCTTGGTGAGATCGCCGACGATGTATCGGCCGTTGACGTCACGCCCCAACGGAAGCGGCAGCTTGGCGATGCTCTTCCTGTATCCGGCGGATTCCAACGTTTCGCGGAGGCCAACGGTCGATATGCTGGCATTCGGAAGCTCGATGCCGACTCGCGCCATGCCAGGGACTGGAGCCTCGATGCGAATCGAGGGCGCGGCCAGCGCAAGCGCGAGGTCGTTCTGCAGCTCCGTGATGCGACGCACCTTGACCCCTGAGCCAGGCTGGAGCGTGAACAGCGTTACGGCCGGTCCAGGGAATATCTCGCGCACGTTCGCCTCGACCTTGAACGAACGCAATGTCTCCTCGATGCGCCGGGCTTTCGTCTCGAGGTCCTGCTTGTCTGGCGCGCTGCTCTCGTAAAGCGTCAGGTGTTCGAGCGCCGGCAGCCGCCACACGCCGGGCGTCGTCCCTACGGCAGGCTCGACAGGTTCCATGTCGACGTTCGTCTCCGACTTCGCCGGCTTTTCGGCCCTAGGGAGCCTGATCACCGGAGACTTCGGTTCACGTACACGCGGCTCTGCGACAGCTGTAGCGGAACCCTGAACATGTGGCTCAGATGACTCTCGAGCCGCAAAGACGTCAGTCTGGTCGGCGTCGGACTCCGCCGCGCCACGTTCCGGCTCATCCGACCAGTGCTCGCCACGCGACCGGCGCGGCCTGATCCGTTGCCATGAGTCGATCAATGCCCGCGTGTCGGAGCCGGTGACCAGGAAGACGCCGGCCACGCCGACCGCGAACAGCAGCAGACCCGCTCCGACCTCACCCACCGTCGCCAATAACGCGCGGCTGACGCCATCTCCGTAGTAGCCGCCAGTCTGCTGAACCGGGGCGCGCTGGTCTGCCAGCGCCAACAGCCCGACCAGCGCGGTGATCGTCACAAGCGCGCCAACGAACCTGCGGACCCTCTGGCCAGCGTCCCCTTCACGCCACACCTCGACGGCGATGACGGACAGGCCGAGCGGCACGAGGATTGCCGCCCTGCCGAGCATGCTGGCGAACAGCTTGCCCGTCCACGCCAGCACACTATCGCCGGCGAGCCCGATAAGCGGAAGAGCGGTGATGACGGCGAGCGTGAAAACCGCGAACGCGATCAACTCGTCGCGCAGGCGCTCCGGTAGAGTAATCTGTTTGAGCCAGCGGACGCCTCGCCGCAGGAAGCCACGGCGGCGTGGTCGCCTGGCGCCCGGAGCGGGCGTCGCACCAACGCGCACGCGTTCAGTTGCTCTATCGGACACTTTCTTGGACTTTGCTCGGGCCGCCACTCACGCTCCTTACGTGTCATCGTGTACGTACACTTTACGAGGACCACGACCGCGGGTCAAGGAAATGGCGAGCTTTCCTAGAACAGACGAGACTGAACTGGGGGCGCCGGGGCCTCCGTCCGCCGCTCCCTGGCCTCAGCGACGACGCGCGGGAGCTTCTGGAAGTCGCTCTCGATGGTCGCGCGCAACGAGCTCTGATGCAACGCTGCCGCCGGGTGATACATCGGCACGACAACACGCTCGCCAAAGCGTCGTGGCTGGCCATGGATGCGCGAAATGCGCTCGTTCGGAAACCACCTCGACATCGAAAACCTCCCGAGCGTGACAATTGCCAGTGGATCGATCGCCTCGATCTGCGAATCGAGATACGGCTGACACGCCGCGATCTCATCTGGCAGAGGGTCGCGGTTGCCCGGAGGACGGCACTTCACGATATTGGTAATGAACACCGATTCACGCTGGAAACCCGCCGCGGCGATAAGCTCGTTGAGGAACTGGCCGGACGCCCCGACGAACGGCAGTCCCTGACGGTCCTCGTTTGCGCCCGGAGCCTCGCCAATAAACATGATGTCCGTCTCATAGTCTCCCTGGCCGGGCACCGCGTTGGTGCGACCGCGGCAAAGCTCACATCGCCCACACGCCCGCACGAGCGTGGCGACCTCCTCGATGATCCGAATGCGTTCAGACTTTTCCATGCAGTCGTCCCATCTCGCCTGCGCCGTGCTCAGGCGCCAGCCTTGTCGTCCTGACCAATATCGTCGCCGTCCGCATCATCACCGGCGAGCGATTCACCGAACGGGACCGCCAGGTCCACGTCCAGCGCCGCCCGGGCGACATCCTCCATCGCCGGCGACGCGTCCAGCGACATCAGCGCCGGATGGTCAGGCGTCTTGCGCATCCACCGAGCCAGGATCGACATTTCGTCGACCGCGTGGTGGTTCGGTTCCATCAATCTGGCGTGGATGGTCGCTCGCAGGTGAATGTCGCGAAGCCTGCTGGCCAGGTCCGCGAACGTGTCGTCGTTGCGCACCCGAATCTGCGCCCAGCGTTGGCCCCTCAATAGATACCAGACTTCGCGGCTGCCTGGCGAGGCACTTGGGAGAACGAGGAGGGCGTGGGTGTGCGTTGCAGCGCTGGCGATGTGCTGCTGTTCGAGTGCGAGCGCCTCGATGCGCCTGACCTGATCGCGCAGGCGGGCGGCGCGTTCGAAGTCGAGAGTCACGACGGTCTGCTCGAGCTTTCGATGCAGGTGTTCAACAAGACGCGAGGCGTCGCCCTGAAAGAAGCGAGTGACATCCTGGACGAGGGCACGGTATTCATCAGGATCCGCAACACCCATGCAGGGTCCGAGACACCGCTTCAAGCTCAGCTCAAGACACGGAGAGCCGTAGGACCGGGAATCCGTGAACGACCGGCGGCACGTGCGCAGCGGCAGGATGTCGTTGACGACGGAGACGGCCTCCTTCGCGCGCGACGCGGAGCGGAATGGCCCGAAATAGAGCGCTCCGTCATCCGCCCTGTCACGGCAGGTGATGACGCGCGGCCATCGGTTCGACACGTCAATGCGCACGTACGCGTATTGTTCGGCGTTGCGCTGGATGGTGTTGAACCGCGGCCGGTATCGCCGAATCAGCTGCGATTCGAGCATGAGGGCTTCCAGCTCGCTGCCAACGACCTCGACGTCGATGCGCGCCAGCGTCTCCAGCAGTCCGTCCATCTTGCGAGTGTAGCCGAGCGGCTGGGAATAGTACGAGGCAACCCGCTTCCTGAGGTTGCGCGCCTTGCCGACGTAGAGCACGCGGTCGCCAGCGTCACGCATGATGTATACGCCGGGCGCCTGAGGGATCGGGTCGACGTGCGAGCGGTCCAGGATCGCCCGGCCGCGGCCGACCCCGGAGCGCGACGGACGCGTTGGCCTGCCGGCAGCGCACGCGCGCAGTATATCCTCGATCGACTCGACGCCCTGCTCGCGCGCCCTCGCCAACAGCACGCGATAGACATCGAGCGTCGTCTCAGCGTCGACTAGCGCCCGGTGAGCGCCGTTGATCGGCACGCCGAGTGCCCGCGCAACATCTGTCAGGCTCAAACGGCGCGACTCGCTGGCGTAGCGGTTCGCGAGCGACAACGTGTCGATAGCCGGGTTCACCAGCGACGGAAGCCCGTTTCGCGCAAGCTCGGAATTCAGAAAGGCCATGTCGAATTCGACGTTGTGGCCCACGATGGGGAGATTGCCAACTGTTTCAATAATCGTCGGCGCAATCGAGCGAAAGTCGGGGCCCGTGGCTACCATGACATCGTCAATGCCGGTCATTCCCGAGATGTATTGAGGGATCGGACGGCCGGGATTGACGAGGCTCGTCCAGCGAAGCGGCGACCTACCGGGTGACACACGAATGATCGCGATCTCGATGATGCGCTGCCGCGAGGGCTTCAGGCCGGTCGTTTCGACATCCAGCACGACGAAGTCCGCCGGAAACGCCTCGCGCGCATGATGCTGTCCGGTGGTCCAGACGCCGTCGGGCCGCAACGAGACGCCGGAGTGATCTTCGAGCACGGAACGCAGGAGCGAGCGCCACAGCGCCGCGCTGGACGCGTTGCCGAAGACATGAGCGATGAGCGCGTCCTCGTTGATTGCGCCGCGGTGCTGTTCGATGCACTCCAACGCGCGCTCGATGAGCCCCGGATACTTTACCGACGGCTCAGCCGTCGCGCTCGCGTGTGCTTTCACCGCCGCATCCCCCGCCGTGTCATGCAGTCAAGGCGAACGGCAGTATACGTGTAGAACAAGTGTACGAACAAGCTGTGCTATACTGCCGCAGGTTACCAACCAGTACGATCCCGACCCGCATGCCATGCCTTCAGTTGTCGCGGCGAGGAGCACCACGGACAGCGATGGTTGACGACGCCGCTCGCCGCGTCAGCGAGCTTCGCGAGCTAATCCACAGGCACAACTACGAATATTATGTCCTCCAACAGCCGTCGGTGTCGGACGCGGAGTGGGACGCGCTGTTCCACGAGCTGAAAGCGTTGGAGGACGCCCATCCCGAGTTGGTCACTCCCGACTCGCCCACGCAGAACATTGGCGCGATGCCTGCCGAGGGCTTCGAGCAGGTTGGCCATGACACGCCAATGCTCTCGCTCTCAAACGTATTCTCCCGTGAAGCCCTCGACGAATGGATCCGGCGAGTGGAGCGCTTCGCGGGCCGCGAGAGGTTGGGCTACACCTGTGAGCCAAAGATTGACGGCGTCGCGATCAGTCTCCTGTATCGCGACGGCAGATTCGAGCGCGGGGCGACGCGCGGAGATGGATATGTTGGAGAGGACGTGACCGCCAACCTGCGCACCGTGCGGGACATTCCGCGTTTCCTGACGGGCGACGGGCCATTTCCAGCGAGTCTCGAGGTGCGCGGCGAGATCCATATGCGCCGCGGTGAGTTCCAACAGATGAACCGCGAACGCGAGGAGCGCGGCGAGCCATCGTTCGCAAATCCGCGCAACGCGGCCTCCGGAGCGCTGCGTCAGCTCGATTCGCGCGTTACGGCAAGCCGACCTCTGAGGCTGTTCGTGTACGGCGGCGCCACGCGCAACGACGGCATGCCACGACACCACTCGGACGCGTTGCGGATGCTGGGCGAGCTCGGCTTCCCGATCAGTCCCGACGCGCGGGTCTGCTCCGACGCTGAGGAAATCTGGAGCACCTGCGAGTGGTGGCACGAACGCCGCGCGGCGCTCGACTACGACATCGACGGCGTCGTGATCAAGGTCGACGACACTGAGCTGTACGACGAGATCGGATATGTGGCGCGCGAGCCGCGCTGGGCGACCGCCTACAAGTTCCCGGCGATGCGAGCGACGACACGGCTGGAAGCGATCGAGATCAACGTCGGGCGCACGGGCAGTCTCAATCCGCTCGCAAAGCTGACCCCGGTGGGCATCGGCGGCGTGACGGTCAGCCGGGCCACCCTGCACAACGAGGACGAAATACGCCGGCTTGACGCGCGGATTGGCGACACCGTCGTCATTCAGCGCGCCGGTGACGTCATCCCGAAGATCGTGAGCGTCGTGCTCGATCGCCGCGACGGGACTGAGGTGGAGTTCGTGTGGCCGGACCGATGTCCGGTCTGCGGCTCGACGATCGAACGCGTCGCTGGCGAGGCAATGTCATATTGCGTCAACTCGGCGTCGTGTCCCGCACAGCTTCGCGAACAGGCCTCCCACTTCGTGTCGCGCGGCGCGATGGATGTTGAAGGTCTCGGCTCGAAGCTGGCGGCACGGTTCGTAGACACGGGACTGATTCGATCCCTGTCGGATGTCTACCGAATCGACTGGGATCAGGTGTTGCAGATGGAAGGCATGGGGCAAAAGAGCGTCGAGCGTCTTCAGCGGTCGATTGAGATCAGCAAGAGTCGGCCGTTGGCGCGCGTGATCTTTGCGCTCGGGATTCGGCATATCGGCGAGCGGAATGCGGAATTGCTCGCCGAACACTTCAGATCACTCGACGGGCTGGCGGCGGCGAATATCGATGATCTTGCGTCGGTTCCGGGGGTCGGCACGATCGTCGCACAATCGATCGTTGACTGGTTTGCGGAAGAGCGGAACCGCGCGCTGATCGCCGATCTGATTGCGCTTGGCGTGCGACACGAGCAGGAACGCGACGCTGACGACAGCGCGCCGATGCCCGAGTGGCAAGGTCAAACGGTCGTGCTGACGGGCAGGCTAGCGACGATGCCACGCGGCGAAGCTGAATCACTGCTGAAACGCGCGGGAGCGAATGTGTCGTCGTCCGTTTCGCGCAAAACGGGCATCGTGATCGCGGGGGAGGAAGCGGGCGGCAAAGCGGACAAGGCGCGTGAGTATGGCGTGACGATCATCGACGAGGCCGAATTTCTCCGTCGAATCGGGCGCACTCCGGGAAACGAGAGCACGTAGCGCGCAACGCCACTGGAGGGACATTTGTCAGGATATAGCATGCCCACCGGCGAGGACGATCCGGTCCACATTGTGCGGATGATCGGGCGCCTGGCGCAGATGGTCCTCGAGTTGCGCGATGAATACGTCGAGACGCGACGAGACGACGCGCTGGAGCAGCTCGACCGCCGAATGCAAGAGCTGCACGACCTGCATACGAAGCTGCTCAAAGCCCGTGCCGACATCGATGCGGGAGAGTAGGGATCAAGGAACGCGCTCCAACAGCCCCGATGACACGCCGAGTTCGCTAGCGGGCGGTCGGAGCAACGGTGGAGCCCGGCTTCTCAATGGGCAGCCCCACGGCGCACAGCGGACACGTCGACTGATCGTGCGTGTCGATCTGGAGCGACGCCAGCGCCACCAGGGGAACTCCGAACTCCACCGAGCCGCCGGAGCGATCGACCAGCACTGAAACAACGCGCACATCGGCCCGCCAGTCCCCCAGCGCGGCGAGTGTCTCGCGAATCGAGCCGCCGGTGGTAAGGATGTCGTCGACGAGCAGCACGCGGGCCCCGGCCTTGATTGCTGTCCCGCGCTTGAACGCGCGAGCGCTCGCTCCATCGACCGCCCGTTCGGCATACGCGGCGGGCAATCCGAGCTGTCGACCGATCTCGAAGGCGAGCAGGATGCCGCCGGTCGTCGGACCGACGACCAGATCGAACGCCTGCCCGCCAAGCATGTCGATCATCGCTCGGCAGGCGCGCTCGGTCGCCCGGGGATTGCGCAGCAGGTCGAATTTCTCGATATATCGATCGCTGTGCCGGCCCGACGCGAGCAGGAAATGACCCGTCTTGAGGGCGCCGATCGATTCAAGCTCGCTCAGGAATGCTTGCCCGCGCACAGGTTTCCTTTCCTCGGCGATGTCATGCGACGGCGGTTCCAGCCGGATGCTCCTTCCGGGCCCGCGAGAACGATGTCAGTACCCAACCGACACACGGTTTCGGTAGCTGGGAAGCGGCTGCACCGAGTAGGCGCCGGTCGATAGACGCATGGCCTCGACGACGGCCATGGCGGTGTCGATTGACGTGATACAGGGAATACCTTTCTCGACGGCCGCGCGTCTGATCTGGAACCCGTCAAGGACTTCCTTGCTCGCCGGACCGGGCGTATTGATGACGCCCTGGACAACGCCGTTCAGAATGACATCGAGCATGTCCGGGCTTCCGCGTCCGATGCGCTTGGTGACCATTTGCACCGGCATGCCGTTGTCCTGAATCATCTGCGCGGTGCCCTCGGTGGCATACACGTCGCAGCCCATTCGAACGAGGTGCGACAACATCGGCAACGACTCGGGCTTGTCGCGGTCGGCCAGGCTGACGAGGATCGACGATCTGGCGGACATCGCGAGGCCGGACGCGAGCAATGCCTTATAGAAAGCGGGCGCGAACTCATTGTCGATGCCCATTGCCTCGCCGGTCGACTTCATCTCCGGTCCCAGGTTCACCTCAACGCCGCGCAGCTTCGCCATCGAGAAGACGGGGGCCTTCACCGCGACGAGCGGCTGGCGCGGCCAGAGACCGGGCTCGTATCCCTGCGAGCGCAGGGATTCGCCAAGCATGGCGCGGGTCGCGATCTCGATGATTGGCAGTCCGGTCGCTTTCGACAGGAAGGGGACGGTGCGACTGGCGCGGGGATTGACCTCCAGGACGTAGATACGCGCGGAGTGAATCACGTACTGGATGTTGACCAAACCGATAACGCCAAGCTCCAGCGCGATGCGGGTGGTGTACTCGACGATGCGCTCGACCTCAGACGAATAGAGATTGACACCGGGATACACGGCGAACGAGTCGCCCGAGTGCACGCCCGCCCGCTCGATGTGCTCCATCACGCCCGGTATCAACACCTGCTCTCCGTCACAGATCGCGTCAACCTCGACCTCTTTCCCTTCGAGGTAGCGATCGATAAGGATCGGGTGACCCGTACGAAAGTCGACACTGGACGCGAGGTATTGCGCGAGGTATTCGGCCGAATGCACGACTTCCATGGCCCGCCCGCCGAGGACATACGATGGGCGAACGAGGATGGGATAGCCGAGGCGCGAAGCGGCATCCAGCGCGCCTTCGAGTGTCGTGACGGCCGTGCCAGGCGGCTGCGGAACACCAATTCGAGTGAGGAACGCCTCGAATCGCTCGCGATCTTCCGCGAGATCGATGGTGTCCACGCTCGAACCCATGACGGGCACGCCACGCGATGTCAACGGACCGGCGAGATTGATGGCCGTTTGGCCCCCGAACTGGAGGATGACCGGCACGGTGTGCAGACAACCGCCGCCCTCATGCCGCAGAATCTCGCCGACCGACTCCGCGTCGAGCGACTCGAAGTACAGGCGATCCGAGGTATCGAAATCGGTTGAGACGGTTTCAGGGTTCGAATTAATCATGATGCTGTGCGAGCCTGCCGCGTCGAGCGCGTGGGCCGCCTGGACGCTACAGTAGTCGAACTCGATGCCCTGCCCGATGCGAATCGGACCGGAACCGATCACCACCGCCTTGCCACCTTCGAGGGGCGCAGCCTCATCCTCCTCATCATATGTGCTGTAGTAGTACGGCGTCGCAGCTTCAAACTCAGCCGCGCAGGTGTCGACCATCTTGTAGACCGGGGTGATGTCGAGCGCGTAGCGGCGCTCACGGATGCCTGCCGAGTCGACACCGGCGAGCGCGCCGATCTGATCATCCGAGAATCCCATGCGCTTCGCCTGCCACAGCAGCGAGTCGTCAATCGGCTCGGACGCGAGACGGCGCTCCATGTCGACGATGCGGCCGATTTCACGGATGAACCACGGATCGATGTTGCTCTGGCGCGCAATCTCGGCGTCGGGCGCGCCACGCCGAAGTGAGGTCGCCAGTGCCCAGAGCCGCAGGTCGCTGGCAACTCGAACGTCATGCTCGAGCCGCTCCGGATCGACCCAGACCGGATCCTCCCAGAGCAGGTCGTGGGCGTCGGTTTCAAGTGACCTTACCGCCTTCTGCAGGGCCGCCGAAAAGGATCGGTCAATCGCCATCACCTCGCCGGTCGCCTTCATCTGCGTGCCCAACGAGCGGTCCGCTCGTCGAAACTTGTCGAACGGCCAGCGAGGAATCTTGACGACGCAGTAATCCAGCGCTGGCTCGAACGCAGCGGTTGTCTGCTCGGTAACCGTATTACGAATCTGGTCGAGGCGCTTGCCGACGGCGATCTTGGCAGCCACGCGCGCGATGGGATATCCGGTGGCTTTCGAGGCGAGCGCCGACGAGCGGCTAACACGGGGATTCACTTCGATGACGAAGTAGCTGAACGAATGCGGATCGAGCGCGTACTGCACGTTGCAGCCACCCTCGATGCCTAGCGCCCGAATGATCTTCAACGCGGAGGTGCGCAGCATCTGATACTCGCGGTCCGACAGCGTCTGGCTGGGGGCGACGACGATGGAGTCGCCGGTGTGCACGCCCATGGGGTCGATGTTTTCCATGTTGCAGACGGTAATAGCGTTGTCGACGCCGTCGCGGATGACCTCGTACTCGATCTCTTTCCAGCCGAGGAGCGAACGTTCGACTAGCGCCTGGTGAATCGGGCTGGCCGCGAGGCCGCTGGCAGTGATTTCGTCCAACTCCTCGGGCGTGCGCGCGATGCCGCCGCCGGTGCCACCCAGCGTGTAGGCTGGACGGACAATCAGCGGCAGGGCGGTCGTGGCGGCAAACGCGCGGGCTTCCGCAATCGAGTGAACGATGGCGCTTTCGATGACCGGTTCGCCGATTTCCTGCAGCAGCTCCTTGAACAGTTGCCGATCCTCCGCCTGCTGGATTGCGCTCAGCGGAGTGCCCAGCAGCCGCACGCCGTAACGCTCGAGGATGCCGAGCTCCGCGAGGCGCACGGCGAGATTGAGCGCGGTCTGTCCGCCGAGAGTCGGGAGCAGGCCGTCTGGGCGCTCGCGCATGATGACGCGCCGCAGCACGTCTGGCGTGAGGGGCTCGACGTAGACGACATCCGCGACATCCTCGTCGGTCATGATCGTGGCGGGATTGGAGTTGATGAGGATGGTCTCGATCCCCTCCTCGCGCAATGCCCGGCATGCCTGCGTGCCCGCGTAGTCGAACTCAGCGGCCTGACCGATGACGATAGGACCGGAGCCGATGACCAGTACCCGCTTGGCCCGCGCGCTCAAATGGCCGCTCCTTCACGCTCCGACTTGCGGCGTCTGAGCACGCGCAGAAATTCGTCGAAGACGTATTCGTTGTCCATCGGACCAGGCGATCCCTCGGGGTGATACTGCACGCTGAAAACAGGCAGTCTGTCGTGCCGCAATCCCTCAACTGAGCCGTCGTTGAGACTGACGTGTGAGACTGTCCAGCCAAGGCCCGTCGGAACGCTGTCCGCGTCGACCTGGTAGCCATGGTTCTGCGCGGTGATGTACACCCGGCCGGTGGCGCGATCGAGAACGGGATGATTGCCGCCACGGTGGCCGAACTTCAGCTTGCTGGTGTGAGCGCCGATCGCAAGACCGAGCAATTGGTGACCGAGACACACGCCAAAGTACGGCAGACCAGAGTCGACCATGTCGCGCACCGTGTCCAGCGCGGCGCCCGCGTTTTCTGGATCACCCGGACCTGGCGAGGTAAGCACGCCGTCCGGATTGAGCGCGGCAATCTCATCGAACGGCGTGTCGAACGGCACTACGGTGACGCTGGCGCCACGCCGCGTGAGCGAGGCGATGACGTTTTCTTTAACACCGCAGTCGATCAGCACGACCCGGAGATCGCCTTGGCCAGATACGCGCTCCTCAACGACCGACACGTCCGCGACGACGTTGCTGTCGGAAGGGCTCCATGCCGTTCGCGCTCGTTGGCGAAGAGTGTCGAGCGCGCGCCCAGCGACAGAGGCGCAGATGACTCCTCGCATCGCTCCCAGATTGCGGATGTGGCGCGTCAGCGCCCGCGTGTCGACGCCTTGAATCGCGGGTATGTCATGCTCCGCCAGATACTGTCCGAGAGTCCGCTCGGAACGCCAGTTGCTCGGCCATTCGCAGTAGTTGCGCACGATCATGCCGCTGATCCAGGGGCGTCGTGACTGATCGTCCATTGGGGTCACGCCATAGTTACCGATCAGCGGATAGGTCATGCAGACGATCTGGCCGCGAAAGGACGGATCGGTGGCAACTTCCTGGTAGCCGGTCATCGTCGTGGTGAAGACGACCTCGCCCTCAGCGTCGCGCATGGCCCCGAACGACGTTCCGCGAAAGACGCGCCCGTCGGCGAGAATCACGGCGGCGTCCCCGTCACGAAAGCTCATTGTGCCGTGCCTCTCCGCCAACGATCGTCAGCACAGCCCTGCCGCGCGCCGTCAGCCCGAGTAGCGGCGTGTTTGCACTTCGCGTGTGCAGCGTGCTTCTGGAGACAATCCACTCGCGCGCCGGATCGATCACAGTGATATCGGCGACGGAGCCCTCTGCCAGTGACCCGCCCGGAAGACCCAAGGTGGTGGCGGGCCGGGACGTGAAGAGCGCCACGACCGCGGGCCAGTCGAGCAGCCCCCTGTCAATCAGTCTCGTCATCGTCGGGATAGCGACCTCCAGGCCGGTCATTCCAAACGCGGATGTCGAAAGCGTATCGGTCTTGTCCTGCTCGGCATGCGGAGCGTGGTCGGTGGCCATGAAGTCGAATTCGCCAGCAACGAGCATGCTGATCAATCCAAGGGCATCCTCTTCAGGACGTAGCGGAGGATTGACCTTTGCGTTCGTGTCCAGACCGCCTTGAAGCACCACGGTCGACTCACCGGCGAACCGCTTCCGCCCGGTGACCCACTCATGCGTCAGCGTCAGATGGTGCGGCATAACCTCCGCCGTCACCCGCACACCCCGCTTGCGAGCGTCCCGAACCAACCTGGCGCCCCGCACGGTTGAGACGTGCAGCACATGGAGCCAGCCCCCTGTCTCTTCCGCGAGCGCGATGTCGCGGGCGATGTATGACTCCTCGGCCTCGGCCGGAATACCGGCATCGCCCAACTCTTTCGAGATCGACCCGCGATGCATCGATCCAGGGCGCGCGAGCGCAGGGTCCTCACAGTGCGCCATGATCGGTCGATTCAGCTTGATCGACAGCGCCAGAGCCTCGCGCATCACGTCTTCGTCGATAGTGCTGTCCCCGTCGTCCGAGAACCCGATGGCGCCTGCCTGGGCCATCTCCCGCAATGGCGCGATGCGTTGGCCGGAACGACCGATCGAGATCGCTCCTATCGGATGAATGCGCACCCCGGTTGACGCGCTTCGCCGGACGATGTCCCGAATCGCTTCCGGGGTGTCGAGCGGCGGAATCGTGTTCGGCATGCAACACATGCGGGTGAAGCCACCAGCGAGCGCCGCGGTGGCTCCTGAGACGAGGTCCTCCTTGTGAGTCTGCCCCGGATCACGCAGATGCACATGAGCGTCGATCCAACCGGGCGTCACCAGCAGGTCAGTCACGTCGAACACGACGTCGTCGCCGCTCGATGGCGTCGAAGGCGCGACCATAGCGATGCGTCCGTCCTCGATTCCGATGTCGGCCATCATGTCGCGTCCCGATGCCGGGTCGATGACGCGGCCGCCGCGCAATAGCATCCGGCTCACGGCGTCCTCCCGGGGCAAGAAAAAAGCCTCCGTGAATGGCGGAGGCCCCTGGAAACCTGTATGTGAGCTGGTCCGGTTCGGGAGTGCAACGTGTTCCTGATCCGTCTATGCATGCTCCAAGCGGGCGATTATCGCTCGGGGAAGGATACGCGCGACGCCTCACCAGCGTCAAGGCTCGCTGTTAGAATCGCGGACATGGCACGCGTTCGCCGACAAATCAATGGTCCTGACGCGTCAGTGGTCGTCGACGCGCTGCGCAGCTCGTACGGCCCGCCCGTGCGGCGCGCTCCCCGACCCGCGATCGATGAGCTGATCATGACGATTCTGTCGCAGCACACGTCCGACATCAACACGGAGCGGGCGTATACCTCGCTCAGAGCACGGTTCCCGAGGTGGGAAGATGTCGCAGACGCGGCCGTCGAGGACATCGCCGATGCTATTCGATCTGGCGGACTGGCGAACGTCAAGGCGGTCACAATTCACTCGGTTCTGTCCACGATCCTGGAACGGACCGGGGGGCTTGACCTCGACGCACTCGCGCTGATGCAGACTCACGACGCGCTGGCGTGGCTGACATCGCTACGAGGCGTCGGTCCGAAGACGGCGGCGTGCGTGCTGCTGTTCAGCATGGACCGTCCGGCGATGCCCGTAGACACACACGTGCACCGTGTGTCCTTGAGGCTGCGGCTCGTGCCGCCTGGAACGAGCGCTGAGCTTGCCCCGGCGCTGCTCGAAGCCTGTATCCCGCCAGATTCGATGTATGATGCGCACATGCTACTGATCCAGCATGGTCGGGTCACGTGCAAGGCGAGAGCGCCACGATGCGGGACATGCGTGCTTGCGTCGCGCTGCCCGAGCGCCGGAATTTCGTGATCGCACGGTGAGGTCATCGATGAGGGTTCGACACACCGAGGTCTTCATGGTCCGGCACGGACAGACGGACTCCAACGCGGCGGGCCTGTTCCATGGCGTGACAGACGTCCCACTGAACAAGCACGGATTGCGGCAGGCGGAGCTTGTCGCACAGCGGGTGCAGGTCATCGACGAACTTCGGTCACTGCACTCGAGCCCGCTGCAGAGGGCTCTGGCCACCGCCCAGGCTATCTCGACAGGCATCGGTCTCACCCCGCGCCTTCATCCCGGGCTGGCAGAGATGGACTTTGGCGCGGCGGAAGGACTGGTGCTGAACGAGATGCTCGAGCGATATGCCGACATTACCGCGCGGTTCCTCGATCTCGACGACGACGAAGCACGATTCCCAAACGGCGAATCGCGCCGCGAATTCCACATACGCGTTCGCGAAACCCTGGATCACATTGTCTCGAGCCACGCGGGCGAGCGAATTCTCGTCGTGGCCCACGGTGGGGTGATCGGATCGGCGGTTTCGCAGATTCTTGGCGACAACCCGAACGATTGGCAACGGTACGCCGTCGACAACTGCAGCGTGACCCATATCGAACTCGCGTCGAGCGGACCTATCACCCATCTGCTGGGGGATGTCGTCCACCTGGAACAGTTGCGCCTCGATGACGATGCGCCGGCGGCAGGTCGATGAGCATGCGTGTGACCGTGCTCGGCGGCGCGGCGGCGTGGCCCAACGCGGGGCAGGGATGTTCGGCATACCTCGTGCAATCAGGGGCACAGTCGATTCTCATCGACTGCGGATCTGGAGCCGTGCAGGAACTGCGCAAGCACGTCGATTACACCGCGATCGACGCGATTCTCATTTCGCACTTTCATTCGGATCACGTGCTCGATCTGGTCGCGTATCGCTACGGTCTGTTGTACGGAGTCCGGCAGAAAAGCCGTCAGATCCCCGTCTGGCTTCCGCCTGGTGGTCTGGAGCGCATGAGAATGCTTGGGGACGCTTTTGACGGGCAAGGAGAGCGATATGACACGTTCTGGGACGCGGCATTCGATCTCCGCGAATACGATCCCGAGTCTCCGCTGGAATTGGGCTCAATCACGATGACGTTCGCGCCGACACAGCACTTCATCGAGTGTTACGCCATGCGCCTGGAGCATTCCACCGGGCGCGTGGTCGCGTACTCGGCCGACACAGGCGCGATCGAAGGTCTTGTCGAGCTGTTTACCGGAGCGGATCTCGGAATCATCGAGGCAACGCTGGAAGCGCATGGCGAGACACCACTGGAGTGGCGCGGCCACCTGACGCCGGAGGACGCCGGACGGCTCGCAGCCCTGGCCAGGGTCGACCGGCTGGTGCTTACGCATTTATGGCAGGAGCGGTCGGAGGACGCCGTCGTGGCCGGCGCACGAACGGAGTTCGACCGTGATATCCGCATCGCGACACCTGGACTGATACTTCGTGTCTAACGGGGACGCATGGTTTCGGATCGGCCACGTCACACACGCTGACGACAGGACAGGATGCACCGCGATCGTGCTGGACAGTCTGTCGCCCGCGGCGGTCGACGTGCGTGGCGGATCTCCGGGTACGCGGGAAACGGCCCTGCTTGCCGATGGCATGCTCGTGGGACGCGTGGATGCAATCGTGCTGACGGGCGGAAGCGCGTTCGGTCTGGCCACGGCTGACGGTGTCATGAGATACCTGCGGGAGCAAGAGCGCGGGGTCACAACGAGCGCGGGGTCAGTTCCGAT
This sequence comes from Thermomicrobiales bacterium, assembly GCA_035513175.1. Taxonomy (GTDB): domain Bacteria; phylum Chloroflexota; class Chloroflexia; order Thermomicrobiales; family CFX8; genus DATKCN01. The sequence continues at coordinate 33,017 of DATKCN010000120.1, forward strand.
AGTCCCGGCGGCGGTCATCTTCGATCTGGGCGTGGGAACCCAACGTCACCCCGACGCGGAGGACGGCTACGCGGCGGCGAGTGGCGCCGTTGCTGCCAGCATCGACGCTGGCCGTGTTGGAGCGGGGACGGGAGCGACGGTTGCCAAGCTGGGCGCGCGACCCGGCATCGACGCGGGACTGGGCATCGCGACGGTGACGACGCCCGTCGGATCCGTTGCGGTTGTCATCGTGTTGAATGCCGTGGGCGACGTCGTGAACGCGCGCACCGGGGACTGGCTTGCGCGCGCCGTCGATCCACAATCTGCCGGCCGATCAGGGCGTGAGATCGCTCTGTCGGGCGCCGCTGAAGCGCGTGAAGCCGAGAACACATCCATCGGGGTGGTCCTCATCGACGCCGATGTGGACCGCCGGACCCTGTCACGGTGCTGCGTCGCGGCGCATGCGGCGCTCTCGCGCTGTGTCGTCCCGTCGCACACGATTGTCGATGGGGACACGATGTTCGCCGTCGGCCGGAGGATGGGCGCGTTGGATGCGCTGGACGTGCTGGCATTGACGAGCGCGGTCGAGATCGCGGTTGAAAGGGCGATCGCAAGCATCTTCGCCGGCCGCGACGAGCGCGTTGCGTAACCAGCCGCATGCGATACTCAGTGGAGTCCGTGGAGCCAACCGCGCATCGATGAAGCTTGCTGGTGGCATTCAATGAGAATCTCAGTTGCGGCTGGCGCGATGATGTTCTACCCCGTGAGGTCCATGCTGTTGATTTCCCGCCGCGCGGGATTCAGACTGGTGGAGCTGTTGCTCACACCGACCATGCTTCGAGTGGGACCGGAACACTACCAATGCATCGCTGACGACGCTGGGATCGACATCGCGAGCGTGCACGCGCGTCTTCACTACCGCGATGTCGGGCTTGACGAGAAGATCGAGTCCGATCGCCGGTCAATCAGATTTGCGGCACATATCGGCGCGTGCGAATGTCTGGTCCTGCACACCCCGATGTCTCGTTCCGGAGACTTGTCCGATGTGCGACTATGGCTCGACGCACTATGCGCTGAACGAGACCGGGCTCGGCCGTCTCTCCGCCTCGCGATGGAAAACCGAGCGGACAATCACGACGGAACGACGCAACAGCAGCTCGACAGTCTTGAAAGGCTGCGAGTCGTGGCGAGCGAGTGGGGAGCTCACGTAACACTCGACATCGCGCATGCCGCGAGCTTCGGCGTCGATCCCGTAGTTGCAATCGACACGGTTGCGCCGCGGCTCGTCAACGTTCACCTGAGTGACGCGCGA
>DATKCN010000121.1:0-3307 GCA_035513175.1 Thermomicrobiales bacterium
GGATCTACCCGTTCGGCCAGCGCCGCGAAATACATAGCGTGCCGGTCGTGAATAAGCGTGGCTTCAGTGGACTGGTCCAGCTTCTCCAGACCGTATTCCCGCACGGTCTCCAGCAAGCCGAAGCGCCCAGCGTTCAGCTGATCGGAAGGCGCTGCCCGGCGCAGCAGGCTCTTGTCGGCTAAAGATGCCAGTCCGTCGAGCACGTCAGGGCCGTCCGCGTCGACCTGGCAGATGGCCTCGGCTGCCTCCAGCGTCCAGCCTCCGGTAAAGACCGAGAGCTGCCGGAAGAGCCGTTGTTCGGCAGCATCGAGCAGGTCGTAGCTCCAGGCGATCGTGTCGCGCATCGTCTGCTGGCGGGCTGGCAGGTCACGCGAACCGCCGGTGAGCAGCGGCAGGCGTCGGTCGAGCCGCCCCAGCAGCGAGGATGGCGGGAGCAGCTTCACGCGCGCCGCAGCCAGCTCAATCGCCAGCGGCAGACCGTCCAGACGGCGACAGATCTCGGCGACGGTCTGTCCGTTGTCCGCTGTGATCTCGAAGTCGATCCGGCTCTCCCGGGCGCGCTGCTCGAACAACGCGATGGCCTCGTATTCCAATAGCTGCTCCGTGGAGGCCGGGCTATCAGGATTGGGGAGCGCGAGCGGCTGCACGATCAACTCCTGCTCGCCGCTGACCTTCAGCGAGACGCGGCTCGTGACCAGCGCCGTCAGGCTGGGACAGGCGCGCAACAGGTCGGCCACGAGCGGAGCGGCGTCCACGACCTGCTCGAAGTTGTCGAGCACGAGCAGCAGTTCTTTACCGGCCAGGTGCGCGGCCACGACCTCGGCTGGCGCGCGGCCGCCCCGTTCCGAGAGACCGAACACCGTTTCAATGGCGGAGCCGACCAGCGCTGGATCGGCCACTGAAGCCAGGGAGATGACAGTCACGCCGTCGCGATAGGTGTCCTTCACGGCCGCTGCGTTTGCGACCGCCAGCGCCAGACGGGTCTTGCCGACGCCGCCGGGGCCGGTGAGGGTCAGCAGGCGGACGGTTTCGAGCAGGCGTGCAATCTGGTCGATCTCTGCCTCACGGCCGACGAAGCTGCTAAGTGAGGTTGGCAGGCTTGCCATGCGCGCATCCGATCCTCGGAACGGGAGACGCCGACGTGTTGGCTCTACTATCCGGGTGCGCGCGTCGATGTCAAGGCTGCCGCGCGTCAGGCGAGCTCGTGATCGACGGCGTAGCGGGTGGCGGCAGCGCGGGAGGAGACGCCCAGCTTGGTGTAGATCGAGGTGAGGTGCGAGCTTACAGTGCGGCGGCTGAGGAAGAGCCGCTCGGCCACCTCGGCGTCGGTCAATCCTGTGGCGACCAGGCGCAGCACGTCGAGCTCCCGTGGGGTCAGGCGTGTGGATGTCGATGCTGACGGTTGGTCAGCAAGCGTCTGCTCCAGCGCCATGGCGACGCCGTCCGCGACGGACATGGCAGCGCCAGCACGCCAGGCATCGTCGAATGTCGCGGGATCGAGGCGTCCGTGCGCCTCATACACCACGCGCACATACTTAGCCCAGTACACCGGCGCAACCAGCCCCATGATCCGCCGCTCGCGGTCGACGAGCGCCCGTAATTGAATCGCCAGCATGGCCTGACCGTTGCGCGCCAGCACCGAGCCAACGAGCTCAAGCGCGAGCAGCGTGGCGAGTTCGTTGACCGTGTTGCGGTTTGCCAGCAGCACCTCTCGGGTATGTGTGAGTGCCTCGTTGTCGTCGCCACGCAGGGCCGTGACCCACCCGAGCAGCCAGCATGCAGCCGCGTGACTCCCGATCAGATTAAGACGCGCGGCAATCTCACGGGCCCGTTGGAGCGAGTCCTCGGCGCGGTCGTAGCGGTTCGCCAGGATGTCGTGGATGGACCGGAAGTTCAGGATGTTCGCGGTCAGGGACTCCAGGACGTTCGCGCCGGCCAGATCGAGCGCCTCAGACAGGGTGGACTCGACCACAGCGTCGTCCGGGTCCGGCAGGTACATGATCGCGGCGGCTCTCAGCAACATCGCCTCCGCCATTAGCGCGACATCATCCAGCGCACGTCCGATGACGAGGGCCTCTTCGGCTGCCTGCCCCGCGACCTCAAAGCCGCCCCCTTCCCGCTTACACATCGACAACCCCAGCAGCGCACGCGCTCGTGCTGCATCCGCGACCGGATAGCGAGACAGAAAGGCGCGCGTCCACTCCAGCCCGTCGCGCAGGCGTCCTCTGACGAACCATGCATACCGCAAGCGCCCGACGACCTCGATGCCGAGGACGTCGGCGCCGGTGTCGCTGGCCCATGTCAGCGCCGACCGGATGTTCTCATGTTCGATGTCGACGCGTGTCACCCAACCGGGTTCGTAGCCCACGAGGAACCGGTCGGACTCACGTGCGAAGTCACGCATCGCTTCGGCATGGCGCTGGCGCAGTGTTTCCGTATCCCCATGCTGATCCAGCTGCTCGCTGGCAAACTCGCGGATCGGCACGAGCAGCCGGTACCGTGGCGCGCCATCCGCGCTCTCGTGCTGGACGACGAGGCTCTTCTCGACCAGCGACAGCAGGATGTCCAGCGTGTCGAGGGCGAGATCACCGTTAATGTCCACCACCGCCTCGGAGATCTCCAGCGTCCAGCCGCCAACGAAGACCGCCAGACGCCGGAACAGGCGCTGCTCGTCCGGAGTCAGGAGGTCGTATGACCACTGGATCGTGTCGCGCATGGCCTGCTGCCGTGCGGGAAGATCGCGCGCGCCACCCGTCAGGAAGCGTAGCGGCTGCTCCAATCGCTCTCGAAGCTGGGCTACGGGGAGCGACCGGACTCGCGCGGCGGCCAGCTCGACGGCCAGCGGCAGCCCATCGAGCCGTTGGCAGATGGCGACGATCGTCGCGGCGTTCTCCGGCGTCAGGTCGAAGCCCGGCCTGACGGCGCTTGCGCGCTGGACAAAGAGGGACACTGCCGGGTTCTCACGCAGCCGCTCGGGGTCGAGGTCACGTCCCACGTCAGGTAGCTGGAGTGGCGCGATGGGGTATTCCGTCTCACCAGTGATGCGCAGCGGTTCCCGGCTGGTGGCGAGCAGCGTCAGTTCCGGGCAGTGGGCGACGAGGTGAGCGAGGTCAGCCCCCGCGTCGATCACCTGCTCGACATTGTCGGCAATGACAAGCACATGCCGGTCGCGCAACGCGTCGATGAGCGTATCGAGGACGGGCCGGGCGGCGGTGTCCTGGATGCCGAATGCGGCGGCGACAGCGGGCAAGACAAGGGCCGGATCGCTGAGCGGCGCGAGATCGACGAAGACGACGACGCCGGGGAA
>DATKCN010000122.1:0-28609 GCA_035513175.1 Thermomicrobiales bacterium
AGCCAGGCGAGTACATTACCAGCGTCGCCATCCAGAACGCTGTTCCAACCGGTGACGATGGTGAAGGTGTCGTCCTCAAGCAGATCGTCCGCCAGGTTATCGCCATCGCGATCGACGTGCCGGGCGAGCGCGCCCCAACCTTGGCAATCGACGGCGTGACGTATGGCGACGTCGGCTCGATGTCAGTTGTCGCCTTCGACGTACAGAATCCGGGCAACGTTCTACTCAAGCCTGTTGCTGAGATGGTTCTTTTTGACGCCGGTGGCGTAGAGGTAGATCGCCAGTCGATGCAGATGGGCTCCTTTTACGCCTGGACTGACACCAAAGTCGAATTCGCATTTCGTGAGCGGCTGCCTGTTGGCAACTACACTGCTATCCTGACCGTGACCGACACAGCCACCGGCGCAACCGCCTCGACGGCTCAACCGCTTGGGGTGACCGTCCCAGAGGCCGTGGAAAGCATCATTATCCCGGCGCCCGCTGCGCAGACAACGGCTCCCGTCGCATCCGCTGCCCCCGCGGCCAGCCAGCCATGGGCCCTCGTCGCCGTCGCCGTCGTCGCCACACTGGCCGTCGTTGGCGCCATCGCGGGCGGCATCGTCCTGTTCCGCCGTCTCAAGTCCCGCCCACGAACCGAGCAGGCGCAGCCGGTTCACATACCCGCACCTGCCCCAGTGGCGACATCACTCACCGCGCTGGTGAGCATCCGCAGGCTCGTCCCGCCAGGCTATTCGCAACACTGATCGAGTGCCGTCGTGCCCCGGCGGAGTGGAGGGACCGATGCTCAAAGTGCGCCCTGTGAAAATAGCGTGGAGTTAACAGAGGAAGTCATGGATATGCCGTTGCCGCGATCTACATTAAGAGTGTGCCGGACTGGAATGCTGGGAGGATTGCTTCTGGCCGGCGCGTTGCTGGCTGCCGCCATGGCGAACGGTACCATCGTCCAGGCGCTCGACGGCGGCACACGTTCGGCAAGCATCGCCGGCGCCTCGCTCGGTGCGCTCAGCTACTCCCACACCAGCCAGGTCAGCACTGGCTCCGTGACGCTGACGGTCGATGACAGCACCGGCTCAGATCTGGGCTGGAACGTCACGGTTCAGTCGTCAGCTCTCGCCTACACCGGCTCGTTCAGCGGCGTCCCGCTGGCGGCCTCCAACCTGCTGATCGGCATGCCCGGCGCGCCTGCGGTGGTGACCGGCCAGGCCATCGACGGGGCGAACGGCCCGCTGGCCGCCAGCGGAGGCACACTCGACACCCCACGCAAGGTCATCTACGCCAACGCTGGCTACGGCAAAGGCCAGTACACGCAGTCGCTCCCTGTCGAGTTGACCGTTCCTGGCATGACGATCGCCGGCACATACACCGCCACACTCATCGTCGACATCACCGCCGGTCCGTAACCTCGCTTACTCCTATCCCCTTACCTGGAGCTCCCCGCCCGGCAACGGACGGGGAGCTCCATCATTGCGTGGCCCCTGGCAGCACGGGTCCAAGCCTCACCATACGTGACAAACAACCCTGTGAACGGTATCCTGTGCTGATTATGACGCGTCATTCTGGCTGGAGGGGCTATGACGTGTCATCACGCGTTGACACGAGGGCCTGGGCCCTTCGGGAGGGGATAACCGGGTGCTGTTCGGCGTAGATTCCAACCTCGACCTTGCGCAGGCGCTGTTCGATCTCGGTGGAGTGCAGTTCGGCGAGTTCGACCTCGGCCCAACCGCTGGAATGTCACCGATCTACATCAACCCGCGCGTGCTGATCAGCGAGCCTGCCATGCTACGCCGCATCGCGCGCATGATCCACACCGAGATTCAGGCCGACCGCACGCGCCGCCGACCGCGGCTGTCGTCGTTCCGGGCTGTGGCGGGCGTGCCAATGGGCGGCCTGCACATCGCCACCGCCTACGCGCTCGAAAGCGACACGCCGCTGATCTACCTGCGGCCGTCTCCGACCCATGCCGGCGCGGCGGACGCGATCATCGAGGGCCGGGTCATCCTTGGTCAGTCGGCTCTGGTGATTGACGACCTGATGACCGGCGGTCGCTCGATCATGTCCACCGCCGAGCAGCTCGACCTGGCGGGCATGACCGTGCGCGACGCGATCGTGCTGATCGATCGCGAGCAGGGTGGAACCGAACGGCTACACGAGCTGGGATGCCGCGTCACGCCGATTCTGCGACTGCGGACCATGCTGAACTACTACCACTCGAACGATCTGATCGATGAAGCCATGTTCGAGCGCTGCGTCGCGTACCTGCGCCGCGACAGCCTGCCGGCGCCTCGCGACGCCGTACTGGACGAGCGTCCCAACGAGCCGTAACCTTGGGAGGCGACCGCGTCCAATCGTGTCCGTTCATAGCCGATAACGCTTGCAGCAACGGTTCCAATCCGGCCGGCAGGAGCCCACTCCCATGTCCAGATCGGCCTCGAATCGAGCAGCCTCCCCCGGCGCCACGCCTGGCGCCTCCCAGCCGGCCGCGCCCGTGACGCGGCCGGAAGACCGCCCTGGGAGCCGCGAGTTGGCGACGATGAACCTGCTCGTTGAGAATCTCTCCGACGGCGTCATTCTGCTCGACGAGGCCGGAATCGCGATCGACGCAAACGCGGCTGCCACCCGGCTGTTCGGAGAAGAGATCCCGCTTGGCGTGCACGTCACCGAGGTCGCGGCGCGCTATGCGATTCGCACGATTGATGGCGGCGCGCTGCCCGTCGACCGCCTGCCGAGCATGCGCGCCCTGCTGGGCGAATCCGTGCGCGGCGCGGAGTTGTCCCTCACCCAGCCTGGTGGGGCGACGGGCCACGTCTCGGTCAGCGCCAGCCCGGTGATCGTGCGCGGCGGGCGGCGCGGCGCGCTGATCATCCTGAGCGACATCAGCGAGCGCGTGCGGCGCGATCGGGAAGCGGTGGCTTTCCGGGTACTCTCCCAGCAGCTCGCCTCATCCGAGCAGGACGTGCATGCCGTGTATCACACCGTCGTGTCGCGCATCGCCGAGATAACCGGCGCGACCCTGGTCCGGCTGATGCTGTACGATCCGGAAACCCATACCTTGCGCCGCATGGACACCGGGCGGGGGCGTGCGCGGCGCCCGGAAGTGATCGGACTGGCCTCGAACGCGATTGAGGCGCTGGCTGCGCGGACGCGGCTGCCGGTCGTCGTGCCGGACTTCGCGCAGTACGAGCAGGAGGGTGTCAAACGAGACCGCGCGTCCGGCAGCGCCATCGCCGTGCCGCTCGTCGTGCGTGACGAACTGATCGGATCACTTTCCTACGATCTGCCGCACCCTCACCCGTTTGACGACGCGGAGATCGCCTTCCTGGGGATGATCGCGTCGCAGTCGGCGGTCGCCATCTACAACGCCACGCTGTTCCAGCAGCGCAGCCTGGAGCGGGCGTTCCTGAAAGACATCATCGACCATCTCCCGGCAGGACTCGTCGTGTTCGAGGTGGCGCGTCCACGCTGGCCGGACGTTAACGGACCGCCCGACTATCGCATCACGATGATCAACGCGCTCGCGGCGCGTTATGTCGCTCCAGCGCTGGCCGTTCGCGCCCGCGCGGCGCGCCGGGGGGGTGACGGCGTCAGCATCCGGCGCCTGGCGCGCGACGAGCAGGCGCGGCGGCTCATCGAGTGGCTCGATCTCGCCGTCGAGCGAGGCGAGATCGTCATGTCCGAGGAAGTAGCGTTCGATGGCTACGCTGGCGGGCAGCGCGCGCCCAACTTCTGGACCGGCGCCGTCGTGCCGCTACGCGACGCCAACGGTCCGGTTCGTGAATTGGTGCTGCTGGCGTCGAACGTGACCGAACAGGTCGCGACGCGCCGCCGCGTGGAGGAACTGGTGCGCATTGCCGGGTCGCGGGCTGCCGAGATCGAAGCGACCGTAAGCGCCATGACCGACGCGGTCATTGTCTGCGACGCGGCCGGAAGCATCCGCCTCGTCAACCAGGCGGCGCTGGAGACGTACGGCGTCGAATCGCTCGCCGAGCTGATTCGCATTGATGGCATCGATGAGCTGGTCCACCTGCGTCACACGAACGGCGACCCGGTCTCGGTCGAGAATCGACCGCTGGTTCGGGCGCTGACCGGCGACACGCTGCAGGAGGACTACACCGTCTTCCATCACGGCCTGGGGAGCGACGTGCACCGGCGGGCCAGCGCCGCGCCGGTGCGCGACGACGGCGGTGAGATCATCGGCGCGGTCATGGTGGAGACTGACATTACCGGGCTGATCGAGGTGGACCGGCTCAAGGACGAGTTCTTCTCGATGGCGGCCCACGAGCTGCGCACGCCCCTCACCGCGATCCGCGGCTACACGCAGATCCTGGAGCGCAGGGTCACCTCAGACGATCCGTTGACGTCGAAGGCCATCGCGACGCTCCTCGATCAGGAAGACCGCATGGAACGGCTGATCAACGAGCTGCTCGATGTTGCCCGCATCGAGTCCGGTCAGCTTGACTTTCGCTATCACGAATTTGACCTTGCCGAGCTGCTTGAGCGCCTGGTGGCGGACATCAGTCATTCGGGCACGACGCATAAGCTGTCGCTGCGGGTCGAGCCGCCGGAGATCGTCGGCCGCTGGGACCGGGACCGCCTGGAGCAGGTGTTCAGCAACCTGTTGACGAACGCGATCAAGTACAGCCCGATGGGCACGCCGGTCGACGTGACGGCTGGCTGGCTGGGCGGCTTGAGCAATCCAGTGACCGTGTCCATCACCGATCGCGGGATCGGCATTGCCCAGGAACACGTCCCACGGCTGTTCGCCCGCTACAGCCGCGTCGGGGACGCCGATCATTACCGGCAGAGCGGGCTGGGCCTCGGGCTGTATATCACGAAGCAGATCGTCGACGCGCATGGCGGCACGATCTCCCTGCGGAGCGAGCCCGGCCAGGGCTCCACGTTCACCGTCTCGCTGCCCGTCCGTCCGCGACGCCGCGCCCGGTCGCCGCGCCTGCCGCTGTAGCCGGCGGCGCTCCTGCGCCTGCGTCGCGTCAGGTCACTGATCCAATCCGCGCTAGACACGCGCGAACTTGTGGACCCGTTGCCCTTCCAGCACCTCGGTCACGTACAGCGAACCCTCCGAGTCCAGCCAGACCGAATGCGGGGCGACGAACTCGCCCGGCTCGCGCTTCTCCTTGCCGCCAATGCGGGCGATGACGTGGTCATCAGCATCGTAGATCGTCGTCCGGGACGCCAGCTCTGAAACGTATCGCACGCCGTCTGCGTCCACCACGATGTCCGTCGGCCGCCGGGCAGCAATCTTCCCGAGGTACAGCCCGTCGAGCGAAAAGCGCTGGATGCGCCAGTTCTCGCGGTCGCAAATGTAGACGCACTCCTGCCCGCGCCAGTCCGTGATCCAGACGCCGTGCGGCAGGCGGAACTGCCCCGGCGCGACGCCCGGCTCTCCCCAGGTCGCGATGCGCTCTCCGCCAGCCGAGAAGTGATGCACGTTGGCGTTTCCGTACCCGTCGGAGACGTAGATGTCGCCGTTGGACGCCACGGCGGCGTCGGTCGGCCGGTTGAATGGAGCACCCTTCACCGACCACACCCGCTCACCATCCAGCGTCGTGCGCGCCATCTCGTTCGCGTCCCGATCGACGATCAGCAGGTACTCCCCATCGCCGTCGCTTCCAACGTAGACCGAGTGGATGTCCTGAAAGCGATCGTCCTCCGGCCATGCTCCCAGCATCTCGCCAGCGGTGCTGAAAATCGACACCTGCGGCGCGATGCGCTGAAAGATCATGACCCGGTCATTTGAATCGACAATGACCTGAACTACCTGCCCCCAGCGCATGCCCTCCGGCATGGATGGCCAATCCTCGATGACCTCGTAGCGACGATCTCCCGCGCCAACTTCCATCACGCCCTCCTTCGTCCGTGCGCGTACGGTATGCGGCGAGAGTACGGCAGTTTCCATCTGAACGCCAGAGCGTAGCGGTCGCTGTCTCGATCGCTACGCGTGACATGTCGTCATATGAAATCGGTGTACGGGACGAAGGGCACTGGCGTGGCGCCTTTGCCGTGCCCGATCCGCGGTCCTCGCCGCTTACATCCCGGCCGCAATCCCGATCCCAAACGGGTCTGCGCCGCCGTAGCGCACCCCGGTCTCCGGATCGACCTGGACGCCGGTCGGGCTGGCGAATGCGCGCGGAGCAAAGGCCGGCTCAGCGTCGACGACGGTGTGCCCCATCGCGCGCAGCCGGTCGCGGGTGGCCTGGCTGACCTGGGTGTCAACCAATAGCTCTGGTCCTGAGCAGTCGACCAGCGGCGCCTGGCAGGCGGACTGGATGTCGAGGTCGAAGTCGATCACGTCCAGCGCCATCTGCATGCAGGTGTCGATGATGCGGCGTCCGCCCGGAGCTCCGACTGCCAGCACCGGCGTGCCGTCCTTCACGGCGATGATGTGTGCCATGTTCGAGGCGGGGCGCTTCCACGGCCCGATTGAATTGGCGCGCCCTGGCGCCGGCTCGAACAGCGCCATGCTGTCGTTCATCAGCACGCCCGCCCCAGGGATGGTGACGGCCGAGCCGAAGATCAGCGTGAGGGTCTGCGTGACCGACACCATGTTGCCTTCCGCGTCGACGACCGAGAGGTGGGTGGTGCAGCCGCCGTCCGCGGTGACTGCCATCTCGCGGGTGATGCCCGCGCGTCCCGCGATGCCTTGCCCCGGCTGCGGGCTCGACGCCCGGTTCGCTTCGATCTCGGCGCGGCGCTCGTCGCCGTACTCCTTCGACGCCAGCCGGTCCCAGTCGATGTCGACCCAGTCTGGATCGCCGACATACTTGAAGCGGTCCGCGAAGGAACGGCGGCTGGCTTCTGCTATGTGGTGCAGCGTGGTGGCGGTGTTGAGCCCCGTCCCGCGAATATTGAGGCCATCGAGGATGTTGAACGACTCAGCCAGTGTGATGCCGCCACCCTGGAATGGCAACAGCACCAGCTCGTGCCCCTGGTATTCGATCACCAGCGGCTCGACCACGGTCGGCTCGAAGCGTGCCAGGTCGTCGGTGGTCATGATGCCGCCGACGCTCTGCAGGTGATCGGCGATGCACTCGGCGGTCTCGCCGCGATAGAAGCCGTCGCGCCCGTGGGACGCTATGCGCCGCAGGGTATTCGCCAGCTCCGGCTGACGGATGCGCGGCAACGGCTGGCCGAAGAGCGGGGCGGGCGGTCCGCCGCTGCCCAGGTAGACCTTGGTCGTCTCAGGGTCGCGGCGGATCACTGCCTGCTGTGAGGCCAGCAGCATGCCGTTGTACCAGTTGACCTCAAAACCCTCGTCGGCGCAGCGGATGGCCGCCTGAATGACCTCGCCGATCTCCTTCGTGCCGTGCTGTTCGAGCGCGAGCGCCATGCCGGCCACCATGCCGGGCACGAGGACGGACAATGGCCCATATTCGTTCGCGCGATCCCTGACGCCGCCAAAGCCGACCACCGTGCGGGCGTCGTCGGTCATCTCGAACATGTCGGCCCTGGCTGCCTGCGGCGCCCGGCCGAAGTAGTCGATCACTACGCGTTCGCCGCTGGACTTCTGGATCGTCATGAAGCCAACGCCGCCGATGCCGCTCATCCACGGTTCTACGACGCCGACCGCGAAGGCCGTGGCGGCGGCCGCGTCTACTGCGTTGCCGCCGCTGGCGAGGATGTCGAGCCCCGCCTGCACCGCCCAGGGATGCTTGGCCGCCACCATGACGTTCTTCGACACCGCCAGATCGCGTGTGACTCGCAGCGTAGTTTCTCGACCGTGTGCCATGCTCGTGTCCCTCCCCGCTGTCTCGATCCGTGAAAGCTAGTGCTGCCCTTGCGCCTGGGCCGCCAGCGCTGCCGCGATCTTCGTGTTCGCTCCCGCCATTTCCGCCAGCGATTCACCGGCTCGCAGCCGCTGACGCGTGGTCGGTTCCCGCTGCGCAATAGGCTCGCAGTGCTCGACGATGTCCGCGACGTGCTCCGGCTTGAGCACCAGCACTCCATTGTCGTCCGCATGAATGATGTCGCCCGGCGCGACGCTGACACCGCCGCATTGCACCACGGTGTTGATCTCGCCAGACATCGCCAGCGAACGAGTGGTGATCGGCGAGATGCCGCGGCTGAAAACGAGGTACTCCATGTCCTCGATCTCGACGATGTCGGTCGCCGGTCCGTCGACGATTGTCGCCTCAAGACCGCGCATCTTGGCCGCCAGCGATGTCATCTCGCCCCAGCACGCGTGCTTGGCGTCACCGTTGCGATCGATGACCATGATGTCACCTGGCTCGGCCATCGAAATCGCTTTGTGAACGACGGTGCTGTCGATCGCCATGACCTTGACTGTCACGGCCGGACCGCAGATCGTGAAGCCCCGACGCCCTACCGGTCGCAATCCTATATCCATGAAGCCGAAGTCGAGGATGTGTCCAATAGTGGCTGGCGGTATCTTGCGCAGCCGGTCCAGCAGTTCCTTCGGCGCCGTCATGGTCGGCCGCTCGTTGACGATAATCACTTCTGTGTCCTCCCCTGCAAATCAGGGCTTGCGTCTACCCTGACAGGCCATCGCGTCTCCGTGAGTCGCGCGTGTGTTCGCTACGTCCGCAGCCGCGGGTCGAGAATGTCGCGCAGGCCATCCCCGAACATGTTGACTGCCAGCACCGTGATCGCGATCGCCACTCCCGGCATCGTCGTCACCCACCAGTGCGTGTTCAGGAATCTCCGGCCGTCAGCCAGCATGGAACCCCACTCCGGCTCAGGCGGTTGCGCGCCCAGTCCCAGAAACGACAGTCCTGCTGCCGCCAGGATGGCGGTGCCAACCGAGAGAGTCGAGAGCACCACAGATGGGCCAATGACGTTCGGAAGAACATGCCGGAACAGAATCTTCATTTCCGGCACTCCGACGACACGCGCCGCCTCGACATACAGCAGCTCCCGCGCTGACAAGACCGATCCCCGCACCAGGCGCGTGTATTGTGGAATGCCCCCGATGCCAACCGCGATCATCACGTTTCGGATGTTTGGTCCAAGGATGGCTACGACAACGAGCGCCAGCATAATGTTCGGGAACGCCAGCATGATATCGACGATCCGCATGATGATGCCGTCGACGAGTTTCCCGTAGTACCCCCCGATCATCCCGAGCGTGGTGCCGATGATCGCCGAGATGGCGACAGCGATCAGCCCGACCGGTAACGAAATGCGCGCGCCGTAGATCACACGCGTGTAGATGTCGCGCCCGAAGACATCGGTGCCGAACCAGTGCTGGCGGTTAGGCGATAGAAGACGCGATGGCGGATCGATCTCGATCGGGTCGTATCTGGTGATCAGCGGCGCGCTGAGTGCTGCCAGGATCAGAATGAGCAGGATGATCAGCCCGATGAGCGCGCCCTTGTTCTTGACCAGGCTGTTTGTGAACTCTCTGCGACGGCTGCGTGGCTTCACCAACTCAAGCTCAGCGGTCGCCAGTGACACGCTGCCTGCCTGCGTCTGTGCCATGTCGCCCCTCCTCACTCGTACTTGATGCGTGGGTCGATCCACGCGTATGCGAGATCGACGAGGAGATTGACGAGCACGTAGCCAAGCGCCGCGACCAGAATCGTGCCCTGCACCAGCGGATAGTCCCGTCGCAGCACTGCCTCGACGGCGAGCCGACCGAGGCCGCGGCGCGCGAACACTGTCTCGATGATGACTGCTCCGGAGAGCAGAGTGCCGAATTGCAGCCCGACGATTGTCACGACGGGGATGAGTGCGTTGCGCAGCGCGTGTCTGATGACGACCGCACGTTCGCCGAGTCCCTTGGAACGCGCCGTTGTCACGTACTCCTGCCGCATGACCTCCAGCATCGTCGAGCGCACCAGGCGAGCGATGATGCCGGACGCCACGAGCCCAAGCGTGACGGACGGCAGGATGAGCGTCTTGATCCCGGCGCTACCAATGCTGGGTAGCCAGCCCAGCCGGTACGAGAAGATGCCAATGAGTATGAACGCCAGCCAGAAGCTCGGCATCGACAGCCCGATCAGCGAGAAAGTCATCGTCAGGCTGTCGATCCAGGTGTTGCGCTTCAGTGCCGCAATGATTCCCAGGGCAAATCCGATGATTATGGCGATGCCGAGGCCGACGACCGTCAGTAACAGCGTGTACGGCAGGACTTCCAGGACCGAGCCACGCACCTCCCGGTTTGTCTGGAATGACCGTCCGAAGTCGCCCTGCGCGACGCCCCCCACGTAGATGACATATTGGACGAGAAAGGGCTTGTCCAGTCCCAGTTCGCGCCTGATGTTTTCGAGCGCTTCCTCGGACATGTCTCCGGATGCGGCCCCGCCCCCCATGTCGCCGAGCAACACGGTTGCGGGGTCGCCGGGAATCAGATGCAGGATCGAAAACGCAATGAAAGAAACGCCCAGCAGCACCGGAATGGTGAGCAGCAGGCGCGTTCTGACGTATTGCAGCACAGCAGTCTCCTCGATCGAGTTGCCGGCGGTTCAAGCGTCCGGTGTTGGGCGGGCCGTGGAATGCCCACGCCCCACCCAACTGTCGTCGCTTGAACTACTCTTCGATCCAGGTGTCATAGAACCAGATGCCGCCCAGTGGCTGGAAGTGAATCCCCTTGACACTGGCGTGAGCGCCCCAGAAGACTGTCTCTTCCCACAGCGGGATCATCAGCGCCTGATCCATGATGTACTGCTGGATGTCCATGTACTGCTGGATTCGAGCATCCTGGTCCAACTCGCTGGCCGCGTTGTCCAGCATCTCGTCCAGCGCAGGATCGACCTTCATCGTGCGGTTGAAGTTCGTCCCGGGGATGTTGCGCGAGTGGTACAGGGTTGATAGCACCACCGGGTCCACATGCGAGAAGTAGATGCGCGCGATGTGGTGTTCGCTGGCCAGGTAGGCGGCCGCCGTCGCCGCGTACTCCAGCTGATGCAAGTTGACCCCGATGCCAACCCGCGCCAGGTACGCCTGCACCAGCTCGCCGGCCTGCCCCTGGATGCCGGTCGTCGTGATGTACTCCAGCATCAGGTCATTGCCGTCCTTCTGACGCACGTCGCCGGAGCCCATCACCCAGCCAGCCTCCTCGAGAAGCTCCTCGGCCTTGGCCTGGTCGTACGGATACATCTCCTCGACTGCCGGGTTGTAGCCCCAGGATGGCGATGACAGCGGTCCCTGAGCCGCCTTGCGTGTGCCGTACCAGAGGGTGTCGATAATCGTATCCATGTCGACGGCGTACAGGATCGCCTGCCGCAGGAGCAGGTCGCTTGTCGGCTCGACATCAGCATTGAGCGGCAGAATCTGTGGTGAGCCCGGGACGGCCGGCAGCAGGATCTGGTAGTTCTCATCAGCCTGAAGCCGCTCAACTTCCTGCGGCTGAACGCCGTCGACCACGAGGCTCTCGCCGCTTTCCAGCGTTCCGAACCTCGTCGTCTCCTCCGGGATGAAGGCCACAACAATCTCATCGATGTAGGCCGGGCCTTCGTGGCGGTAGACGCCCAGCGGCCAGGCATAGTCCGGGTTGCGCTCGAACGTCATCGAGATCTGCGGCTGCCATTCCTTGAACTTGAACGGTCCGGTGCCTACCGGCGCCTGGCCGAAGTCGGCCCCGGCTGCTTCCGCCGCGGTGGGCGACACCGGTGACAGCACACTGTGCGTCAGGTTGTTGAGGAACGGAGAGTACGGTTCCGAGAAGTGCACCTCGACGGTTGTGTCGTCGATGACTTCGCTGCGGTCGTACGGGCCGAGATAGCCGATGGCCGCCAGCGACAGCAGTGCCGGGTCCATGATGCTGTCGAAGGTGTATTGCACCGCCTCGGCGGTAAAAGGTGTCCCGTCGTGGAACATCACTCCGTCGCGCAGGCTGAATGCGTATATCATCCCGTCTTCCGACACTTCCCACGAGCTCGCGAGACCCGGATGGTACTCGCGGGTATCGAAGTCCATGGCGATCAACGGGTCGAACAGGTTGTAAAACAGCCGCCATGCGATCGTCGCGCCGGATACGCGCGGGTCCATCGTCGGAGGCTCGGTGTAGCCCAGCGTCAGCGTTCCACCTGACTGTGCTTCGTCTTCACCTGCCGCGGTTGGGGCGGAAGGAGCGGGGGTTGAACCGGTGTCCGGGGTCGCCGTGGTGGCGCCGCCCGGCCCCGGAGTCGAGACTGGATCATCCTCGTCGCCACAGGCCGCCAACAGCGGCGACACGGCGCCGAGCGCCAGCGCGACACCTCCCGCCTTCAGCAATGTGCGCCGGGACACGTGACTGTGTTCGAGCCGCGCTCGAAGTCGTTCGCCACTCACCATTTCCCTGTTCCTCCTCCGCGTACGGAAACTCGATCACTGGTGGCAGCCATTCCACAGGGCTGTCGACACCCGACCGAGGTGTCCCCGCTACGCTTTCCCTGAAAATACGTCGGATATATTTCTCCGTGCATCAGCCTACGTCGCGATGGACACGGTGTCAATACCAATCCAACTCACGCGCACGAGGCTTGCATCGCCGCCAGCGACCCAACCGCTTCTGTCCCGTGAGCGTTCGCGGATCGCGAAATTGCTAACGCCGTGCGTATGCTGAACGGCACGCCCCAGTGGTTGTGCCAGCGAGGCCCACCTGTTCGCCGCGTCAGTCGTTGTCATATCCCCGCCGTCGAAATCACGACGGGAGGCGCGATGACACACAGCGGTCTCGGCGT
Organism: Thermomicrobiales bacterium; assembly: GCA_035513175.1. GTDB lineage: Bacteria > Chloroflexota > Chloroflexia > Thermomicrobiales > CFX8 > DATKCN01. The sequence goes on from DATKCN010000122.1 coordinate 12,639, forward strand.
GTCGGCAGGCGCGCGATTCAGTGTGCGGCGCCGGATTGACCGGGTGGGCTCAGCCGACGAACTTGCTCATGCGTTCCCTGAATATCTCGATGTGGTCCAGCGAGCGTTGCTCGGCCGTGCCCGGGTCGCGTGCTGCCAGCGTCTCAAACAGGGCGCGATGATGGTCCACCGACAACGGCAGCCCGGCCATGCCGGCGTACGAGACGTGCCAGAAGCGCAGCATCGCCGTGTTAACCTGCTCGGCCATCGATGCAAAGTAGCGGTTGTCACACGCGCGGGCGATAACGGTGTGGAATTCCAGATCGCGATTTACCAGGCGCTCGATGTCCCTGGCCGCTCCGGCCGCTTCGATGTCGATCATCAACGCTTCGAGCCGGATCAGCAGACCGTCCGTCACGCGCTTGGCTGCCAGCTTCGTCACCAGCGGCTCGATGTGTGTCCGCGCTTCGATCATTTCCTGCAAGTCGAGCAGGGACAGGTCAGCGACGCGCGCGCCGCGCCGGGGAACGTGGACGATCATGCGCTCGTGCGAGAGGCGCAGCATGGCTTCTCTCAGCGGAGTGCGGCCGATGCTCAGCGTGTCCATCAACTCGCGCTCGTCGAGATGTGAGCCGGGAGCGAGCTCCAGCGTCACAATCAACCGTTTGAGCGTGTCGTACGCGGACTGAACCTTGAGTGGGCGCGGCCTCTCGATCGCTTTCGTAGCTGCCAAGATATGCTGCTCCCCTGCTGTTGTCCGACCATTGTGGGCACTCATCGAACGTCTCAGACCGGCCACACACCTGACTGCTTCGTCAACCTGACGCCGCCACGAACGCGCCAGGCTGGCGCGACAGGCAGCCACCGTTGTGTGCGCGCGACAGCGCGTAGTCCGTTGACGCTGCTGTTCTCAGACCGCATTCGCGGACTGCAGATGTCTATTCATCTTATCGCCAATGGCGGCGCCGTGCGTTGAGCCCACCAGCGGGCTCTCGTTCTAATCGACAAGGGGCAAGCCGCAGCTCGGCATTGTGGCCAGCGGGCGATCACCTTCGGCGCTGGGCCGACCTGCGATAATGGGCGGCATGCTGGACGTGTCGGCAGTGCTACGACGACCCATGCTGCTCGCCGCTGGGCTGTATCTGGTCGCGACGATCGTCATGACGTGGCCGCTGACGCCGCGCGCCGGCTCGACGTTGCAGGACCCCGGCGACCCGCTGTTCCAGATCTGGGTGATGCGGGCGGCGCAGCACCGACTCCTGCATGACCCGATGAATCTGTACCACGCCAACGCGTTCCATCCATTCAGATATTCGTTGGCCTACTCGGAGGAGGCGCTCAGCACCGCCATCCTGGCCTGGCCCGCTTACCTGCTGACTGGCAACGACGTGCTGGCCTACAACCTGATGTTTCTGTTCTCGTTCTGGCTCGTCGCGATCGGCGTCTACCTGCTGGCTCGCGAGCTTGGCGCGTACGAAGGCGCCGCGTTCGTGGCCGGGCTGCTGGCAGCCTTCGCTCCCGCCCGCTACGGGCACCTCAGTCACCTGCACATGCTCGTAATCGGCTGGCTCCCGGTAGCGCTGTGGGCGTTCACGGTCTTCGCGCGCGGCGGTGGGCGGCGCTACGCTGTCGCCGGTGGCCTCGCGCTGCTGATCCTGTTGCTGGGCTCGTTGCACCTGGCCGTGTTCGGCACGCTGACGCTGGGACTGTATCTGCTCTTTCTGCTCGCGTACGAGCGTGGGCGCAGGGAGTGGAGCCGGCAGAGCCTCGTCATGTTCGCGGCCGCGCTGCTTGTCCCGTATCTGCTCTTCGCGCCGACCCTCTATCCGCACGCGGCGGCCGGGAGTGAGTACGGCTTCGTCCGCACGCGCGCGGAAATCGAGCGGCACTCGTCGGACCCGCGCACCTATCTCGGCGTGTCGCCCGGCAACCACTTCTGGCCGCGCGCGCTGCCGGTGCGCGCCGAGCCATTCTTCCCGGGGGCGGTCGCTCTGGCGGGCGCCGCTCTCTCGGTGCTGTGGTGGCGACGGGGGCGGCGTTGGCCGCTGGCGTTTGGCGCCTCGCTAACCGTCGCCGCCGGGCTGCTGTCGCTCGGGTTCGACGTTGAGGTCGCAGGGCGAGTCGTGCGCATGCCCTACGCGCTGCTGTACGAGCTTGCGCCACCGATCCGCAATATCCGAGGCGTCGGACGCTTCGGGTTGCTGACCGCCATCGGCATCCCGCTGCTTGCGGCGTTGGGATATTCGGCCGCCTGGTCCGTGCTGCGTGGCTACGTGCGGCGCCACGTGCGCTCCGCGGGCGTCGCGCTGACAGCGCTGGTCGCGCTCGTTGCCTGCCTCGAGCTGTACACCGCTGTCGAGACGATGCCCGTGCCGGACGCCGATGCGCTGGAGGTCTACGACTGGCTCGCCGGCCAACCGCCGGGGCCGGTTGCCGAGTTTCCGGCCAACGGACTACTGATCCCTGCCACTGGTCCGCCGCGGGGCCTGTTTCAGCCGATCCAGTACATGTATGGCTCGACCCGGCACTGGAACCAGATCCTCGCCGGATACAGCGGCTACATTCCGCCTGGACACATTCAGCTGCTCGCACAGTTCCACGATCCCAACCCGGAGCTGCAAACTTCCGCCGTCACGCCGCGGAATGTCGGGCTATTGCAGGACCTGGGCATTCGCTGGGTCGTGATCCACCGCTTCGACGGCTACGACTGGCCGGGCGCGATGGCGGCGGCCGAAGAGCTGCCGCAGCTTCAGCGGGTCGCGGACACCGGCGACAGCGTCGTCTACGAGCTGTCGCTGGCCGGGTATGTGCCAGTGTCGGAACAGTTCGGCACGTTGGAGATCGATGAAGTCGCCTACTCGGACACCTCGCTCGATGTCGTCATCCATTTGTTGAACCCGCGCGACAACCTCGCGGTCGGCGAGCTGCACCGCGCGCCGCTGTTGCGCGTTGCCTGGACCGACTCCACCGGGCGTATTGTGCTGCGAGAGGAGTTGCCGCTCGACATGCTCGTCATTCTCCAGCCGGGTGAGACGGTAGCGCGCGTCGTCGTCGAGGTCCCGGAGAGCCCGGGCGAGTACTCCGTGAGCGCCTCCGATGACGGCGACCTGCTCCGGGCTACGACCCGCCAGGTGGACGTCCAGGCGCTGCCGCGCTGGCCGGAGGCGCCGCTTGAGCACGTGTCGATCACCTGGTCCGACGGCCAGTCGTTGCGCCACGGCGACACCCTGCGGGTCGCCGTAACCTGGCTCGTGCTGGCGCCGCTGGAGATCGATCTGTCCGCGACGGTTCAGCTGCTCGACGCCACCGGCACGCGCCGGGCGAACCACGACCTGCTCCCGGCCCAGATCTCTCCGCCGGCGACTGAATGGCGCGTAGGACAGCGCGTGACGCTCGAGTTCGTGATCTGGATCGATCCGGCCCTGGGGCCTGGGACGTACGACCTGTTGACCGCATTGTATGTGAACGACCTCACGTTCCCGCGTGTGCCGGTTGTGCTCGTGGATGGCAGCGTGACGACGGAGGTAGTCGTGCCTGGCATCGTCATCAATCCCTGACGGCTCCCCAGAATCTGTGAGAATGGTCACGTTGACGAACCAATAGCGTTGTGCAACCTTGAGAGCGTCACCGGCGCCGGGGCTTATTCTCCGGTCCAGCATTGAGTGTGAGAGAGACCGGTCATCAGCATGCGCGCAACAGGGGACAAAGCCGGACCAATGAATGTACTGATCGTGATCGAGGAGCCGAAGTTCCGGGAGGCGCTCGACGCCTTTCTGCGCTCCGAATCAGTGGCTCCGGTCACGGTCGCGTCGCTTGACGAAGCGCGTGACGCCCTCTCAGATGATCCGTTCGACCTGATCTTCGCCTCGGAGAAGCTTGACGAACTCGACATCGAGCAGACGCACGACGCCATTCGATCGCTCCCGCGCAGCGCGAAGGCGCGGCTGGTGGCGGTCAGTTTGTCCCGTGCTCCGGCCCTGCGACCGCTTTATGAAGCCGGCTACGACGCGATCGTCGGACCGGCGTCGACCGCGGATGAGATCGCAGCGCAGGCCATCCTCGCCGCGCGCGCGCGGACTACGTCCCTACTGGCGGCGGATCCTTCGAAGGCGCGGGACGATCAGGAACCAGGCGACTCCCAGGAGCCGCGGACTGCCGGGAAAGCACTGGAGCTGGAAGACCTGTTCGTCACCCAGCCGCTGCCGGATCTCGACACCGCGGAGCTGTCCGACGCTCTGTCCGCGCGGGCGTGGGAGATCCTGGGCACATTGAAGACGCTGGGCTATTACCTTGCGCACGGCGCTCCAGCCGAACGCCAGGCGCAGCACGCGTTGCATGCGGTGAACATCCTCCTGCCGAACTCTCCCGCGGCGATCTGGCTGCGGCCGGACCAGGACCACGGGCTCGTGCTCGTTCCCGGGTCGGAGCTTCCGGACGAGTACCCGGAGATCGCGCAGCCGTACTACGCCAACCTGAACGACACCGACTGGGAAGAGCTGTCGGGTGACGCCCGCTTCATCCCGCGCGGGCCGCGCGAGCGAGGCGTCACCGGTCCGCTCGTCTCGATGTTCACGTTCGAGTCGATTCAAGGGGCACTGCATATCGGCATATCAGCATCGGACCGCATGCTCGGGCTGCTCGCAGTCTACTTTTCGACGCCGGACCGCCCCGACACGCACGATGTGATTGCGCTCGAATCGATTGCCTCCATGACGGCGGTGGCCATGACGCACGAAACGGAACCACGTGAGAGTAACACCCCGGAACGCGCCGCGGTTCCGGCGGCGCCGGCAACGCTGCCCTGGGAGTCAACCTTCGAGCACTACCCCGACGCGGCGTGCCTGATCGACGGCAACGGTCTGTTCGTCGCGACAAATCGCGCGCTCTCGTCATTGTCTGGTGTTACCTCGAAGGGCATGCGCCTGCTCGGCATCTTCGACATGCTCGACGAGCGCGACACCGATAATGTGAGCCGGTGTCTGTCGTCGATGATCGAGCGCGACACCAGCGAGCCTGAGTGTCTGCCGGTGAACGTCAGGCGCGCCGGGATGTTTCGCGTCCCAATGAGCCTGATGCTACGCGCCCTGCCGGTCGAGGGTTGGAACGGGGTGCCACTTGTGCTGGCCGTGTTGCGCGAAACGTCGCTCGACGCAAAGGGCGCCGCGCGGCTCGAATCTCTGCAGGACATCGCCCGCGTCGTCGCCACAGAACGCGATGTCGAGACGTCAGTCAACGGCGTGCTCGAAGCACTGTCTCAACGGTTCGGCTATCCGCGCGCGGTGGTGTGGACCACATCCCGCGATGGATCGACGCTGCGTCGCCTGGCGGCCTTGACGGACGACGTGCCGGACACGAGTCCCGCCGAGCGCGGCGTCGCCGGTCGCGTCCTGCGCTCCTGGCTGCCGGAGGTCGTCTCCGGACCTGGCGGGCTCATGTGCGTCCCGATCGTGCACGCGGATCTCATGCTCGGCGTGCTGGAGATACGATCGGGCGAAGGAGATGAGTTCCACGCCCGCGATGAAAGCTTCTTCGCTTCGATCGCCGCGCAGATCGCCGGCATCATCGAACGCGACAACCTCTATCAGCACCTCGAGCACCAGGCGCTGACGGATGTCGTGACCGGGCTGCCGAATCGACAGGCGTTCCAGCAGGGCCTCGATCAGGCAGTGGCCTCGCTGGGGGACGACGTCGTGTCGGTGCTGGTTCTCGGCGTCGACGGATTCAAGAACATCAACGAGCTGTATGGCCACGTCATCGCCGATGACGTGCTGCGGCAGATCGGGTCAGAGCTGAAGGGTCGGGTCGACCCCGGGCACATGCTGGCGCGTTACACGAGCGACCAGTTTGGCGCGCTGTTGCCTGGTGTCAATCGCGACGACGCGGTGATTATTGCCGAGAAGCTGCGCATCGCGCTGGCGACGCATCTGTTCACGGTCGCCGAGCAAGTAGAACAGTTGACTGTCAGCATCGGCGCCGCCACCTGTCCCGACGACGCTGGGTCGTCACAGGCGCTGTTGCAAGCTGCCGACCATGCCATGTACCTGGCCAAACGAGCCGGTCGCAACCAGACGTTCCAATCCAACGCCGCCTTCGCGACGCTGGCGCCCGCGCACGGCCGCATCAACGATCTGCTGCGACAGGCGCCGCGCGAGACGCTGTCGCTGCTGATCCGCGCCATGGACCAGCGCATGCCCGAACGGGCCGGACACTCGGAGCGCGTGACCCGCTACGCGCTGGCGATCGCTCGCGAGATGGGCTTGCCGGACTCCGAGCTGCCCCGGCTTCGACTGGCGGCATACATCCACGACATCGGCATGGTCTCGTTGCCGGACTCCCTGCTGCGCAAGCCGAGCCAGCTGTCAGAGGAGGAGCGTGGCCTGCTGCGGGGAGTTCCCGTTGCTGCTCACGGACTGCTGTCACAGCTCGACATGCACGAATCAGTGCTGCTGTCGGTACTGCACCAGCATGAGAACTTCGACGGTACTGGCTACCCGACCGGGCTGCGAGGCGAGAGCATCCCGCTTGGAGCGCGCATCATCGCCGTCGCCGACGCGCTGGATGCCATGACGAGCGCGCGCGCTCACCGCGAGCCAATGACGCTGGATCAGGCGCAGGACCAGGTGAACCAGCAGGCCAACCGGCAGTTCGACCCCGACGTGGTGAAGGCCGCCTTCTGCCTGACCGACGTGATCAGCGAGCCGGTCACGGTGTCGCCACGGGTCGATGGCGAGTGGGGGGAAATGATCTCCCCGATCTCGCGCGGCGTGACCGGCGAGTTGCGCGGGTAGCCTGCCGCTATCCCGCGTAGGCTCCCAGCTCGTCGCGCTCGATGATGAGGATCCGCCCGGCCTCGTGATCGAGGTGGATCAGCCCCAGCGACTCGAAGCTCTTGAGCGCCTTGTTGATGCTCACGCGGGTCGTCCCAAGCTCGCCGGCCAGCTCGCTCTGGCTGATCGTGAACGGGACGGCCACTCCGCCGGGCCGGGGTTGCCCTGACCGCTCTCCTGCCGCGAGCAGCCACTTTGCGACCCGCCCGGGAACGTCCAATGACAACACGTCAGACAGGCGATCGTTCGTGTCGCGCACCATCTCCACCAGGCAGGTCATCAGCGCCATCGCGACTGAGGGCTCGCTGTGCACCAGACCCATCAGCGACATGCGTGGCAGGATCCGCACCGTGATCGCCGCCTGAGCCGTGACCGAGGCGGAGCGTGGCGCGCCGTCGATCAACGACAGCTCGCCGAAGGCCGACGGCGCCTCAATGATGGCCAGCACCACCTCCTGACCGCTGGCCGTGTAGCGGCTGACCTTGACGCGCCCTTCTTCCAGGATCAGTAGTGTGTCGCCGGGGTCCCCCTCGCTGAACAGCACCTGTCCATCCGGGAAGCGCCGCACGCGGCTTTCTCCGGCCAGAATCGAGAGCATGCCGTCCGGCAGCTCGGCGAAGAGCGGGATGCGCGACAGGTGGTCGATCGTCGCTGCTCGCTGTGATGACATGCCGGTCTCCCCTCGTAGGCGCGTCGTGTTCGTGTCATGGTCGGGCGAGACGCGGCGTGCGTCAAGCGCCTCGTTCAGCCGCCGGGCGCCAGTGTGTCCAACAGCGCGGTCGCCTGCTCCAGGGCGTGCTGCACGCGGTTGCGCTGGCGGATCAGCTTCGTCCACAGGAAGCGATGCTCGCTGGACGCCGGGTCGAGCGTCGCCAGCACGCGCACGGGCGCGAGCCCCGGCAGAATCGGCAGCTGCAGGGCAGGATCTACTGCATATGGCCCATCGATCGTGTACAGCACCGGGTTGATGACGCGCGTGGTCTCCAGCACGACGTCGTTGTAGCGCTGGACACCAGACACGTCCGCTCGCTGGGCGACGCGCTCCGCGGCGTCGCGAAACCGCTCGGCCGCCGTCAGCGCCGGCCCAAGGTCGATCAGCTCGCCCCCGACCTGCTGCAGGTCTCGCAGTTGGACGAGAAAATCAGTTGCGGCGGGGACGAAGCGGTACGGATGAATCTCCGGCTGGCACATGCGCGCGGTCATGGTGACGTAGATGCGCGTGTCCTCGGCCAGGATGCCCGCGTCCGCCTTATCCAACGTGTCCTCGGGCGAGTGCCACCAATACGCGCCGCCGCTCCCGCCGACCGCCTTGCGGTGCGGGTGGCCCTCCGGCAACATACGGAACGCTCCCATGCTGGGCAGGCCGATGCCGAGGAACGACTGGTCCCCGGCCTTCAGCGGTCGCCTGATGTTCGGATCCTGCCCGGAGAGGGTCCGCACCACGTCAGCAGTGATGTGCTCGATCTCGCCCATGTTGTAGCGGCAGTCCCAGACCTCGGTCTCCCGCACGCCGGGCGAATCGATGTTGAGATACCCGAGGCAGCGCTGCCGCAGCTCCATGAAGCGCGTGTCCGCGTACCATGTCGAGCCGGAATAGCGACCCGTAGAATGTCCCGGCCACCAGGCGAAACGCACGCCGTGCCGCAGCTCGCCACGCCGCTCATGGAGCGCGCGCGCCATCTCGATCAGGCAAGCGTCGCCCGTCGCGTTGTCGGTGACTCCCTCGTACCACGAGTCGATGTGCGCTCCGACCAGCAGGAAGCGGCCGGCGCCGTCCGGCTTGCCCGGCTCGACATCGGCGACAATCAGCGGCAGGCGCATCCAGGCCGTGTGAACATCCGACGTGATCCGCACGCGCACCGCCCCCGTCCGGCACTGTTCGCCGAGCCGCTCTCCGTCGGCGTTCGACATGCCCAGCACCGGGATGGCCGGCAGGCGTGGCGCCGACTCCGGCGTTGGCGTGCCCCAGACGCTGGTCCCGATCATCTCGTGCACGACGGGCTCGTTCGATGGCCAGATGTGGACGTGTCCCGCCGCGCCTCGCTCCTGCGCGCGACCGATGCCGTCCGGGCCGCCGTCCATCGTCAACACGATTTTCCCAGACACGTCGAGCCCGCTGTAGTCGCCCGCCACCGCGCGGTGCGAGAAGATCATCGCGCCCGGTTGCGGCCGCTCGAACGGCACGAACACCAGTTCAGCCTCCAGTCCGGCCTCTGGCGTCGTCGCACCAAACGAACGGGTGCGGACCGTGACCTCCTCGACCACGTTGCCGTCCGCGTTGAGCACAGTCATGCTTCCCCTGCGCGGCCACGAGATCAGCGAATCGAACTCATGGATCGTCGAGCTGATGCCGTACTCCGCCATCCGGTCGCGGATATACTCCGCCGCCTTGCGCTCATCCTCCGTGCCCGAATCACGAAACAGCGTCGAGAAGTGATTGAGGTGCTCCTGCAATCGTTCAGCGGACACTGCTTCTCGCAGGTTCTCCTCGACCGTCTCAACGGAACGGGTAACCATGTGACCATCCTTTCACGCCCCAGCGTGCTAATGCTCAGACGTGGGCAACGACGTTCGCATCGGATATCAGCGACGTCACGACACGTGCCAACAGCTCTTGTGCGAGGATGACCGGCGCGCCTGTCGTTTCCGCCACGATCGAGCGCATCGCGGCATCCATCCCGACGCACGTCATCCAGACCAGCTCGCAGCCCCCGGCGCGCAACAGCTCGCCTGCTTCCCGTGCCAACTCCAGCCGCGCCGGGCCGGTGTACGGTGACGAGGCGGTCACGACGGCGTCGATGCCTCGCGCCGCGTAGCGCTCCTGCTCCTTCGCCACCTGTCCCGCGTCCGGCTTGATGATCCCAAGGCGCTTGCCTGCCGCAAGTGAGCCGATGATCGCCGGAAAGAGCGTGCCCGGATTGACAAACAGCTTTTCGCAACGCAATGCGCTCCAGTCCGCTCCGCACAGGATGACGATCAGTTCAGCGCCATCCTCCCGCACCAGACTTTCGACTGCGCGCTGCATCTCCGGCAGGATGCGCGCGTGCGAGAGCAGCACCGACGATCCGTCCCGGAGAGCGGTAACGATCCCGGGTTGTCCCAGCTCCGCCCAGAACGGCGCGGTCGCGTCGTGTTCGAGCCCGTCCAGCGCGCCGCGCTCGACGATCTCAATGCCGTCCGGCAGATACGCGCGCATGGCAGGGACGACGTCCAGCCGCGGAGCGTGGCCGATCGTCGCCATGCCGATTCGTTGTCGCTCATGCATTGCTCGTCCGCCTCCCTTCGACAACAGTCTGACACGTGACATCATAGCGGATGTCACTTCGAGCGACGCCCCGTCGATTTCTCTCACCCAACAGGCATCGCTGCTATCCTGTGCGATGAGATCGAACGGTTTGGGGCGCATCCTCGCGCCAGCACGGAGGACACGCCGATGATCGCGGCACTGATTCTGTTCGACACACGAGGGTCGTTGAGCCTGGATGAGGCCGCTCAACGATTCAACACCACGGCGCCGAACTATCGCGGACGTGAGGGGCTGCGCTCGAAGGCCTACATCTACGCGCAGGACGGCGCCGACCTCGGCGGCTTTTATCTCTGGGCTTCCCGCGAGGCCGCTGAAGCGGTCTACACGGACGCCTGGAAGGCGAAGGCGACTGAGATCTACGGCACGCCGCCGGTGATTCGGTACTTCGACGTGCCGGTGTACATTGATAATTGAGGGCCGAGGGCTAATGACTGACGGCAGCGTGGGTCGGGACGCGGGACGCGATTCGCGTAGGGGAGGTCCCGTGGGGCCTCCACGGTTGGCGCCGCGCTAGCTGACTCAGTGCGTGACGCGTGACCGTCCTCGCTGGCCGCCACAGGCTCTGAGGACAGGCTACGTTCTGCGAATACGAGGAGTCAAAAGTGACCAGGACACAGCGCCACGTCGTGACCTCCGTCGCGGAATTGCGCGAATACATCGGCAAAGAGATCAATGTCAGTCCGTGGATCGAGATGACCCAGCAGCGCGTAAACCAGTTCGCCGACGCGACCGGCGACCACCAGTACATCCACGTCGATCCCGAGCGGGCGAAGGAGACGTTCTTTGGCGGCACGATCGCGCACGGGTTTCTGACCCTCTCGATGGTATACGGGGCGGATGAGGCCGCGCCCGGCATCAAGCTGGACCTGGGTGGCAAGCTGGCAGTCAACTACGGATTGAACAAGGTCCGCTTTCCCGCTCCGGTCCCGGTGGGAAAGCGCGTCCGCCAGCGGGTGGTGCTTGCCAACGTCGAAGAGATCGGCGATCGGGCCGTGCAACTGACCCACACGCGCACGATCGAGGTCGAAGGGAGCGACAAACCCGCCTGCGTCGCGGAGACGCTGTCGCGGATCTATTGGTGAGATGCGGTGTGTAATGTGTAACGCGTAACGTGTAACGCGTGGACGGAGCTTGTCGCGTCTTCCCGATTCGATCGTGTCTACAGCGCATCTACTCGACCCGTCAGCCTCGCATTACACGTTACAATCAACAGGAGACCCCCACCTTGACCGACGCACACACCACCCGCTACGAGACGTTCCACAGCAAAGGCCGCTGGCAGGGGCTGCCGACGAAGGTAGCCGACGGAGCGGCGCCGGTGAGCTTCGAACCGGTGCCCGGACTGGAGGGCGCCCCCGACGATGCGCCGGACGTGCTGATCTTCGGCGTGCCGAACACCGGCATGATGACCGGACAGCCGACAAACGTCATGCTGCTGGGCTACGTGGGCGACGCCGACCGGCGCCTGACACTGGTCGACACCGGTCCGAACGACGGCTTCGAGGCCCTGAGCGAGGCGTTCGACAACGCCGGCATCGACATGGCGCGCGTCGAGCGCATCGTCCTAACGCACTGTCATCCGGATCACGTCGGTAGCGCGTCCGCAGCGCAGGCGGCGAGCGGCGCGCTCGTCTTCGCCCACCCGCTGGAGCAGGAGCAAGTCGATCGGTTTGGGGAAGGTATCGAGGTCTCGCAGTGGATCGAGGATGGCGAGATGATCGCCTGCGACGGCTTTGCGCTGCGTCCGATCCTGACGCCGGGTCACTCGCCAGGCCACGTCTGTCTCGTAGAGCCGCGCACGAAGGCGCTGCTGGCCGGCGACATGATGTCCGGGTTCGGCAGCGTCGGGATCTTCCCGCCAAACGGCAGCGTGCGTGACTACATCGCCAGCCTGCGCCGCCTACTGGTCGAATACGAGACGACGCCGTTCGCCGCCGTCTGTCCCGGCCACGGGCCGGTCATTGCCGACGCGCGCGCCAAGATCGCCGAGTACATCGAGCATCGCCTGCAACGCGAGGAGGAGATCTTTGCCGCCGTGGGTGATGGCCATGCGACGCTGGACGACCTCGTCCCGGTGATCTATCCGGACGTCAACGACAACTTCGCCCGCGCGGCTCGTGGCACCTTGATCATGCATCTGCGGAAGCTGATCGAGGACGGTCGCGTCCGTTCCGTTGATGAAACGACCTACACGGTGACGTGACCTCACCACCGCGAGCTATGCCGACGGCTTTGCCTGTTGCTCGACGACGTCGAACCAGCGGTCCTCGCCATGGTTTTCCGTCGCGTCGTTCAGCGCCTCGCGGGTGCGCTGAAACGTCTCAGTCTCGTGCCAGCGCTCCCACGACAGACGGTCCTGCCACGAGCCGACGACGACCCGCCTGCGCCCGTCGCCTTGCGGGATCAACAGATGCAGGTCGACCCAGCCTGGCTGCTTGCGCGCGTCCATCGCCCGGTCGTGGAACGCGTTGTCCCAGTCCTTCTCGCGTCCCGCCTTCACCGTCGTCTCAGTCATCACCGTCTGCATGTCAGTGCCTTTCAGTTCTGAGCGCGGAGGACCGGAGCGTTGAAGCATCCGCTCGCTCCAGCCCATCCACCCCCTACACCCTGATCCCTCCGCCCTCCGGCCGTTTGAACCAGTCGAATTCCTGCAGGTCATCGCGCGTCGTCTTCAGCAGTATGCGTTCGGGGCCAACGCGTTCGATCTCGCTCTCCGGCACGAAGTACTCGCCGGTGCCATACATCCCCGAAGTTACGACCAGGAAGCGGCGGCCATTGTGTGCCTCGGTCCGCGCGACCGCGCCCAGCTGTTCGTCGTCGTAGGTCACGACACGTCGTCCGATCAGCGCCTCGATGTCGTGTTGTTCTCCGGTGCTCATGCGTCCGAAACCTCTCCTGGCGGGTTGCTGAAACGGCAACGCCGCATGAGCACATGCCGCACACGGGATGCCAGCAGTGAGCGGGGCGGTGACGAGTGTTTCACTGCCGCGCGCCTCGCGGTGTCCGAAATCGTCAGTGTCCGGTGAACTGAGGCTTGCGCTTCTCCAGGAAAGCCATGACGCCTTCGAGGTGATCGGCCGTCCGGCCCGCCTCTTCCATGAGCTGAGCCTCGTGCTCCAGCAACTCTTCGAGCGCGGGCATCAAGGCGCGGTTGAAGCCACGCTTTGTGAGTCCGATGGCCCGCGTTGGCAGCGCTGCCAGCTCATGCGCCCATGCCATCGTCGCCTCGACCAGCTCATCGGCTGGCACGACGCGGTTCACGAGGCCCAGTCGCAGCGCCTCCTCGGCGTCCACCCGCGCGCCGGTGAAGGCCAGCTCGGACGCCCTGGCCAGCCCGACTAGCAGCGGCAGGATGAAGGTGCCGCCGGAATCCGGAATCAGCCCGACCCGCACGAAGGCTTCGACAATGCTGGCCTTGTCGGACGCGATTCGCAGGTCGCAGGCGAGCGCCATGCTGGCCCCTGCCCCGGCCGCCACGCCGTTCAGCGCCGCGATGACCGGCTTCTCGATCGTGCGGATCGCCAGCACGACCGGCAGGTAGTGTTCCCGGAAGTGGTTGCCCAGCGATGGAACCTGCCCGTCGCGGTAGCGCTCCCGGAGTACCGACAGGTCCTGCCCCGCCGAGAAGCCTCGGCCCGACCCGGTCAGGACGATCGCCCGCACGCTGCCATCGACGGCGGCCTCCGACAAGGTCGTCTGCAATGCCGCAAGCAGTTCATCGTTGAAGGCGTTGAGCACATCTGGCCGGTTCATCGTCAGCGTCAGCACCCCGCCGTCCTGCTCGACGATCAGAACGTCATTCGTTGTGTCCACCGATGCTCCTTTTCGTAACGTGTAACGCGTAACGTGTAACGCGACGGGGCTAGGACGGTCGTCCGTTGGCGTCTTTGGCGGCGAGTTGGCGGGACACTGACGCTCGGAGACCTCCGATGAGCTGACCGACGCGCTTCGCTTGTAGCGAATGGCGCTGGAACGCGGCTTGCTCGATGGCCCCGACATCCATTGCGATGTAGAGGTGTGAGCGGAACTCCGCGCACGATGCCTTGGCGATTGTGAGGAATCGATGGAACTCCCTGAGAGATGCTCGTTCGTGCCCCTCGGCAATGTTAGCCATGATCGACATCGCCGCTCGTTGCATCTGGTCTGACAAGCCGCGATCGAACGGTCGAATGTGAGATCGGGAAATCTGGTAAATGTCCGCTACGAGTTCCCTTGCCTTCTGCCACGCAATCAGGTCTTCGAAATCGACGACGGCTCGATACGATGTCTTTTCTTCCTCAAGACTGGAAACGTCTTCAAACGTCAACTCATCCATCGCCGCACCTCCGCGTTACACGGTACGCGTTACACGTTACGACAGTTCCACTCCGCATACCCCACAGTGCCGAAACTCCTCTGGCAGCCCCGTCGCGCCGCACGCCTGACAGGTTTGTGAATACGCCCCCCAGCGGCGCTCGGTCGATTCACCGGCTGCCGCGCGCTCGCGGAACATCATGTAGTCCGGCAGGCGCTTTTCGCTGAAGGCGGTCATGCCTTCGTAGGTTTCCCATGCCGCCGTGTGGACGGCCAGCCAGTCGCGGGCGTGGCCGATGGTGACGCCCCACGAGAGGTCGCGCCAGAAGTTCGTCTGCTGCTTGGCGTAGCGCATGATAGTCGGCAGCTTCTCGATCAGCTTCTGCGCCAGCTCGTCGACCGCCGCGTCGAGCTGATCGCGCGGCACGACGCGGTTCACCAGACCCCAGTCCAGCGCCTGCCGCGCGCCGATCGGCTCCGAGAGCCAGATCATTTCCCGCGCTCGCCGGTCGCCGATGATCAGCGGCAGCCATTGCGTCGCCCCGCCGGCAGGGACGCTGCCACGCGCCGTGCCGATCTGCCGGATCGTGATGTCGTCGGCCGCGACGGCCAGATCGCAGGAGATGTTGAACTCGTTGCCGCCACCTACCACGATGCCGTTCAGCCGCGCGATCGTCGGCTTGCCAATGTTGCGCAGTCGTTCGTGCGCGTCGATGAAGGCGCCCATCCACTTCCAGTAGTCGCGGGGGCGTGGGACGAAGCTGGCTTCCTGCTCGCGCAGGTCGGCGCCAGTGCAGAACGCGCGATCCCCCGCGCCGGTGAGAATCAGCACGCCGACCGAGTCGTCCCACGACGCGTCCTCAAAGGCTCGCTCCAGCTCCTTGAGCGTCTGGAAGTCGAACGAGTTGAGCACCTCCGCGCGATTGATCGTCACCGTCGCGCGCCAGTCGCGTTTCTCGTAGATAATCTTCTCGAACGCGAACGACTCCGCTGGCTGTCCCTTCGGCGCGCTCATCGTGCGACCGGCTCCTTCCCGCGATTCAGTGCCCGTCTTCCGCGCGACGGTCCACGACCCGCACGGCCTTGCCGACCTCGATCCGTTCCAGCTCCCCGGAACCCAGCAGGCGCACCTGCATCGTCAGATCGAAGCGGCTCTTCAGCAGCCGCGCAATCTGCTCTCCCAACGTCCGCACGTCTTGCGCGGGCGCTGTCTCAGCGTACGGTCCTGTCAGCTCCGCCTGCACCTCGATCGTCTCGGTGCGGCCGTTCCAGTCGATGACGATCTGGTAGAACGGCGCGATCTCGTCAAAGCCCAGCAACGTGGCCTCGATTTCGGACGGGTAGACGTTCACCCCGTGCAGGATCAGCATGTCGTCGTAACGCCCGCGCAGGCGGGCCATGCGGCGGCCCGTGCGGCCACAGGAACACGGCTCGTCGACCAGCGCCGAGATGTCGCCGGTGCGGTAGCGGATGACCGGCATCGCTTCCTTCGTCAGTGTCGTGAAAACGAGCTCGCCGTAGTGTCCCGGCGGCATCTGCTCGCCGGTGTTCGGGTCGACCACCTC
>DATKCN010000123.1:0-6064 GCA_035513175.1 Thermomicrobiales bacterium
CGTCAGGCGAGCGTCCCGGCGGCGACGAGGGCGCTGAAACGCTCCATTGTGTCGCGGGTCGCGTCGCGCAGCGGGGTGTGCGGGACCTCGTCGATAACGCCGCGCAGGCCGTCGTCCGAGAGATCGGCGGGAAGTGGGAGCGGGTTGTCGACGACATCGATCAGCTCGCGGGCGCGGGGCTCGACCTCGGCGATGGCGGCGACGATCTCTTCCATCGTGACGACGCTGCCGCGCAGCAGGAAGGCGCCGGAGCCATGATAGTCCGCCATGGCGCTGGCGACGAAGATGGCGGCCACGTCGGGCGCGTACTGCATGCCGACCTCGCCGCTGAACTGGATCTGGAAGGGCCGCCCCGCAGCGACGGCCAGCATGGCTTTGGTGGGATCTGAGGTCATGCCCTGATCGCGTCCGACGCCGTAGACGATGTAGGGCCGCAAGCCGACGCTGGGGACCTGCCAACTCTCCCAGAACAGGCGCGCTGTGCCTTCGTTGGCCTGCTTGTAGACGCCATAGAGCGAGCCGGGGTGCAGCGGGATGTCATCTCGCAACGGGCGCTCGGGGTACATCGAGGCGGGGCCGAGGACCGCCAGCGAGGAGGCGTAGGACAGTCCTCGCACTTGTCCCTCGGCGTGGCGGACAGCCTCGAAGATGTTGACGGTTCCCTGTACGTTGACGGCGGCCCCGAGCGACGGGTTCGCGTAGCAGAACGGGATCTGCAAGCCCGCCAGATGCACGACGCGGGTGACGCCCTCCCGCTCCACCATGTCGCGCACCGCGTCCAGGTCGGTCACGTCGAGCGTGGCGAAGCGCACGCGCGATAGCTCATCGTCGCTCATGATGAGGCGGGGACGCACTGGATCGGTCGAGAGGTCGGTGGCGATGACCTCCACCCCAGACCGGACGAGATGTCGCAGCACCCAGGATCCAATGCAGCCCAACGCGCCCGTGACCAGAAACCGCTCGCTCGCCATTGCCATGCCTCCCACACATCGTCATCAATCTGGTAGCGTCATGGTGCGGCAGAGCGCGCGGGGGCGCAAGGGAACCTAACCCCCCGGCCTCTTCCCTGCGAGGGAAGGGGGAGATTGGGGATAGGATTGATTGATATTGGTGACGGCAGCGAAACCGTCAACACACGCTCCCCCTCTCCGCATCGGGGAGGGGGTTGGGGGGTGGGGTCGTGCTGACGCATTTCGATGAGGCTGGCCGGGCGCGCATGGTCGATGTCGGCGACAAGCCGGAGACGCACCGGGTGGCAGTTGCCGGGGGGCGGGTGAGGATGCAGGCGGAGACGCTGCGCTTCATTGCTGAGGGACGGGCCAGCAAGGGGGATGTGCTGGGCGTCGCGCAAGTGGCGGCCATCATGGGCGCCAAGCGCACGCACGAACTGGTGCCGATGTGCCACCCATTGTCGTTGACGGCCATCAACGTCGCGCTGACGCCGGACGAGGCGTCGTCATCGGTGCTGATCGAGGCGCGGGTGGAGACGCGCGGGCAGACCGGGGTGGAGATGGAGGCGCTGACTGCCGTGATGGTGGGGGCGCTGACGGTCTACGACATGGTCAAGGCGATCGACCGGGGCACGATCATCGACGAGGTGCGGCTGCTGCACAAGAGCGGCGGAGCCAGCGGCGATTGGGACGCTCAGGAGGCGTGACAGGAGCCAGGACGATGATCTAGAGCGCGGACAGCGGCGTATACTTTGGTGGAAGCGCGATTCCGCGTTCGCCGTTCCGAAGGAACGAGTACACGTCTCATGGCTCCACGCTGTCCGTCGCGCATCTTAATCATGCTCCGGGTCGCGGTTGGCGGCGTCTTTTTACCGCTGACGCTCAGCGTGGGGCTGTTGGCGTCTCCCGTCGTGTGTCAATGCGGGAGCGCGCTGCCGCACGACCACTCACTGTTTACGCTCGGCAACCACACGCATGCTCCCGGCGAACGGGAGAGTGACGACCACCGTTATGTCAGCAAGCAGGACGACAGCGCGATGGTCGATTCCAGCAACGCCGCCGAAGCGCGCGTGGACGGGCCGACGTTGCGCGCCGCCACGGACTACGCCGCCGGACAACCTCGCGCCATCTACCTTGTCGCGAGCGTTGTGACGAGCGACACGGTCGGGCCGCCCGGACACGTCCTCGCCGAGCGTCCGGCAGACGGTCGTCCGATCGCGCCGGAGCGGCCGCCGCCACGGGCCTGACACTTCCACTGCACGAGCATCTCCAGCGTGTGACAGCTGTTGTCCACGCGACGTTCAGGACAAAAACAGAAAAGGACGCGCACATGCACGCGAACCGCGCATTTTCGTTGCGGTTGCTCTCGACCACTGTCGTTGTCGGTCTACTGCTGCTGGTTTCAGCCAGCGTCGCCAGCGCCCACGAGCGGCGCGAGGTCGGCGAATACACGTTCGTCGTCGGATTCCGGGCCGAGCCCGCGCTCGTTGATGAGCCGAACGGGCTGGACCTGCGGGTGTCGCGCGGCGCAGGTGACGCCGCCGAGCCTGTCGAGGGCCTGCATGAGACGCTGCAGGCCGAGATCATCCACGGCGGCGCGACGATGCCTCTAGAGCTGCGTGGCGTGTTCAACACACCCGGCCGCTATACGGCGGACGTGATCCCGACCGCCACCGGCACATACTCGTTCCGCATCTTCGGCACGATCGACGGCGCGCAGGTGGATGAGACGTTCACCGGCGGGCCGGACACCTTCGCGGAGGTTCAAGGCAAGGACGCCATCAGCTTCCCCTCCGGCGTGGCAGGTGGGGAAACGGGCAACGTGGCTGACGCGCAGGACGCGGCAGACTCGGCCCAGATGCTTGGAATCATCGCGCTGATCGTAGGATTGGTGGGGCTTGGCGCGGGAGTGGCAGCGCTGGCGATGGCGCGGGGCGGCCAGCAGGGCACGGTCCGCGCGGAACAGCCAGACACCGGCGCGGCAGGAGACTAACACTGTTCATGTTCTTATCCCGTCAACGATTGGGGGGGTGGCGCGCGTGCGCCGCCCTCGCGATCCTGCTGCTCACGATCGCCGTCGCCGTCAACCCGGCTGACGCTGAAGCGCACGCGTTTCTGGAACGCAGCGACCCGGCGGCCAACGATGTGCTGCCGGAAGCGCCCGCCGAGGTCAACCTGTGGTACACCGAGCCGCTGGAACGCGACTTCAGCCGCGCCGAGCTGTACGACGCCAACGGCCAGCGCATTGCGACCGAGTCCAGCTTCTTCACCGACGATCCGTATCAAATGGTGCTGCCGCTGCCGAGCGACCTGCCGAACGGCACATACACCGTGCAGTGGCGCAATATCTCGACGGCCGATGGGCACCCGCAGAGCGGCTACGTGCCGTTCACGATCGGCAGCCAGGCGGACGTCGTCGTGCCGGAGCCGCCGAGCGTCACCGATTTCGACGAGCCGCCGCTGCTGCTCGGGGCGATTAGCCGCTGGCTGGGCCTGCTGGGCGTCAGCACGGCGGCCGGCGCCCTCGTCTGCTGGTTCTGGGTGCTGCGCACCGCCCGCGACCCGCTGGAGGACGACGCGCAGGACCGGATCCAGGAGCGAATCGCGCTGCTGGTCCTCGCCTCCATCGGAGTCGCGCTGCTGGGCAGTGTCGTCGCGCTCGTCTACCAGACGATGTCGTCTGCCGGAGGCTTCTCTCTTGCCGCGCTGTGGGACATCGTAGAGGGCACACGCTTCGGGCGTCTGTGGATCGCGCGCGTCGTGCTGCTGCTGGCGCTGGCCGCGCTGGCGACGGTCGACGCCCTCTGGGAGGATCCGCCGCGACCCGCGTTCACGGCCGCGGCGCTGGCCCTGTGCGGGGCGATGTTCCTGACCTTCTCGCTCAACAGCCACGCGTCCGCCCAGGCGACCGGCCGGACGACCGCCATCGCCGTCGACTGGATTCATCTGACGGCGGCGAGCGTCTGGGCCGGCGGACTGATCGCGCTGCTGGTGGGCATGATTTACGGCACGCGCGGGGCGCCCCGTGAGGACCGGCGCGAAGCGTTCGCCCTCACGATCACGTCCTTCACCACGCTCGCCATCATCAGCGTCGTCATCCTCGCCATCTCCGGGCTGTACAGCTCGTGGCTGCAGGTTGGCAATCTCATCGCGCTGCGGGAGACCCCATACGGGCGGACGCTGATCGTCAAGGTTGGGCTGACCATCGTGCTGCTCGGTCTTGGCGCGGTGAACCAGCGCGTGCTCGGCCCCCGTATGCGCGAGGCGGCGCGAGGCAGCACACACTTCAGCCGCACGATCGCCGCCGAGGCCGCGCTGGCGGTTGGGGTGCTTTTCGCGGTGGGGCTGCTGACGTCGATGGCGCCGGCGCGGGACGTCATCACCAGAGAGGCGACCCGTTCCACGTTCCACTTTAATGACGATCAGGTGCACGCGACAATCTATATCTCGCCCGGCGCGGCGGGCTTCAACCAGTACATCGTCGACATCGGGCTGGTGGAGGGCGAGGTTCCGCCCGACACGCGGGTGCTGCTGCGCATGCAGAGCGAGGGCCTGATCGAAGGAGTTCGCGAGGTGGAGGTGCCGCACGCCTTCGGCACGCGCTACGAGGGCGCCGGGTCGGAACTGAGCGTCACTGGCGACTGGCAGATCGAGATGATCGTGCGGAGGCCGCACGAGGCAGACAGCCGCTTCAGCACGGCGCTCGACCTGCCGCGCGTGCCGCCGGAGGAACGCATCCCCGGCGAGCCGCCACGCTTCGAGGGCACATCGGCGGCGATGGCGGTGTTCTTCATCGGGCTGGCGGTGCTGGGCGCCGTGGTCGTGTTCCGCGCCGATGTCGATTATCAGGACCGTCTGATCGGCGGCGGCATCAGTCTCGCGCTGCTGCTGGCCGGGGGACTGATCCTCGGCGTCACCCGCGCCGAGCCGACGCCCGGCGCGCTGGCGACCAACCCGATCCCGCGCACGGCGCAATCCGTCGCGCTGGGACACGAGCTATATCTCGCCCGCTGTTCGTCCTGCCACGGGCCGGACGGCGAGGGGGACGGCCCGCTCGCGCCGACGCTTGAGCGTCCCCCGGCAAACTTCACCGAGCAGCACCTCGATGTGCACACCGACGGCGACCTGTACTGGTGGATCGAGAACGGGATCACGCCGGTGATGCCGGCCTTCGGCGACGAGCTCTCCGATGACGAGATGTGGCACATCGTGAACTACATCCGCAGCCTGCGCGATCCCGACCTGGCGGGCGAAACGGAGCAGGGCGGTCCGTAGAAGGCGGCCCACATGGGTCGAGGCGCTCGCCGGTTCGGCTCAGCGGTTGTTGACCCGTCGCATGAGGCGCATTAGCATGCCCTCCAGTCGCGTGTGACTGCCGTGAGGAGGACCATGCCTCGCTTTGCCGCGAATCTGACGATGCTGTTTACTGAATACCCGTTCCTGGAACGGTTTGACCGGGCCGCCGCCGCGGGCTTTGAAGCGGTTGAATTCCTGTTTCCATACGAGGAGGACGCCCGGGCGATCCGCGCCGCGCTCGACCGCAACGGGCTGCAGGCGGTGCTGTTCAACCTGCCGGTCGGCGACTTCGCGGCAGGAGACCGGGGCCTGGCCAACGATCCCGACCGCGTTCGCGAGTTCCGTGACGGCGTGAGCCGCGCGTTGGAATACGCGGCGGTGCTCGGAAATTCGAACATCAACTGCCTGGTTGGCTTGCGGCTCGACAATGTGCCGCTGAACCGGCAGCTGGAAACGGTCGCCGAGAACCTGCGCTTCTCAGCCGAGCAGTTGCAGTCCGCCGGCGTGCGGCAGGTCGTCGAGCCGCTCAACGCCTTCGACGCGCCCGGCTTCCTGGTGAACACGACGCGTGAGGGACTCGACCTGCTGGACCGGGTCGGACATCCGAACGCCGCGCTGCAGTACGACGTCTACCATGCGCAACGCATGGAGGGGAACATCACCGCCACGATCCGCGAGCACCTGGAGCGCATCGGACACATCCAGATCGCCGACAGCCCCGGCCGCAACGAGCCGGGCACCGGCGAGATCAATTACCCCTACGTCTTCGACGCTATCGACGAGGCAGGCTACGACGGCTGGGTGAGTCTGGAGTACCG
>DATKCN010000124.1:0-16299 GCA_035513175.1 Thermomicrobiales bacterium
CAGCATCGCCAGCGACCGCTCCCGCGACTCCTTCGGCTTCACCCCGCTCACCAGCAGCGGCAGCTCCACGTTCTCCAGCGCCGTCAGCACCGGCAACAGGTTGTAGAACTGGAACACGAAGCCCATGTTGCGCGCCCGGTACTCGGTGCGCGCGTTGTCCGACATGCCCGCCAGGTCGGACCCGGCGATCAGTATCTGTCCCTCATCGATGGTGTCCAGCCCCGACAGGCAGTTGAGCAGCGTGGTCTTGCCACAGCCGGAGGGACCCATGATGGCCACCATGTCTCCCCGCTCAACGGCGAAGTTGACCCCGCGCAGGGCCGGCGCCCGCAGCTTGCCGGTGGTGTAGGTCTTGACCACCCCATGCGCCTGGATGATCGCCTCGGCGTCCCACGCGCCCGGCGCGGCCGCTCGCTGGTCCGGGTAGACGTGTGGATGGTCGATCGTCTGAGTATGTGCAACGTTCACGTCGCGCGCCTCCTCGTGTGCTAACGACAGTCCCTGCCGGTGTGTGACGCATGGCGCCACTTCCCGACCCGTCTCATCGTCGTGGGCAGAGCTCAACCCCCGGTCGCGCAATCCTCAACGAACGCTCAACAAGATGTCGTGGAATAGGATTCTGAGAGGCGCGGGGCCGAGGAATGTCGCCATGGTGTTGTGATTATGTTAGGCCGCCAACTGGCGGTGTAAGGTTTTGGCGGTCTAAGTCTTCGAACGCAGGAATTGTGCTTCGATTGCGCGCCTTTTGCTTGTCATGTTTTGCCGCGGCTCAACATGACAAGCCAAGGAGTTGGGTCCATGACAAGATCACCGGCGGCGGACCATTCACGATGCGGCGGATCGAGACCCAGCTGGTGATCCGGGGGAGTGCGGTCCAGCCGGGCACATTACCATGTGCCCCTACGGGGTGTTGCCACGCCTGCCGTGGAACCGTGTGAGGCGCGACGGGGCGGAATGACGACGCGGCGGATCAGGCGTCGGGGATAACGGTGGCGGGCCAGCCGGCCAGCGCGGCGCCATGCAGGCGCAGCCAGCGGCGCTGGGCGCGGTAGTCAGGGCAGAGCGCAGCGACGTGCGCCCAGAAGCGGGGCGAATGGTTCAGCTCGCGCAGGTGCGCGACCTCGTGCGCGACGACGTAGTCCATCACGGCCCGGGGAGCGAGCATGAGCCGCCAGGAGAAGTTGAGGTTGCCCCGCTCCGAGCAGCTTCCCCAGCGCGAGCGGGTGTCCTTGATCGTGACACGGCGAACCTCGACGCGCAACGTCGACGCGTGCCGCAGCGCGCGCTCGCGCAGCACGACGCGGGCTTGCGCGCGGTACCAGGCTTCCAGCGCCAGCGCCGCGAGCTGGGAGTCCGTGGTCGTGATAGTCACGATGTCGCCAGCGCGTGTCACGGAGACTCGCTCGCCGGGCTCCAGCGACAGCGTCAGGCGCTCGTCAAGCCAGGGCAGGGACGCGCCACCGCGCAGCCCGTCCCCGCCGTCTCCGGAGAACCGCTCCAGCGCGCGGAGCACCCAGTCCTGCTCGCGCCGGACGAGCCCCTCGGCGTCGCGCAACGAGGAGCCGCGCGGCAGGACGACCTCCAGCCCGCGGCCGGGAAGCACCCGCAGGCTCATGCGCCGGGCGCGCTCGCTGTGCCGGACGGTGTAGCTCACCGTCCGCGCGCCGAGCCGAACCTCAGCTGGTATCACACGCGCTATCATCAGGCGGTCCCCACGCTCATCCCGTTGTCCGCTGGGCGCCGGGCTTGCAGCACGCCTGACATGGGCCACGCGCGGAGCAACGATACCGCGATGAGTGAACGGGGGCACGCTCGATGAGCGAGAGCATCAGCTACGACGGGTTTGAGATCAACGAGGAGGCGCAGGAGTACGCCGGAGATCTGCCAAGCGGCCAGAACTTCAGCCACTTTCCATCAGAGACACCGACAGGCATTCTGGCCGCCTGGACCTTCATCTCGGATCTCGACAACGCCGCCGGGTATGAGCAATTTGAGGTCGAGAAGTTCAAGCTTCGCGTCCAACATGCCGTCCTCAAGAAAGGGGTCAGCCTGCGCCAAGCGCCCACCGGCGAGCGTCCTCCGACGCCGCGCCGCTGGTAGGCGTGTCATGGCGTCGGAACTGACATCTCCTATGGCGCAGAACGGCGATCGGTTGGGACGGGCCAGTTCAGGACATCATGTTGCGCGTGTCGTGCCATTATCTCGGTGTTGAACGACGTTCCGTGGAAAGCTGACGCTCTACGCGGGGATCAGCGGGCGCGGTTGACTCGGATGGGAGCATGGACGTTGTCTGTGTCACGGTCGGGCCTGTTACTGGGCGCGATGATGGTAGCGCTCGTGCCGGCCGGGGCGTCCGCGCACATCCGCTGGTTCATCGATGACGAAGCGCGCTATCCGCCGCGCTGGAGCCGGCTCTTCTCACTCGACGCCGCCCTGGTGCTCGTCGTAACGTTGGTGCTGCTGGCCGGGCTGCTGCTCACCCGTCGCATGCTGGGCACGAACGACTTCCCGAACCCCCACGTTCTGCGGTACATGGAGCCCAGTGCGACAGCGCTGCTGGCGGTGCACACCGGCATCAGCCTGATCTACTTCGCATCGCAGGTCCAGCTGTTCGTGCCGACGCTGGGGCTGGGGAGCGGGCTGATCGCGGCGGCGCTCGTGCTATGCCAGATCGTTGTTTCGATTTCGCTGATCAGCGGACTGCTCGATCGCGCCGGAGCGCTATTGCTAGCGCTCGTGTGGCTGCTGGGTTTCGCGGTCTTCCCAGCGTGGAAGATGGTGGATCAATCACTCTACGTCGGCATTTCGCTGTGCCTGTTCGTGCTGGGCCGCACGATCCCACCCCCGAGCATCGCCCGCGAGCTGCTTCCGCTGGCGCAGTACGAGCGACACTCGGTGGCCGCGCTGCGGGTGCTGGCCGGCGTGTCGATCGCATTCGTCGGGTTCAGCGAGAAGATCCTTGCACCTGACGCAGGAGCCGAGTTCCTGGCAACCTACCCCCGCTTCAACGTGCTGCGCGAACTCCTGGGCTGGGACTGGTGGACGGACGAGCGCTTTGTGATCGCGGCGGGAGTGGCAGAGGCGTCAGTCGGATTACTACTCATATCTGGCGTGCTTACGCGCGTCGTGATCCTCGCGCTGTTGGCGCCGTTCAACGTCACGGTCGCGTTCCTGCCACCGATCGAGCTGCTGGGTCATTTGCCGATCTTCGGCGCGATGTACGTGCTGTTACTGTACGGCTCCGGAATCGAACCGCATGTGCACGAGCAGCTGCTCGATCCCGCTCTGGAGCAGGAGCATAGCGCCATGGATCCTGCGCCCGGTTCTCCGTAGCGCTTCCAGCGTGCGCACTGGGCCCGGACACAACGACGCCGGGCGTCAGCAGCCCGGTGTCGTCTATCCCGTCGCGGCGTGACCGTGGATCAGGGCTGCTCGCCGATGTCGGCCAGCATCTTGAACTCCATCGGGCTGATGCGGACCTGGACGGTGTCATCGGCGACCGACTGAATGACGTCGGACGGCAGGCGCTTGGAGTTGCGGCCGAGCAGGCCGTGCTTGACGCCGAAGTGCCCAATATCCCCGTCGGAAGTGAGGTTAACCTCGCTCACCGTGCCGAGCTTGCTGCCGCCTTCACCGACGACTTTCATGCCCTCTTCGAGGTGCACGCGCTGGACATCGGAGCGGTCCGCCTCGGCGCCGGAGACAGCGTCGCCGGTCGCGGAATCCGTGGCGGTTTCACTCTTGGTGATCGCCCGCCGGGGAATCTCGCCGATCAGCATGCCGGAGTCGTCAATGACCGGCAGATGGTCGTAGTCGACATCCGTGCCAGCCAGGTAGTCGCGCGCTTCCATGACGGTCATGTCGGAGCGCAGCACGGGCACTGCTGTCGCCATCACCGAGCGCACCGGTTCCGTTCCGTCAAGCTGCGCCAGCCCGCGCCAGCGGACAATGCCGACCGGACGGTCCGACTCGACAACGATCAGCGAGCGCGAGGTCTGAGATTCCATGCGCCGCCGCGCCGACGAGATCGACTCATCAGGGCTGATCGTGTCCGACAATGTGACAATAAGGTCGCCGATCATCGCCGATGTCGTGCTCTCCATAGCAGCCATCCCTTCCGCGCAACGCTGGTCAGCTCTGCTGCCAGGCGCTGGCTTCGTGTCTCTGGCATGCGCCAGCGATGACGACTCCGCAATCGGCATGCCAGTACGCGCGTTGAGGGCCGTGGGTTTAAACGGCGACGAGCGACGCCTGCCCGCCGCCAACCCTCCAGCCCCTGTTCCCTGTGCCGGCGCCATCCCGCGGAGCCGGTTACAGCGTCGGGTTCTCCCGCAGCGCCTGCTGGTCCTTGACCTTCGCGCGGAAGTGGGCGCGCAACTCGTCTTCCTTCTGCAGCCGGGCGGCCTCGCCAACGGACCGAGCCCGCTCCAGACGCTCCCGAAGCGACTCGCGCGTCCGCGCCGGATCTGCTCCGGCACCGTCCGTCTCCTGCCCGGCGCCGATGCCGGCGGCCCTGGCGATGGCTGCCCCGACACCCGCGCCGATGAGCGCTCCGATGACGAGCTTGACTGGGTTGTTCATGTCACCTCCCAAGAGCGCGCCGTGCGCCGCCCGCTCAACTCCGCTTGCCGGGCCGCGCCCCCAGCAGCACCAACAGCAGCGTCACTACCAGACCCGCCGCCGCGCCCATGACCGCCGCCCCGCGCGCGGTCAACACCGTGTGCACGTCGCCGTCCGCCTGGCCGGCGAAGACCAGGACCCGCGAGTCCTCCAGCGTCGCGCGTTCCGCCATGACAAACACGGCCGAACTGCGGGAGAGCCGCGCCTCCTCGGCCACGACCTGCACGGCGCTGGAGCGCAACAGGACGGCGTTGTCGCTGCCGAGGGCGACGACCCCGGAGTGATCGAGCTGCGCGGACTTCGTCTCGATGCTCTTCGCGCCTGAGCGATCCATGGCAACGCGTTGCGCGGTGATCTGCTCCGCCCCGGACCGGTCCATCATCACGGTCGTCGCGCTGACGGAGCGCAGCTCCGCATGCGTCGCCGCGGTGGCGGGCGACTGCTCGCGGGAGCCCGGCTCCTTGTACAACGTCTCGCGGACCGTGCCGCTGTCCACGGCGGGGGTGTCGTCCGCATCGGGCCGGTCCGGGGGCTGGGAATCCTGCTCGTCGTTCATGAGCGCTCCTGACCACGACAGCGGAAAAGCGGGGAGGCTCACGATTCCGTGAGCCTCCGCATCTTACGAACCGTGACGCCGAGCGTCAACGAAGAACCTGTCAGGCGGTATTGAAGCCGCCTGAGTAATGCGTCGACGGCGTCGGCAGGTTGACGTCCACGTCGAGACCTCCGTTGTCCGTCCCGCTGCCGGCGATAAACATGAAGTAGACCGCCAGGAACAACAACACGACGAGGACGACGATGGCGACCGCCGCCAGCGCGTTGACTCCACTACCTCCACTATCGGGAGTGACTGGATGTGACATCAGATTCTCCTTCCTTATTGCCTCATTGCCTCCCGCGTCGTGCGGCGCATACACGCAACACGTCGCAGGCCGGCAGGACCTGACTCTCTGCTAGGCATGCAGCGTGCCAACGCTCGGCGCCAGCGCTGACACAGCCGCCAGGTCACATGGCGCGCGTGGGGATGCGCGGTATCCTTGCGATGACTATTGATCCCGGCCTTCGCTTGATTCAGTCGCGCGCGCGAGCGTGCGAGGAGGTACGCAACACTATGGCCCGACCGCGAATGCGCGCGATTCCGCTGGGTGGAATCGGCGAAGTCGGCAAGAACATGATGATCGTCGAATACCGTAACGACATGGTCATGATCGATTCCGGCACGAAGTTTCCCGAGGAGGAGATGCGCGGGATCGATTTGATCATTCCGGACATCGGCTACGTCATCGAGCAGATGCACCGTTTCCGGGCGATTCTGCTGACGCATGGACACGAGGATCACATCGGCTCGCTGCCGTATGTGTTGCCGCAACTGAAGCAGATCGCGCCAATTCCCATCTACGGCTCCCCGCTCGCTCTCGCCTTTGCGCGCGGCAAGCTCGCCGAGGCCAACGCCGCCCAGATGGCCGAGTTCATCCCGGTCGAAGCGGGCAAGGTCTACTCCATCGGCCGGGAGATGGAGGTCGAGTTCATTCCCGTCACGCACTCCATCCCGGGCGCAATGGCGGTGTCGGTCAAGACCCCGGTCGGTCGGATCATCCACACTGGCGACTTCAAGTTCGATCCCACCCCGCCGCTCGGCCCGCCTGCTGACGAGGATCGCCTGCGGGCGCTTGGCGACGACGGGGTGCTGGCGCTGTTCTCCGACACGGTGCGCGTCGAGCGCGGGGGCTGGACGCCCAGCGAGGAGCTGGTGTCGGCGACGCTCGACCGGGTGATCGGCGCGGCGCCGGGCCGGGTGATCCTGACCTCGTTCGCGTCCAACATCCTGCGGCTGGAGCAGACGATCATGGTCGGCGCGCGGCATGGCCGCAAGGTGGCCGTCGTGGGGCGCAGCATGGAGCAGTCGGTGCAGGTCGCGCTCGATCTGGGCTACATCCAGCCGCCGCCGGGCGTGCTGCTGCCAGTCGATCAGGTCACCCGGCTGCCGAAGAATCAGATCCTGATCCTGACGACCGGCTCACAGGGCGAGGCGTCGGCGGCGCTGGCGCGCATGGCCAGCGGCGACCACCCGTCGATCAAGATCGCCGAGGGCGACACCGTCATCCTCTCCGCGACCCCCGTGCCGGGCAACGAGGAAACCGTCTCGCAGACGATCGACAATCTGTTCCGGCGCGGGGCGCAGGTCGTCTACTCAGCGCTGGAGCCGAACATTCACGTGTCCGGGCACGGCGCGCGTGACGAGCTGCGCCACATGATCGACCTGCTGCGGCCGAAGTTCGTCATCCCCATCCATGGGGAGTACCGGCACCTGCACCTGTACCGGGAGCTGGCCCTGGAAGCGGGCATCAAGTCCGAGAACATCATGATTCCGGAGTCGGGCGCGCCGATGTCGTTCTCCCCCTTCGACATGCGCAAGGAGCCGATGGTGCAGTACGGCTCGGTGCTGGTGGACGCGATGGGCAACGACCGCTACCGCAACGTCGTGCTACGCCACCGCGATTCGCTGGCGGACGCGCAGGTCATCATCGCCACCGTCGTGGTGGACCTGGAGCACGGCGTGCTGATCGCCGGTCCCGAGCTGACCGGCAAGGGCTTCGACGACGAGGACAGCCAGAAGCTGATCTACGGCGCGGAACAGGAGCTGAAGAGCTACCTGGACCGGCAGCTCAGGAAAGGCGGCATGACCTATGGCTATCTCGTCAACCGCGTTAAGGACGTCATCGCCCGCTACATCTTCCAGAAGAGCAAGCTGCGGCCGATGATCCTGCCAGTGGTGACGGAGCTGTAGGCGGGGGCTGAGGGATGCGGGCCGCGGGCCGAGGAATGCGGGGGTCGGGACGCGTAGGGGAGGCCCGGCGCGGGCGCCGGGTCCGTTGCGCAGTCTACGCCCTGGGTCACCGGCGCCGGGAGCCGCAGGTGTAACCCGCGTCCCGACTCACACGTTGCGCACCAGCCCGAGGAATTCGTCCGCATCGACGTGCAGGCTGAGCTGGTGCTGCGGGGGCAGGGCGGAGCGCTCGTAGCGCGTCTTGCCCGAGAGCGCGCTCATGTCGACGATCGACTCCATCGAGCGGGCGCCGTGGACGTAGGTCGTCACGTCGATGAAGGCGCGCAGCACGCCGGGATCGATGTCGAGCCGGCCGCCGTGAAACAGGCCCCGTGCCTTCTGCAGCAGCAGCGCCCGCAGTAGCAGCGCCCGTCGCATCAGGAAAGTCTCGTCATCGCCGCTGGCCGGGTTGGGCCCCAGAATATCGACGTAGCCGCGCAAACGGCTGAGGAAGTCGGTCGCCTTGGCGCTCGGAACCTCGACGGCGCGCGCCTTGAAGCTCGCCATCGTGGGGTGGGCGCCACCGGCGAAGATGAAGATGGCTGGGCCAATCGGACGCGCGTTCCCATGCTCCAGAAACAGCCCGTCCTGCATCGGCGCGAGAAACTGCGCCAGCCAGCCCAGCTCCCGGCCACCAAGCGGGGTGTCGAACTCGTCCCAGAAGACGAGCGGCAGCGTCTCGCCGACCGTGCAGTCGCGCACGCGCTGGAGCGCCGCCGGAAGGTCCGCGGGCGAGGAGAACTGCGACAGGTTGAATTCCAGAATGGCGACCTGCCCGGGGCCGGTCATCGACTCGCGCGCCATGTGCTTGATGGCGAACGACTTGCCGGAACCGGGCGGGCCGAAGACGGCGAGGCTGAGCGGGCGGCCGCGCCGTCCCTGCGCCAGATACTCGTTGATGATGTTGCGCACCGAGCGCATGCTCTCAATCTCGGTGCGGTCGAGCGAGGCCCAGCCGCCGACACGTTCGACCGGCATGTCCCGGCATGCGTCGAGGTCCCCCTCGACGACGATGCGGCCCGCCAGCTCCCGGTAGTCCTCGGTCGAGGCGTTGGCATAGATGCGCCAACCCGCGTCGTCCGGGACGGGGATCGGGCGAAAGGGTTTGGGATGCTCCTCTCCTCTGAGGATTGGGGCTAGCATCGCGGTCGGAAACTGAAAGCCGCGCGGCTCGTCGCTGGGTCCCGCCACCACACGCCGGGTGTGCAGCGCCCGGCCGGCCATTAGGCCGTTGACCGTCGCGGCGGCCCAGTCGGTGAGGTGGCGATTGGCGGCGGCCTCGACGGCCAGCGCCGACGTCAGGCACGTGCCGAGCCCGGTGGGGGTTCCGGGACGCGGTCGCTCCCAATCCCCTTCCTGATGCGTCGGGTCGAACACGAGCGTGGACGGACCGTCGCGCTCGACGATGATCGCTCCGCTGAGCCCGAGCGAGACGATGACGCGCGCGGCGCCGCTCAGGTCCGCGCGTTCGCGCACGGCAGCGACGAGATCGCTGGCGGTGCGCTCCCACGACAGCGCCTGACCCAGAGGCGCGTACTCCTTGCGCAGGTCGTTCGCCGAACAGTAGACCGTCAGCCGGTCCGCGTGATGACGCAGGAGCTCATCCCAGAGCCGCCCACCCGCCAGCGGATTCGAGCGCTTCAGGATGATGTGCAGCGGCTGCCGCGCGGCGTCCGTGAGGCAGGCGGGCCAGGCGTCGACGCATTCCCGAAAGCCGAGATTCGCATCCTCGATGACGAGGCAGTCAGGGGCGTCGCCAGTCGCATCCTGCGCGACGAGCGTCACGGGGGCCGGCGAGCGCTGCACGCCGAGGAGCTGGTGCATGCGCCAGACGAGCTCGGCGCTGCCGGCCCCCGCCGGATATGGCTGCCAGACCGAATACGCGCGCGTGAGACCATCATACGACGGGTCCGAGAGCGCCCGCGGCGGGACCTCGATGCCCCGCACCTCGGCGTCGGCGACGGTGGCGATCAGCGCCGAGAGCAGCGACGCGCCACCAGGCTGAGCGACGATCTGCACGGCGGCGCGCGACTCCCACTGGTAGCTGACCTGGAGCATCGAGGCAGCGGCGCCCGGCACGATGAGCATCCAGTCGGCGGTCGAGTCGCCGGTAATCTGGATCGAGGGTCTTCGCTGGCGGGGCGGCGCGACGCTGCTCATGCGGATCTATTCGCCTCTCTGTCGCTAGCATGGCGGATGCCTCTAGAATACCCTATTGCTGGTCGCGGTGAAGCCGCGTTGCGGGGCGGGACGCGCGTCCCCGTGAGTATCGACGTGGGTGGTCTCCAGCCGCACTGGGAGCATTGATGACACGCCAGCCACCACTGGACGAACCAGCTCGCGATCGGGAACGCGGCACGCGCGCCGTCGTGGGAGTGACCGGGCACCGGCTGGCCGGGCTGGCCGGGGCCGACCATTCGATGCTGACCGAACGCATCCAGCGCGCGCTGGCCGTCACTCAGCGGCTGGCAGGCGCCGGGCGGCTGACGATTGTGTCGCCGCTGGCGGAAGGCGCGGATCGCATCGTGGCGCGCGCCGCGCTCGATGGCCGCCACGAACTGCTCTGCGTGCTGCCGTTCCCCCGAGGCGTCTATGCCCAGGACTTCCCGACGGCGCCGTCTCGCGCCGAATACAACGCGCTGGTGAGTCTGGCGTCGCAGGTAATCGAGCTGCACGGCTCCAACGCGACGCCCGAAGCGCGCGACGCCGCCTACGCCGCCGTCGGGGACTGGATCATCGCCCACTCCGACGCGCTGATCGCGATCTGGGATGGAGGCGAGGCGCGCGGCAGCGGCGGAACGGGCGACGTTGTGCGCGACGCGCTGGCGGCGGGCGTGCCGGTCGTCTGGGTCCATTCGCGACCGCCACACGCGATCAAGGCGCTCACGGTGACTGACGGCTCGGTGACCGAGCACGAAGGCTCCGGCCTGGAGGCGATGCTCGTGGAGCGCACGACGACGTGACTCACCGCACACGACCGGTCGCGGCCAGCGATCTCTGCCAACCGCCGGGCCCGATCGCCTGCCGTCACTTGCCCGGCGAATGAGCGATTCAATGCGACGACCGCGACGGCGGTGTAGCGCCTGGAAGACCGACCGGAGCTGGAACGGGCACGGACACTCGCAACGACGGTCGCCTAGCCACGTCTCCCAACACCCGTGCGCTACACTTTGCCGAGCCCGCGCCAGGCAGGCGCGGGCGAGCCTTGTCTGACGCGGACCCGAAGGCACGAGCCGTTGGCGGCCTCACGCACCCGCATCGACACCAGCGTCAACTACTATCAGGTGCTCGACGTCGCCTCCGGCGCGACGGCGGAGGACATTACGCGCGCCTACCGCACATTGATGCGCGTGACGCACCCGGACAACTTCCAGGAGCCGCTGGCGCGCGCGAAGGCTGAGGAGCGCGCGAAACTGATCAACGCCGCCTACGCCGTGCTCTCCCGCCCGGACGCCCGCAGGGTGTACGACGAACGGTTCCGGGCCACGGCCGTCTCCGACGCGCTGATGCAGCGCTACACCGGCAACGCCCCCGGCCGCGGCGATCCGCTGGGCGCGCGTCCACGCCCGACATCCCGGAGCACGGCGCGGACGCAGCGCCGGGCATACCGTTCCGCCGTCCGTCAATTGATGCTGATGACCGCGACGTTCGCGGTCGTGATCATGCTGCTGATCTTCGCGTTCGGGCTGGCAGGCGCCGCGTGGGATGTCGTTTGGGATGGGCTGTTCGCGGTCAACTGGTAGCGGCGCCATCCCACGTCCCGCGGCCCGCCATTGTTGCTATCATCAGCCGGCGGCACAGCGACAGGCTCGCGAACGGCGGCTGATGGGGAAGGCAGGCCAGGTGCGGCAGCATGTCGATCGCGCGCTGGACGGATCGGACAGCACGGTCGACGGGGCAGCGTCCCTGCCGGCGCGCGCGGACGTGGTCGTCATCGGTGGTGGAGTGGCCGGGTGCGCGGTCGCGTACCAGCTCAGCAAGCGTGGCAGGCAGGTGGCGCTGCTTGAGATGCGCGGCATCTGCTCCGGGGCGTCAGGCCGCAACGCGGGCGTGACCGGCAGCGGTTCGGCCATGCACACGCGCGTCGGGCAGGCGGTTTACCGGCTCTCCAGCGAGAACCTGCGCCTCATACGCGACGAGCTGCCCGCCGAGCTTGGCGAGGACTTCTCGCTGCGCCTCACCGGCAGCGTCGACATCGCGACCACCGAGGAGCAGTGGCAGCACCTCGACGCCACCGTGCGTGGCTTGCAGGCCAACGGTGTCGCCGCCGAGCTGCTCGACCGTTACGAGCTGCGCGAGCTGATGCCGGTGGCGGACTCGGTGCTGGGAGCCCGCCTCAGCCGCAACAGCGGGCACCTGTGGCCGTTCAGCCTGGTGCATGCGCTGGCCAACGGCGCCCGGCGGCTGGGCGCCGGCATCTTCCCGTGGACCCCGGCCGTCGAGGTGTTGCACGGCAATGGCGTCGTCACCGGCGTGCGCACGGCGCGCGGGACGATCGAGACGGACACCGTCGTGCTGGCGACGAACGCCTGGACGCCGACGCTGTTGCCCGACCTGCCGCGTGGCTCCGTGGTTCCCGCGCGCGGGCAGATTCTGGTGACGCAGCCGGTCGGGCCGGTGCTGCCGATGCCGTTTGGCACGAACTTCGACAAGGAGTACGGGCGCCAGACGGCGACCGGTCAGCTGCTGTGCGGCGGCTTCCGGCGGCTCGACGAGGACGAGGGTCTGGGCCACTATGAGGAAAAGGTCACGCTGCCGGTGCTGTCCGGCATCGCCGGTTGCCTGGCGGGCATCTTCCCCAAGGTCGGCAACGTGCGGGTCGTGCGGGCGTGGGCGGGGATCATGGGCTTTACCGCCGACGGTCTGCCGCTGATCGGCGCGCACGGCTCTGCGCGCGGCATGTTCGTCACGGCCGGCTACAACGGCGGCGGGTTCGGGTGGACCTGCGCGGCCGGCAAGGCGATCGCTCAGTTAATCGTTGACGGCCGGTGCGAATACGACCTGGATCCGTTCGATCCGGACCGTTTCAGCCACGGCGGAATCGCCTGGGAGAACCCCTACACGGTTGGTGAACGAAACAATCCGAAGCCGGCCGGCGCCCGGGCCGCAACGCCAGGGTGACCCGAGGTGGCGCGCGCATGGATAATGACTGTGTTGCCGGTCCTGAACGGCGACGCACGCGCCAGGGTGGCGCGGCTGCCTCGCATTGAAGATGAATGTTGAGTGAGATGAGTGATGAGCAGCCGTCCCGCACGGGGACACGCCGCGGAGGGGACGACAGCCGTGAGCCAGGCCGGAGCGGCCGGCGACGCGGCGCCAACAGCAAGCCCGGCGAGACCGCCCAGCACCGGCCACGCCCAATGATCCAACCGGACGACCTCGACCGCCAGATTATCGAGCTGTTGCGCGAGGAGGGGCGACGCTCGAACCGCGAGGTGGCGCGGCGCCTGGACGTGCCAGAGGCGACGGTGCGCTACCGGGTGCGCAGGCTCACCGACAGCGGCATCCTGAAGATCGCGGCCTCGGTCGACCCCGAGCATCTGGGCTACGCGCTGACGGCGGTGATATCGGTGCAGGTGACGCCCCGGCTGTTCGTGGCAGTCGCGGACGAGATCGCCGCCATGGCGGAAGTCATGTGGCTGGCGATCACCGCCGGAGCGGGCGACATCATCTTCACCGCCTCGTTCCACAACCAGGAGGAGATGTTCGCATTCGTCGCCGATCGGCTGGCGCACGTCGACGGCATCGACCGCATCGAGACCTCCGTCTGCATGCGGGTCGTGAAGAAGAGCCACCAGTGGTCCACGGATCTGACCTCGGCCATTGTGGCCGGCGCCGGTGAACGCGGCCGCGCCGCGGCGTCATCTCGGACGCTGGCGGGCGACTAGCCATGCCGAGGGCCGTTGACGGCGATCAGCGCGGGCACGATCTGGTCACCTTCGGCGAGACGATGATCCGCCTCAGCGCCAGCGGCGGCAAGCGCCTGGAGGAGGCGACGACGCTCGACCTGGCCATCGGCGGGACCGAGGCGAACGTGGCTGTCGCGCTGGCGCGGCTGGGCCTGCGGGTGGCCTGGCTGTCGGCGCTGCCTGACAACACGCTCGGCCGCCGCGTGGACGCCGAATTACGGCGCCATGGCGTCGACACAACCCACGTCATCTGGTCCGATAGAGACCGCGCGGGAGTGTACTTTCTCGATCCCGGCGTGCCACCCCGGCCAACGCGGGTGCTGTACGACCGCGTCGACTCCGCCGTGTCGCGCGTCGATCCCGACGCGATCAACTACGCGATCGTCGAGCGGGCCGGGGCGCTGCACCTGACCGGCGTCACCCCGGCGTTGTCCCCCGGCTGCGCCGCCGTCTGCCACCGGCTGGCGGGCGCCGCAGCGCGGGCCGGCATTCCAATCGTGCTGGACGTCAATTACCGCGCTCGCCTCTGGCCGCCGGACGCGGCGGCCGCCGGCCTGGCCCCGCTGCTGGACCGCGCGACGCTGCTGCTGTGCGGAGCGAGCGACGCGGCGACGATCTGGGGTCTGGCAGGCGCGCCGGAGGAAGTCGCCCGCGCGCTGCTGGACCGGTCGGCGGCGGAGAGCGTGGTTGTCACGCTGGCGGCCGACGGAGCACTCGCTATGACCCGCGCCGGGGACATCACGTTGCAGCGCGCGGTCCCGGTCACCGTCGTCGATCCGGTAGGCGCGGGCGACGCGTTCGCGGCAGGCTTCCTGAGCCGCTGGCTGGGCAACCGGGACGGCATGGCCGCCGCGCTGCAGGCGGGAGTGGCGCTGGCCGCGCTCAAGCTGACGATGCCCGGCGATCTGGCGATCATCACTCCCGCCGAGCTGGCGGAGACGATGGCGCTGGCAGGCTCCCCGCCCGCGCCCGACATCGACCGCTGACGCGGCTGGATCGGCCGGCCACGCGAGGCAGCTCGCGCTCGAAGAATCGATCCGCGCGCGCGATCAGGACTTTCGGTCCCTTGTGCCGACCCCCACGCGGGCCTTATGAACAGTGCAACATATTCGCGCGACCGTTCGGCGGGCAGCCTGTCCAGCGGACGCCCTGAGAGGTCCACACCACATGCCCGTTCAGCGACCGCCTTCGTCCCCAGCAGACCCGCCTGACCGGTCGAACGTGCTCCACGGCGGCGGTCCGCTTCCCGGGCCGCCGCGCGAGATGCTGCGCTGCCAGTGGTGCTCGGTCCCGCTCAAGCCGGGGGTCACGCTGTGCCCGACATGTGGCTCGCCGGGCGTGCCCGATCCGGTCTTCAGCACTCCGGAGCCTGAGCCGGCGCCAGCCGTCGATGCGTTGTCCGTCACGGTCTTTGACGAGACGTCGGTTATCGCCCCCTGGCGAGACGATGAGTCGCTCGTCGTCGACGCTCCAGTCACGGGGAGCCGCAAGCAGTTGACCGTGCAGGAGGCGGAAAACCGCCAGATGCAGACGATCAAGCTCGCGGTCATCGCGGTGCTGGTGTGCGGCTTCCTCGGCTGGCTCGCCGGCCCATTGCTGGCCGGGGTGATCGAAAGCTTCACCGGAACCCCGGTGGAAGACTCGGGAGACCTGCGCCCCATGGGCGGGTTCTTCGGCATGCTGACCGGTCTGCTCGTCGGCGGCATCGGCGGCGTGGTGATCTGGTCCGGGCGGTAGCGTCGATGCAACGTCCCATCGAGCCAGGGCCGCGCCCATGATCGACAGCATGCCGCTCGACCTCTTCGAGGATGACACGATCCAACAGCCTGAGCCTGCTGCCGCGCTTCTGGCGCTGTGTCAGTGGTGCGGCGTCGAGCACCCTGCCGACGACGGCGTCTGCCCCGATTGCGGCGCGACCCTGCTGCGCCAACTGCTGATCGAGCCGGAAGCGCCTGCCGTCGAGCAACCGCAGGCACCGACGGTCCTCACGGAGTGCCCATGGTGCGACCAGCCCGTCACTCCCGACGATACGGAGTGCCCGCACTGCTTCGCCGTCCTCCTGGGCGACCCCAACCTGGTCCTGCCGGGCGTCAACGTGCCGCTGCACGACAACGTCCTGTGGGCGCGCACGCTGGCGGAACGCGAAGCCGGGCAGGACGAGGACCCGACCGGAACGATCGTTGACCTGCTGCTGGTGGTCGGCGAGGCGTTGTTGAAGACACGCGGCAGGATGTAGCCGCCTGTCAACCCTCAGCGCCGGTCGGTTGGGCATCGTCGATGACGCATTCGCCTTCAGGGAAATTGTCTTCCGGCAAGGAATCCGATATTGTTTGCGACGCTGCGGCGCGCCTCGTGTGTTCGCGGCCATTGCTTCGGGAGCATCGCGAGTCGAACGAGAGAAGGACCGCCATGCGCTACGCAGCACGTCTCGTCCTGGTCATTGTCGTCCTGTCCCTCGTCGCAGCCTGTGGCGGCAACGACGACGACGCTAACGGCTCGTCCCCATCCCCGGCTGCCACCACTGCCAGCGGGACCGGCGCCGAGGACGAATCCGACGACGCGGAGGCAACCGAAGATGACAGCGACAGCTCATCAACTGAAGCGACGCGCGCGCCGCTGGCGGTCGGCAGTTCCGTTGAGGTGCGCTCGGAAGACCCCGACCCGGCGACGGCGGGCACTGACAACGAGGGCACGGTGCGGGTGACCATCATCGGCATCCTCGACGACCCTGAGGTGACGAACATTCTGATCCCGCCAACGGAAGGTGAAAAGTTCTGGGCGCTGGAGGTCACGATGGAAGCGACGAGCGACGAGGTCGTCAACACCGGTCTGTGGTCGATGCGACTTGCCGACGGCCAGAACCTCGCGAGCACCTACGCCCTCCAAACGTTTGGCCCGGAGCTTACCTACGGGGCCATCGAGGCGGGCGAAACACGCGAAGGG